>DGVT01000031.1:209-25757 GCA_002395965.1 Porphyromonadaceae bacterium UBA4277
GATTGCAAATCCGGCCGAACAAGGTAAACGAGCAAACAAGCTTTTGGTCTTCGACGAAAACTTCTATGCTCGTTTACTTGCCGGTCAGGTTGCTGTAAAGTGCGAAGAGGTGCGCCACAAGCTGCTGCTCGGTCATGGCTGCCGGCAGTCCGTAGGCCTGCATCACGGCTCGGTCGCAGGCATGGTGTGCCTTGCGCAGCTCGGGCGGCATGGTTAGCTCGTCGTAGAGGTCGGCCAGGCTTGCCTCGGGGTGGCGTGCGCGTGCGTCGAGTATGGCCTGTGCGGCGGCTTCGATGCGCTGTCGCTGCTCGGGCGATGGTTCGGGCCACGGGAAGTTGTTATACACTATGTCCTTGCTGTAACGGTAGTCTGATTTCAGTCTGCCGCACACTGCGCGCATCCACGCCATGTGCACGTTGCTCTCTAAAACCCCGAAATGATACAGCCCCGCATCAGGAATAATCAGCACAAGATTACTTGCTATTGTTTCAGCCGATAAAAATCCCATTGGCACATATCTGCGTCTCTCGCTCGACACGCTTGGCACTATTATATAATTCCCTTTAGAAGGTTGTCTATCTTCTTGAAAAAGAGTGGGTGAGTCGGCTGCTTTTCGTGTTGCGGCTTTGGGACTTGATAGCCGCATAGTTCTGATAGCTTCTATTCTTTTAGAAAGTTCTTTAGAATTTCTTATAATTGATGGACTAACACCTTTAAGCCAAAAAATATATCTCTTTTTGTTGTTTATAAATTCGTCTGAACCTAAAATTTGGCGAATTAATGGCTTTAGGTGCGGCTCGTGGAGCAATATCGCATCTTTTTCTTTTTCAGTTAAATAAAAATTTCCTCCATCTGTCGGTTGGCTGCCCTTAAGCATTTCGGGTATATCCGATAGTGCTTTCTTTCTTTTCTCAATAAATAATATGGGTGCATCAAGCAGATATGGGTTAATGTTCTTTGCCTCGATGCAGCTTGTTCCGTCGAAAATTGTTTTGGTAGCACCGTTGTTCAAGCTGAAGCCGATAATCACGCAGTGCACATGAGCCTTGAGCGAAGCCTCGCTGTCCCAGCGGAAGGTGCGGTAGGCAAAATCAAAATGAATTCCATATTCATTGAATAATGGCTTCCAAATCACTGGCACTTGCTCACCTTGCGTGATAGAGTTTGTTGATACAAATGCAGCACGAATATTTGAATTACTTTGCATCAATTGAGCCGCTTTGAAATACCATCCAGCAACATAATCTATATTTTTGCCGCACTCAGGGCAGACATTTATAAGATCTTGTTTTTGCTCAAAACTTTGTTGTGTATATCCCACAAAGGGTGGGTTTCCGATGATGTAGCTCAACCGTTCGGGTGCTATGATGGTGCTCCAGTCGGTGCGCAGTGCGTTGCCCTCGTGTATGCCGTGGTAGTGGTGCAGTGGCAGGAAGGTGATGTTATGTGCCACGATGTTCTCGGTCTCGGCCAGCATCTGTGCCTCGCTGATCCACAGTGCCGTGGTGGCCACGGTGACGGCGAAGTCGTTGATCTCGATGCCGTAGAACTGGTTGATGCTCACCCTGACGGGGTTCTGGAACCCTCCGCCCAGAAACATGGCCTGACCTTCGTAGAGTGCCCTGATGAGTCGGTTCTCGAGGCGCCGGAGCGAGAGGTAAGTCTCGGTGAGGAAGTTGCCGCTGCCGCAGGCCGGGTCGAAGAATGTGAGCCCGGCCAGATGCTCCTGGAAGTCGAGCAGCCGGCGGCGTCGCTTGTTGGTCACGCGCTCGGTGAGAATGTCGTCGAGCTGTGCGGTGAGGTCGTTGAGGAAGAGCGGGTCGATCACCTTGTGTATGTTCTCGATGCTGGTGTAGTGCATTCCGCCGCTGCGCCGCGTCTCCGGGTTCAGGGTGCTCTCGAAGACAGCGCCGAAGATGGTGGGTGAGATCTCGCTCCAGTCGAAGTCGAGGCTGGCATTCTTCAGGAGCAGCTCGCGCAACTCGGGTGTGAACTGTGGCACGTCGATGGCCTCGGCAAACAGCCCTCCGTTGGTGTAGGGGAACGCTGCAAGTTCAGGTCTGAGAAACCGGCTTCGCTTGTCGGGGGGCGTGTTGAGCACCTCGAAGAGCTGCAGCAGTGCCTGTCGCATGCCCGGAGCGTCGAACAGCGCGAGGTAGTCGTGCAGCTGGTCGCGGTCGAAGATGCCGGCGTCTTCGGCATAGAGGCAGAACACCAGCCTGACGCACAGCACGTTGAGCTGTCGCAGCAGCTCGTCGTCGTCGGTGCCGGAGCCTATGCCATACTGGTTGAGCAGGGCGTCATACACCTCGCCGATGATTTCGCCGGCACGCATGCTCACTTCCATCTCGCGGCTGATGTGGAGGGCACCGGTGTCGGTGAGGAAGCGCAGGCGGTGCCACTCGCGCCCCAAGTCTTTAAGGAATATCTGCTCGGGGTCGTCGCCGGGGTGCTCCATGTCGTAGATCAGAAACTCGGCAAAGTTGCACGTCACCACCCATCGCGGGTGTTCGGAGACGGGCAGTCCGGCAATGTACTTGCGTGCCTGCAGGAATGGTGTGAGCACCTCGCCGTTGCTTTGGCGTATGCCCTTGCGCAGGTCCACGCCTAACGACTTCTGCTCGATCATCACTCGCGTGGAGGGGATGTGGGCGTCGATGAAATTGGTGGTATCTACCTTCACCTGTTCTTCATAGCGAATAAACTCGCTGGGGCTTGTGATTCCGAAGACCTCGGTGAGCAGTTCGGTCCAGAACGTCTGGCTGTCGCCTTTCTCATAGCCGCGTCCCTGCCATCGTGCGGCAAAGGCTGCTGCAGCAGCGGCTTGCTGTTTGTCGGTGTTCATGCAATGATATGGTTAGTGGTATCAAATGCGGGGTTCCTTTTTCTTGAAGCGGGCTTTGAGGCGTTTCCAGCCTTCCACGCCCAGGATGGTGAGTCCGCCATATTGGAATGTCTTGGCAAGGCCGAAGAGTACGACCCACAGCACGCCTTTAGCCTCGGTGCTTATGGGTAGCGCCATCTGTGCGAACGACATTATGTAGAAGGGCACGCACAGTGCAAGCACAATGACTCCCGTGCGAAATGATAGCTTGCTGAGCCACTGCTTGATGCCCTGTAGCATGCCGCCGGGTTGTTTGTTGTGCTTTTTGTCGTTCATCGGCGGCGAATGTTGCGGATTATAAACACAATGATTGCCACAGCAACGATGCCTATGAGTGCGGCAATGGGCCAATGCTCGGTCTTCAAGCCCATGAAAGATTTTGCGGGTGCCGAGGTGTTGTCATTGTCGGCGTTAGGGGCATTTGCAATGCTGTCGTGGGCTTGGGTGGTTTTAGCCACGGCTTCGGCCTCGGCCGCTTCGTCGGCATATTCCACCTTGTAAAGGTTCACGGCATTTCCTCCGTGATAGTTACGGGCTTGTGAGGTGACCACGAGCATGTGTCCGTCGCGCGAGATGTCGAGCCCCACGGGGTAGGAATCGACCGGGATTTGCGTTGCCACGGTCATGGTGCGAGTGTCGATGACATATAGTGCACTTGCCGAGTTGCATGCGGCGAACACCCATCGTCCGCTGGGCGAGGCCTCGATGGTGCGTGCTCCGCCACCCACGCGGCACACCTGCCAGCCGCCTTCGATGCTTTGAACGTTGCCACTGCCGAGCCTTGAAATGGTCTTCATCACCTTGTCGAATGGTGCGCGCTGCACCAGCCCGGCTGCATTGACGCTGGCATAGAGGTAGCCATTATTGATGATCAGGTGGCGGGCATTGGAAATTCCGCCTATTTTGCCCATGTATTTCTTGTTTTTCAGGTCGATGACCGCAATTCCTCCGCCTCCCATGCAGCCCACGAGCAGGTAGTGGTCGTCGGGGGTGAACACTGTGCCTCGCAGCATCAGTCCGCTGTGTGCATCGCGGTTCACCTCGCTGGTGAGGCTGAAGTTGAGCTGCAGCTCATGATCCACAGCGATGTAGGTGACGTGGTGCCACTTAGTGGGGTCGCTCGCGGTGATGTCGATCAGTCCCACGGTGTTGTTCCCCCAATGGGTGACAGCAATGGTGCTGTTGTCGTGTGAGCAGGCAATCATCTTGGGTAGCGGCCCTGTTTCCATCATGCGCACGATGCTGTCGGCTTGCGTGTCGATAATGGCCAGTGCGCTGGGGTCTTGTGCGTTGATGTCGAAGGTGCGCCTGTAGTAGGGCACCCACAGATATCGGCCGCCGTGTGAGAATGTGCCCTCGACGGGCTTGCCGCTGAAGGCCCGGCTGTTACCGTCGGGGTAGTGGGTGAACTTGTAGATCCCAGCCGGGGTGGCCCACAGTGGGCCTGTGCCCGAGTTGAAGCGGTGACGAATAACTTTTATTTTCTCGTTATTGTCGGTTTTATACACTACCGTGGCGCACCCCTCGAGCGAGTTGACGTAGTATTTCGAGCCGTCGGGCAAGAAATTCACGCTCTTGGGCGAGAACACGTCGGTGTCGAGAGTGGCTTTGTCGCGCCAGTCAAACTGCTGCTTCTTGCCGATGTTGGTGATCGAGACCTCGCCGCCCGACGACGAGGCTTTCTGTCCTATTCTTGAATGAACCACGGGTGGCTGTGCCACGACTGTGACTGATAGCAGAGCGGCAAGGAGTGTGGCTATAGTTTTCATAGGCGTGCCTGAAAAAAATATAGTATTGTTATGCTATTAGTGTGATTAGGCCTTGGCCGGAAGGCTGGGGACCGTGCGACGCTGATATTTCTTCTTGTTGGTAAGGGTTGAAAGCCTTAGCTTAATCACTCCAAACACAGCTTCGCCAAATATGCTGCTATTCATCTTGCTTGTGCCCAGCACGCGGTTGACGAAGACGATGGGCACTTCCTTAATCTTAAATCCCATGCGATAGGCAGTGAACTTCATTTCGATTTGGAAGGCATAGCCCTTGAATTCCACACTGTCGAGGTCGATTGCTTCGAGCACCTGTCGGCGGTAGCACACAAATCCGGCTGTTGTGTCACGCACCTGCATGCCTGTGATGAGGCGCACGTAGGCTGAGGCATAATATGACATCAGCACTCGCCCCATGGGCCAGTTCACCACGTTCACGCCGGTGATGTAGCGTGAGCCCACGGCCACATCGGCTTCGCCCGAGGCGCATGCCCTTTGCAACTCGATGAGCTTCATGGGCGGGTGAGAGAAGTCGGCATCCATTTCGATGATGTAGTCATAACCTTGCTCGATGGCCCACTTGAAGCCTGTGATATAGGCTGTGCCCAAGCCTAATTTTCCACTTCGCTTGATGATGTTGAGGCGGCCGGGGTGCTCGGCAATGAGCCCATCGACGATGGCTCCGGTGCCGTCGGGCGAGTTGTCGTCGATGATAAGGATGTCGAAGGAGTGCTCTTCGATAGCGAGCACGGTGTCGATCATTTTGGCTATGTTCTCGCGCTCGTTGTAGGTGGGAATGATTACAACAGTGTCTGACTTCATTGTGTCTGCTCGTTTTTGTTTAGAAAGGCAAAAGTAGTTATTTTTTTGGAAATGATAGCGATAAATGCCGAAAATAAGTGATTAAAAATTGTAGGTGCAAGGTTATCGGCTCAATTGGCACGCATTTTGTAATTATAATGTTATTGTGAAAAAAATGCTTATCGGTGTGCCTGTTTGGCGCTAATATAGTAATTTTGCAGCGTTTTTTTGATTTAGGCACACTACCACCTTCGCCCCTCTGTTTAGACGGGTTGATTACTCATCAAGTGGGGGAGGCAGACTTAATAGAGGGAGAATATTTCTCACTTGGTTGGGATGACTAACTTGTGAAACATGAATATATTATTATATGGCAGGACTTAGAACTTTATGGGCAATAGCCGCATTAGCTGTGTGTGCACTCAGCGCCGCAGCGATAGATTTTGACACCTATTTCAGCGATGCCACGTTGCGACTCGACTATACCTTTGCCGGTGATGCCTCGCGGCAGGAAATCTATGTGGATGAGTTGTCGCGCTTGCCGCGCTGGTGGGGTAGGCGTCACCGCCTCGACGAGGAGGCGGCCGCCGGCGATGGCAGCATCATCGTTCGCGACCATGCCAGCGGCAAGGTAATTTACCGCCACACGTTCTCGAGCCTGTTTCAGGAGTGGCTCTCGACAGCCGAGGCCAAGACCGTGCGCAAGTCGATGGAGAACGTGTTTCTTGTGCCCATGCCCCGGCAGGCAGTGGATGTCACTGTCGAGCTGCGTGATGCACGTCACAACCGCATAGCACAGCTCACGCATGGTGTGGATCCGGCCGACATACTGATAGCCCGTCGCGGTGAGCGCGACGTCACGCCTTATGTCACGCTGCAGCAGGCGGCCGACACGCTGCATTGCATCCACATTGCCTATGTGGCCGAAGGCTACACCAGTGCCGAGATGCCGCAGTTCTTGCAGCACTGCCATGAAGCAATGGAGGCACTGTTCAAGCATGAGCCGTTTGCCACGATGCGCGACCGCTTCAACATAGTGGCCGTGCAGAGTGCCTCGCACGACAGCGGCGTGAGCGACCCTGGAGCCGGCATCTGGCTCAACACGGCATTAGACTCGCACTTCGACACATTCTACAGCAAGCGCTACCTCACCACGCTCCACCTCAAGCAGCTTCACAACGTGCTGGCCGGCGTGCCCTATGAGCACATCATAATACTTGCCAACACCGAGCACTATGGCGGTGGTGGCATCTATAACTCCTATAATCTGACCTATACCCGCGGCGACCGTTTCCGCCCCGTGGTGGTGCATGAGTTCGGCCACAGCTTCGCCGGCCTGGCCGATGAGTATCCCTACGGCGACGACGACCCCCGCTACTTTGCCGATGTGGAGCCTTGGGAGGCAAACCTGACAACACTAAAGGATTTCTCGACAAAGTGGGCCGACATGATTGACCCGTCAACCCCCTGTCCCACGCCCGACAGCAGCGACAGCACGCAGATAACGCGTCGCGTGGGCCTGTTTGAGGGCGGAGGCTACTTGAGCAAGGGTGTCTATCGGCCTGTGCAAGACTGCCGCATGCGCACCAACGAAGTGCCGGAGTTCTGCCCGGTGTGCCAGCGGGCCATAGCTCGCCTGATCGACTTCTACACTACCGAGCCTGCAAACTGACCCCGAAAAAGAAGATGAAAAAATAAACAAACGCAAACATCTATCAATTGAATAAATAGCAATATGAAAGCTTCATACACAGGTCTTACCGACGAACAAGTGCTTGCCAGTCGAGCCCGGCACGGCGAGAACGTGCTCACACCTCCACCGCGGCGCTCGTTGTGGTCGCAGTTCGTCGAGAAGTTCGACGACCCTCTGATAAAAATCCTGCTTGTGGCCCTGTTGCTCTCGTTGGGACTTTCGGCCTACGAATACTGGTGGCTGCAAGCCGGTGGCGAAGCACTGTTGGAGCCCGTGGGCATCTTCATTGCAGTGGTGCTGGCCACGCTGGTAGGCTTCCTTGTGGAGGTGAATGCCAACAAAAAGTTTGAGCTCTTGAATCGCAGCAGCGACGACCTGGCGGTGAAGGTGATGCGTGGCGGCCATGTGCGTCAGGTGCCGCGCCGCGAAGTGGTGGTTGACGACATCGTGCTTCTCGAGGCCGGTGAACGTGTCCCGGCCGACGGCATTCTTGTTGACAGCGTGACGATGAGCGTGGATGAAAGCTCGCTCACCGGCGAGCCGCTGGCATGGAAGACGCATCGAGTGGATGAGGCTCGGGCGCAGCAATCGACCTACCCCGCCAACCAGCTCTTCCGTGGCTCGGTGGTGATGGAAGGACATGGCGTGATGCAGGTGAAGCGAGTGGGCGACAGCACCGAGTATGGACGTGTGGCTACGCAGGCTCAGATCGATAGCAACGTTACTACTCCGCTCATGGAGCAGCTCGACCGGCTGGGACGCCTCATAGCCCGGGCCAGCTACATGATTGCACTGCTCGTGGTGGTGGGACGCTTGTGCGTGTTCTACTTCGACAACACGCCCGCCGATGCTATCTCCACAATCCATTATTTTATTCAGACGGTGATGATCGCCGTTACGCTCATCGTGGTGAGTGTGCCCGAGGGCCTGCCCATGAGCATCACGCTGAGCCTGGCACTGAGCATGCGCCGGATGTTGCGCACCAATAACCTTGTGCGGCGCATGCACGCCTGCGAGACTATGGGAGCCACCACGGTGATATGTACCGACAAGACCGGCACGCTCACGCAAAACCAGATGCAAGTGGTACAGGCGGCCTTTGGCCACGATGTGCCCGATGATGTAGTGGCCCTGAATATGGCCTGCAACTCTACTGCTCACCTTGATGTCACCGATGCCGCTCACGTGGCGGTGATAGGTAACCCCACCGAGGGCGCACTGCTGCTGTGGCTGCGTGGTCGTGGTGTGGATTATGCCGCCTTGCGCGACAGCACGGCGATAGAGGCGCAGATACCTTTCAGCACCGAGCGAAAGTTTATGGCTACGCTGGTGCGCACCGGCGACAACCGTCGCTTGCTGCTCATGAAAGGCGCTCCCGAGGTGGTGATGGGCGTTTGCGGAGTTGATGACGCAGATGTCTTGGCGCACTTGCGCGATTGCCAGAGTAAGGCCATGCGCACGCTGGCCTTTGCCGCGGCAGTAATAGCCGATGATGCCGATGCCGACCGCGTTATGAGCGATGTGGCGACGGCGGACGGCGGTCTGCAGTTTTCGGGCTATGTGGCCATTAGCGACCCTGTGCGTGCCGATGTGCCGGCAGCGATAGCCGACTGTGGCCGTGCCGGTGTGAAGGTGAAAATCGTTACCGGCGACAATCCCGACACAGCCCGTGAAGTGGGCCGGCAGGTGGGCATCTGGACCGATGCCGACACCGATAGCCAATTAATAACAGGGGCCGATTTTGCCGCACTGAGCGACGATGAGGCCATGGCGCGGGCCCGTGAAATTAAGGTGATGGCTCGTGCGCGACCGGCCGACAAAGCCCGGCTTGTGGAGCTCTTGCAGCGCAGCGGCGAGGTGGTGGCCGTCACCGGCGACGGCACCAACGATGCTCCGGCACTGAAAAAAGCTCAGGTGGGGCTCTCGATGGGCGATGGCACCCATGTGGCCCGTGAAGCAAGCGATATCACCATCCTCGACAATTCGTTTGCCAGCATCAACAAGGCCGTGCTGTGGGGACGCTCGCTGTATCGTAACATACAGCGGTTCATCCTGTTCCAGCTCACGGTCAATGTGTGTGCCTGCCTGGTGGTGGGCGTGTGCTCGTTCTTGTGCAAGCAGCCGCCACTGTCGGTGACGCAGATGCTGTGGGTAAACTTGATTATGGACACATTGGCGGCGCTGGCATTAGCTTCGCTGCCGCCTAATAGCATAGTGATGCGTGAGCCGCCGCGCCGCAATGCCGACAGCATCATCACACGCCCCATGATGGCTTTCATCGTGGGTGTGGGACTGCTTTTTGCCGCGCTGATGATTACTACGTTTGTCGTGATATTGCACAGCCATGTGGCAGGCGAGGGCGGAAGCATAGTGAGCCGCCACATCACCACAGCCGAGCTTACTGTGTTTTTCACCACGTTTGTGATGCTTCAGTTCTGGAACATGTTTAATGCCAAGTCGTTTGCCAGCGGGCACAGTGCCTTCCACAACATGAATGGCAGCAAGATGTTTTTCGCCGTGATGATTGTCATTATCGTCGGCCAGGTGCTTATAGTGCAGTGCTGCGGACCCATGTTCAACGTCGTGCCGCTCACGCTGGCTCAGTGGCTCAAGATTGCGGCCGGAACATCGATAGTGCTATGGGTGGGAGAAGCATATCATTTTATTGCACATAGAAAGAAAAAGATGTGAAAATTTGCATTTGTTAGTGTAAAAGTATAACTTTGCAAGTCATAAATGTTGGGCCGGTTGGGCTTGGCAAAAGATATGTATTTGGTGATTAAGAGGTTATGATAGACGACATATTTAATAGACTTTTTGACTTGCGGCTTGTCAGGCAGTTTAAGATAAACACCACACCCCGCTGGATTATCTTGCTGATAGATGTGCTGATTGTGGCTTTGAGCTGCGGACTGGTTGTGATGGCCGACATGTATGCTCACAGCGCAATGTTAGGTGCGGCCAGCCTCTTGGGCAACTTTGCACTGGTTGTAGCAGTCTATTTTATAGTGTCGTATGTTACAAAGAGCTACACCTGCGTCATTCGCCTTTCGGTGATCGAGGATCTGTATCGCGTGTTTATTGTCGTTATTGTTTCGACCATAATATTGCTTGCCTTCGATGGCGCCTGGCATGTGCTGCTGGGACACACCCCGATGCGCGTGTGGAACATAATGATTATCGGGGCGTTATCCTTCTCGCTGATGACCATTGAGCGCCTGCTCATAAAGTACTTCTATATGCGGCTGACCAATGTGGCGAGCACACGTCGGCGTGTGCTTGTGTTGGGCACATCGCTCGACTCGCTCATCCTGGCCAATGCGCTGAAAAACGAAATTGATGGCCGCTACGACCCTGTGGGGCTGCTAAGCATCAAGACCGGCAAAGAGAATGAGAACATCAACGGGTTTAAGGTCTATCGCTTCGACCCCGACACGATAGGCAACATATTTGTAGAGCACGCTATCTATGCCCTGATTTTTGACTCGGCCAACAGCGACATTATGCGCGACGGCTTTGCCGACCATTTCATTCGCAATAACATCACTCTGCTGGCTATCAATAAGGTGCAGGAGTTTAATGGGGGTGAGAAAGGCCACGACGAGAACTCCCCGTCGAACATCTCCACCTATGTCAAGGAGGTGCAGATCGAGGACCTGCTGGGCCGCGACCCCATCGTGCTTAATAACACGCTGGTGCGCAATACCGTGCGCGGTGGATGTGTTCTCATCACCGGTGCGTGTGGCTCGATAGGCAGTGAGATAGTGCGGCAAGTGGCAGCCTATCATGCCAGCAAGATAGTGCTCATCGATCAGGCCGAGACGCCCATGCACGACTTGCAGCTCGAGCTGTCAAAGTCATACCCCGATGCCGACGTAGAACTCTTTATAGGCGATGTGCAGAATGTGCATCGCATGGAAGAGGCTTTTGCAAAGTTCCACCCGAAGTTTGTGTTCCATGCCGCGGCCTACAAGCATGTGCCCATGATGGAGATTAATCCTACCGAGGCCATACTGACCAATGTGATGGGAACCAAAAACATTGCCGATTTAGCATTGAAATATGGCGTGTATAAGTTTGTGATGATTTCTACCGACAAGGCTGTTAACCCCACCAATGTGATGGGCTGCACCAAGCGCCTGGCCGAGATTTACTGCCAGTCGCTGTTTTTCGATGCCAGCCGGCGCGGAATGAGCACACAGTTCATCACTACCCGGTTCGGTAATGTGCTCGGCAGCAACGGCTCGGTGATACCGCTGTTCCGCAAGCAGATAGAAGCCGGTGGCCCGGTGACGGTGACACATAAGGACATCATACGCTACTTCATGACCATACCCGAGGCCTGCTCGCTGGTGCTCGAAGCCGGCTGCATGGGCAACGGAGGAGAAATCTACATCTTCGACATGGGTCAGCCGGTAAAAATCTACGACCTTGCCGTGCGCATGATTTCGCTGGCCGGTCTCAAGCCCAACGTTGACATAAAAATCGAGGAAGTGGGTCTGCGCCCCGGTGAGAAGCTATATGAGGAGTTGCTCAACGACAAGGAAAAAACCACAGCCACAGTCAATAAGAAAATCATGATTGCCAAGGTGCGCACCTATGATTATCGTGATGTGTGCGACCACATTGAGCAGATTATTGATTATGCCGATGCCGGCGATGTGCACTCGATGATTTATGCTATGAAGAAATTTGTGCCCGAATACAAGAGCAATCATTCGCAATTTGAGGCCATAGATCGCGAGCTGGAAAGCGAGGCTCCCACACCTCAAACGGTTGAGCCCTCAACTGAACGGTTTTATTAGAATCCAATCGGCTTCTCAGACTCTTCAGACTCTTCGGGCTCTTTTGGCTCTTCGCACTTTTCGGACTTTTCGGACTTTTCAGACTTCTCGGGCTCTTTTGGCTCTTTGCACTTTTCGGGTAAAGCTCGAAATGTCAGAAATGTCAGAAATGTCAGAATAGTCTGAATCGTATGAATCGTCGGGAAAGTTGAAATCGTCGGGAAAGTCATGGCGTTCATGGCGGCGGGGTGTCAGGAGTGGTTAGGTTTTCGCCTCAATTATAACTTTTTGCGTTGAGATTGTTCTCATGTCCAACTTTTTTTGTAATTTTGCAACTTAATACGGAAAAGTGGCCGTTGCAGCACCTTATGGTGGTGCGCCTGGCTGCGTGTAAGTTAGGTTTGAAAAGGATGAAATTTAATTTTTTTGCGATGGTAATGTCTCTGGTTGTGATGACCACGACATCAACATCGTGCATACAGGAGGAACCGCTAAATGCCGAGTGTGACATTGAAGCAATCACAGTTTCGGTTCCCGATCCTGACCGGTTTTTCTTTAATGCTACCGAGGCTGAAAAGACAGTGCTATCTACCGATAGCATAGTAGTGTTCAATGTGCGCCGTAATGCCGACATTACGGCTCTCTCACTCACGTTGACCCTCACCGAGGGCGCGACGGTGGTTCCGGCCAGCGGCAGTGTACAGGACTTCTCTCACGGGCCTGTGCTCTACACTGTTACTTCGCAAGACGGACATTGGCAGCGCCGTTATCACATCTCGTTTGTGCCGACCGCCATCACGGTGAGTGACACGCTCAAGATAGATTTTGAAAACTATGATCTTGAACCGAAGAATAAGTCTTATTATGTGTGGTTCCAACCTCAGGCCGACGGCACGCTGACTGCCGACTGGGCATCGGGCAATGGCGGTTATAAGCTCTCAAAATCGTCGGCTGAACCCGATGATTACCCCACAGTGCCGGCAGTTGACGGAATGGACGGCTCGGCCCTCCACTTGATAACGCGTGACACCGGCTCGCTGGGTTCGCGCATCGGCAAGCCCATTGCTGCCGGAAACTTCTTCCTCGGTGAGTTTGACCTCACAGTTGCCCTGCGCACACCGCTCAAGGCCACCCGTTTCGGCAAGCCGTTTAATCGCCGCCCGGTGAAATATACAGGCTATTACAAGTATGCCCCCGGGCCGACGTTCATCGACAAGAACAAGAAGCCGGTGCCGGGCCGCACCGATTGTGGCTCGATTTATGCCGTGTTCTATCGCAACCATGATGCCGACGGACAGCCTGTGATGCTCTTTGGCGACGATGTGCAGACCAATCCTCACATCGTGGCTATAGCCAAGGTGGGTGACATTCATCCCACGACCGAGTGGACGCCGTTTGAGGTAGATTTCAACTATCTTGCTGAAGTCGATGAGACACTGCTCAATGAGTATGGCTATAACCTCACAGTGGTGTTCTCGTCGAGCGTGGATGGCGATGTGTTTGAGGGTGCCATTGGCAGCGAAATGTATGTTGACAAGGTGCGGGTGATCTGCACTCATGAGGAATGATAACACTAAGGGTTATACACAAGTAGCACTATGAAACGTAACATCATATTTTCATTAATAGTATTTTGTTTCTCACTCATGGGAGTGGCGCAAGCATTCAGCGACCATGCCATGCTTTATCTGCGTGTGGGCTATAACGTAGGCGGCACAGCCCCCATGGGCTTGCCGGCTTCGATACGACGTCTTAACAGCTACACACCGCTGCTGACTCCTGCAGCAGGCGTCGATGTGCTTATACCCAACAACGACTGGCGCGGCTTCCTCACCGGCATTCGCATTGAACGCAAGGCCATGGAGGAGGATGCCACAGTGAAAAACTATCACATGGAGATCACGCAGGGTGGCCAGACGCTTGCCGGAATGTTTACCGGCGATGTCACCACTCGCACATCGCAATGGGTGGTCACTGTGCCCTTGCAGGCTGTGTGGCGCGTTAATCGTGTCAAGTTAAAAGTCGGTCCCTATGCTTCGTGGGTCTTTGCCAAAGATTTCAGTGGTTGGGCACACAACGGCTATCTGCGTGTGGATGACCCTACAGGGGCAAAGGTAGAGCTTGGTGAGGCCGATGACGAGCGAGGAAACTACGACTTTGATGAGCATGTGCGCAACTGGCAGGTGGGACTGGCGCTGGGCGCCGACTGGCACCTGACAAGGCGCATCGGCGTGTATGCCGACCTCAACTGGGGCATCACGCGGGTGATGAAAAGCGACTTCCACACCATCGAGCAGTCGCTATATCCCATCTATGGACAGGTGGGAGTGACCTATAGGATTAAGTAGAAAGGGTTAAGTAATAAGGATAAAGGGTTAAGGGTTTGGTTTCGCTACCTCTGAGACCTCCGATATCTTCGGTAACCTTAAGCCTACCGACAACTCTGAGACCTTCGAGCCTTCCGGGAATCCCGAGAGCCATTATGAAACTGTGAATATTAAAATATTAATAACAAAAAGAGCTATGAAGAAATTTTTTCTCCTTTTTATTACTCTTGTATGCTCAATGAGCATAATTGCAAATGCGCAAACTGCTGTGAGCGTCAGTGCCGAGGGCGACACCTACGCAGTGACCGTGGGTGATGCCACGTTTACCGGCCTCACTGCTACTGTGCAGAACGGTGTGAACGTGATAGCCCTTAACCGCGATGCCGTGAAGCTGCTGGTTCGCTTCACCGACGTGAACACGCTGGTTGCCGACGGCTATGTGGGCGGCACTCCCCTCCACTACGCTACTGCCGCTGCCGGCACGCGCGCACTGGAATACCAGATTCCCAACAGCGACTTCGAAATCTGGGATGCCGATAAAACGACCGAGCCACGTAATTGGCATGGCTTTAATAGCGCTAATGGAAGTCTGGCCAGTATGGCTAAAGGAACGGTGAACGTTTCTGATGAGAAGCGGCCGGGCTCAACGGGCTCTCATAGTGTTCTGATAAAATCAGGTAATGTTATAGGTATTGTCAATAATGGAACAATGACCAATGGGCTCTTGAATGCTGAGAGCACAACGGCTGCAAACACGTGGAATCACAGTGAGATGGATGTGACCTCAACGGCAACCGATAAATTTGGCGACAAGTTCTATACTGCCTTGAATGCTGAACCCGATGCAATAAAGGCCTGGATGAAGTTTTCGCAAGCTAAGGCCAACCAGGACTACCCCTACGCAACCTTCAGTACGATTGCTTTTAATGGCCAGTTCTATCAGGATCCGGAGCCAAAAGCGGGTGATTATAAAGGATCATTCCTTAACCCCGTAACCTATTCGGAACAGGATGCTGCCGATGTTGCTTCGCGAGTGGCTGCAAAGGCTCAGAATAAAACAATCGCAGTATGTGACTGGACCGAGGTGACCATCCCATTTGACTATGCAAGCTATGCAAGCAATAATGCGGCTGCAGCTGCAATCCTTGTCACGATTTCAACCAATGCTACACCCGGTAAGGGAAGCAGTGGTGATCAGGTGTGGGTAGATGACATGCAGCTCGTGTATAACGCTGCTGTTACTGCTATCACAGCTACCGGACTCGATGGTTTCACCTTCGATGCCGCAACGCACGACTACACCATCAGCTACGAGGGAGCTCCCATCAGCCTGAGTGCCGATAACTTCACCGTTGCTGCCGACGGCCGCGCTGCCGTCATCGTCAAGAATGTGGAAGACTTGGGCGGCGGTAACTATGCCATTACATTAGGTGCATATTCGGCCGACATGATGAATGCTTCGGTCTATACCATCACCGTCAAGCGTCAGCCCGACAATGTGTGGATTCTTGGCGACGTGAACGGCAATGACTGGGCTGCAAATGTGGGCGCGCTGATGAACTATAACGAGGAAGACGGCTCATATACCCTCGATGTGGTGACCACAAGAGACCATTCTTACTTCAGCTTCACCAAGCGCTTAGGCGAGAACAACGACCAGGCCGATTGGGATGCTATAGCTCCCTATCGCTTCGGTGCCAATACCGATGGCGAGGGCAACAACTTTGTGATGCGTGACATCTATCTTGGCCAGGAAATAGAGCTGGCTGCCGATGGCTGGTATAACGCCTTTGAACTGCCTGCCGGCGAGTGGACTTTCACAATTAAGAATCTGGACGGCGACCGCAAGCTCATTATCGAAGGCGAGTGGCCTGCTGCACGCCTGCTGGTGCAAGGTTCGTTTAACGAGTGGAGCAGCAGTGCCGACGACTGCATCGAGATGACTCTTGCCAATGGCGTATATACTGCCGACTATGAGTCGGTGGACTGTGGCGACGGCTACAGCTACTTCAAGCTGATCAAGCGCTATGCCGGCGAGCAGGATGTGACGATAGGTGCAGTGAGCGAAGGCGACTTCCTGGTGACAGCCAACTTCCTCAACACACCGCTGAGCATCACCGGTGAGAACGGCCAGGCTTATAAGATCCCGGCCGGAGAGTTTACCCTTGCTGCCGACCTCGAGGCAATGACCCTCACCATAGGCGGAACGCTCGTTGCCAATGGCGACCTCAATGCCGATGGAGCTGTTGACGTTGATGATGTGAACCTGCTCATTAAGGTGATCCTTGGCAAGGCTTCGCAAGCCGATTGCGCAACCGACCCCAACCTTAATGGTGATGCCGGAATCGACGTTGACGACGTGAATGCTCTCATCAAGATAATTTTGGGTAAGTAAACACCCTGAGTCCACTTGAAAAAGAGAGGGCATCAAATGCGACCTTTTTCAGGTGGGCTCAACATTATAATTTGTAAAATTAAAAACTAAAATAATTCAAGAAGAAAATGAAGAAAGTTGCATTACTTTTAGTGGCCGCATTATGCTCTATGGCCACAATGGCAGCGCAGTACAGTGGTTCGCTGTCGGTTGAGATTAATGGAGTGGTATCTACACAAGATAATGTGCTGGTCAACATTACCGACAATGGCAACGGAACCTACAACCTGAGCCTTAACAACTTCGTCCTCGTTCAAGATGGAGAAAATTATGCTGTGGGAAACATCCTGGTTGATAACCTGCTGGGAGTGAAAGGCGGCAGTATGACAGCGCTTGGAGTGACCCGTAACATCTTAATTCCCGAAGGCGACCTTGCCGGAATCGACACATGGCTTGGCCCGCTGCTGGGTGAGGTGCCCATTGCCTTGACAGCAATTTTCAACGATACCGATGCCAATGTGCATATCGATATCGACATGCGCGAGACTGCATTGCAGCAGATGATAGTGGTGGATTTCAAGACCCCCCGTATAGATAAGGTTCCCGTGCGCGGCGACATGGACAATAGCGGCATCGTTGACGTTGACGATGTGAATGCCCTGATTAACATCATCCTGAACAAGTAACAAATTTTGCGACATAAAACTGCAAAATAGTAGAATAATTCTTCGATTTGATAAAAAAAATTTTGCAGGTTCGAAATTTGTTTGTAATATTGTAGTCGAAAAATGAGCAAGAATAAGCGGAATGATATTTAACTATCTGAAAATAAGAGAGTTTGAATGCTTTTTCTGCTTGCTGCGATTTCGCTAATGAACTGTGAAAACGGACTATATTAAATACTAAACAAAAATTAACATTTCTAAAACAAAACAACTATGAAGATTAAATCTTTACTTATGGCTGCAGCTGCATTTGCCGCTCTTAGCACAAGTGCACAGACCCTTTCTGCACCCAACATCGAGATTACCAGCGAAGAGGACTTTGGTAAGGTAAATAACAATTGGGTTCTCACCTTAACACTCGATGAAGGTGTGCAATACACAAACATTGAGTATCATTTTACTTATCCCGAAGGCGTATATCCTGCAAAGAATTTGTATGGCATATATTCTGATGCCGGTAATGATGTGGCAATGAATGGCCGTGTTCCTTCAATCGCTTTCTCTGACAATTTCGACGTAGCTGAAAACTGGCCTCACTTCAAGGCTGTTGGTGCAAATCTGTCTGACACTCCTAATCCCGGCGGTGAAGCTCTCATTCTTGGTTATGAACTTCGTAAGCCTGAGACTGGAACTATTGAGAATGGCGAATATCCCATCACTGCTTATGTGAAATTCAACCGTGCTGATGGCCTTGATGAGGGTCGTGAAATCGGCACTCCCGATGCTGAGGTTGAGTTTGCAAAGCTCATCGTTAACCTGCCCGTTGTGACTGCAGTTAACGACATCGATGCTGCTAAGGCTGTTACCAGCGTGAAGTACTACAACGCAGCTGGTATGGAGAGCGACAAGGCATTCGAGGGTATCAACATCGTTGTTACCAAGTATGCTGACGGCAGCCAGAGCACTGCAAAGGTTGTGAAGTAATAAACTTATCACATCCCGTACAAAAAAAGGCTTCCACTATTGTGGAAGTCTTTTTTTTGCTTAATGAAGCCCGTTATTGCAGCAGGAAGTTGCGCAGGGCGTTGTAGCCGCTGTTGATTGTGGTGACATGGCGCGTGCCGCGCAAGAAGCGCACCAGCTGCAGAGGCATCTCCAGCTCATGGCCTATGGCCGCCTCTACCGGTTGCGGGAATTTTGCCGGGTGGGCCGTGGCCAGGGTGATACCCGTTTCGCCCGGTTGCAGATCCTGTTCCATGCCTCGCCAGGCGATAGCGCTGTGTGGGTCGAGCGTGTAGCCGTGCTCTTGGTTCACTTGCGTGATGGTCTGGATAATTTCGTCGTCGTTGAAGCTGTAGCCATGCACCACTTCGCGCACCTGTTGCACATCGCCCAGCATGGCTGTGATGCGTGCAAAGTTGGTGGGGTTGCCGGCATCGAGTGCCGGTGCTATGCTATAGACCGACGGCCGTGGGGTGAACCGGCCCGTGTTGAGGTATTGATAGAAAATGTTGTTCACGTTTTCAACCGAGACAAACCGCTTCACCGGCAGTCCCATGCGCCGTGCCAGGATGCCTGATGCCAGATTGCCTAAATTTGCACTGGGAATGGCAATGATGAAATTGCTTGCCGCCTCGTGGCTGATGTTCATCAGCTGCGCATAAGCATAGAAGTAGTAGAACGTCTGCGGCAGTAGTCGGGCTATGTTTATCGATGTGGCACTGGTGAGCGTAATCTGGCGGTTAAGGTCTTCGTCCATGAAGGCCTGTTCGACCATGTGCTTGCAGTCGTCGAATGTGCCTCTCACTTCCAGTGCCGTGACATTGCTTCCCGATGATGCAAACTGTGCCTCTTGCACATAGCTTATTCCGTCTTGCGGGTATAGCACATAGACGTGAATGCCTGGCACCTGTGCGAAGCCGTTGGCCACGGCGGCGCCGGTGTCGCCCGATGTGGGCACGAGCACGTTGACGCGTCGTGCTCCCGGCTGCCGTTGCAAGAAGTAGGCCATGAGCCGTCCCAAAAAGCGTGTGCCAACGTCTTTGTAGGCCATTGTGGGGCCGTGAAACAGCTCAAGGGCATATCGGCCATCGGCCACGGGAGTGAGCGGTATGGGAAAGTTGAGTGTGTCGTAAACGATGTCGTGGAGTGCATCGGCCTCAACGTCGCCCGAGAGTGCAAAATTGGCCAATGCATAGCCTATTTCCTGAAGCGACATGCCGCCGATGTTGTTGAGATAGGCTTTGGGCAGGCGCACGATGCGCTCGGGCATGAAGAGACCGCCGTCGGGGGCCATGCCCTTGAAGATGGCATCGGCAAGCGATGCAGTGACGTTATAGTTGCGTGTGCTGTAGTATCGCATTTTATTTTAGTTTGTCTAGAATGTCTAGATGATCTAGGTTGTCTAGATTATTTTATTACCGTGCCGGGTGCCGAGGGGTTGAAGGTGTTTTTCACCCACACGGGAATGTGCCGTTTGGCCACGGGGTGCAGGGTGGGGGCGTAGATAACCTTGGCTCCGGCGTCGCACATGGCTTGCGCCTGCTCGTAGGTCATGGTGGGTATGACGGTGGCATCCGGGTGCGTGCGAGGATCGGCTGTCATGAATCCATCTACGTCGGTCCATATCTCAAGGCACTCAGCATCGAGAGCGGCAGCTATCAGTGCCGCGGTGAAGTCGCTGCCGCCGCGTCCCAAGTTTGTCTTTTTGCCGGTGTCGGCATCCTCGGCGATGAAGCCTTGTGTGACTATGCGCTGTGTGCCGGCACTGCCCAGTTGCTGCTTGATGAGTTGCTGTGTGAGCTCGGCTTGCAGGCTGTGTGTGCCTTGTGACTTGCGTGTTTTGATGAAATTGGGTGCAAAGTGTGGTTCGGCTCCGTCGATCATGCACGTCACAATGGCACTCGACATGATTTCGCCATGTGCCACAATGGCATCTTTGATGGCATCGATGTCGTCGGCCGGCAGGTCGTGGTTGAGCAGAAGCATCGAGTAGAACGATGCAAGCCCTTCGATAAACTGCTCGACGACGGCGTTGCACTGATGTTGCAAGTGTGGCGGCACCACTTGTGAAATGGTGTCGAGGTGCCGTTGCTTCACCTGTGCCAAGATCGACTCATAGTCACTGCTATGGCTCAGGGCCATATTAGTCATCTCGATGAGCTGGTTGGTGACTCCCCCCAAGGCACTCACCACCACTATCACCTGGCCGCCGGCCGACTCCACGATTTGCTTAACATTGCGCAGGGCTGCTACCGAGCCCACCGATGTTCCTCCAAATTTCAGTACTTTCATCTGTGAGTTTTTTATAATCCAGTAATTATATAACGAAAAGCGTGCCAATTTATTTGTCGGTCATGCCACGAATAATGCACGGTAGTAATAAAAAACTAGACTTGTGCCCGAAATTGATAAAAATTGCTTAATTTTGCATTTATGGAACACATGAATGCCGACATATTCAACCTGAATGATGAGCAACCCCAGCCCATTGTAGGGTCGCTGCTCGTGGCGCGTCCCACGGTGGGCGACCCATGCTTTGGCCGCTCGGTGATCGCCATGATAGAGCACGGCCGCGAGGGGTCGATGGGGGTGATACTGAACCGCATGACAAACTTGTGCCTGAGCGATATTCTCGACGATGTGCATGGCGTCGAGCAGGTGCCGGTGTTTCTGGGTGGCCCGGTAAACACCGAGCTGATGTTTTTCCTGCACGACCTGGGCAGCGATGTCATTCCCGAGGCCGAGCCCCTGGGCGGTGGCTTGTATGCCGGTGGCGACTTCGACGCTCTGCGCGACTATCTGAATGCCGGCAATGCGATTGAGGGTCATCTGCGGTTTTTTGTGGGGTATAGCGGCTGGGAAGCCGGCCAGCTTGCCGGCGAGCTGAGGCGTCATGACTGGGTGGTGCTCGACGGCATGGATGCCCACTTTGCTCTGCGTGTGCCCTACGAGCAGATGTGGGACTCGGCAGTGGCGCGCTTCGGCGACCGTTACCGCTTGTGGCGCAACTGGCCCGTTGAGCCGAGCGACAACTAAAAAAGGGACGCTACTGCGGCGTCCCTTTTTCTAAGCAAAAAGCATTTTACGCTTTAATCATTTGCCTGCAGCCACGGCATTGAGGATGGCCTTAGTGAAATCCCATCCCTTTTGCACTGCGGGGATGTGGCAGCGCTCGGCAGGCGAGTGCACGTCTTGCAGTGTGGGTCCGTAGGAAATCATGTCCATGTGAGGAGCAGCCTGCAGGAAGAGTCCGCACTCCAGACCGGCATGAATGGCTTCAACCACGGGCTTCACGCCATAGAGCTTCTCCCAGCAGTCGATGGCCACTTGCAGAATTTTGCTGTCCATGCGAGGCTCCCATCCCTGATATGAGCCTTCGCGAATCATCTCGTTGGCTCCTGCCAGGTGGAACACGGTCTCAATCTGGTTGACGAGTTCCATCTTGCGGCTTTCTACCGACGAGCGCGAGAATGCCTCAACCACGAGCTGGTTGCCTTCGCGCATCTTGATGCTGGCCAGGTTGGTAGAAGTCTCAACGAGCCCCTTGATTTCCATGCTCATCGATGTCACACCATGAGGTGCAGCAACTACGGCCATGATCACGCGGCGTGCAGTGTTGCGGTCGATAATGGTCTCGGGCTTGTCAACGCTCTCGCAGATGAACTCTACGTTCTTCTCGGTCACATGATACTCATTGCGCACGTCGGCGGCAAATGTGTTGAATGCCACTGCCAGCTTCTCTTTGTCTTCGGGCTTGATGCCAATCACAGCCACGCCGTTGAATGCGATGGCGTTGTGCAGGTTGCCGCTGTCGATGCAAGCGAGCTCCCAGTCAACGGGCAGTGTGCACAGCAGTCGTGCCAGCAGCTTGGTGGCACTTGCGAAGCCCTTGTCGATGTCGGTGCCTGAGTGTCCGCCATGGAATTTCTCCATGCCCACCTTGAAGTAGATGCGGTCGGCCGGAGCGGGCTCGGGGGTGTAGTTGAACTTGAAGATAGAAACCAATCCGCCGGCGCATCCCACGGTAATCACTCCGTCGTCCTCGCTGTCGAGGTTGAGCAGGTATTTGCCTTGCAGCATGTCGGCCTTGATGTTGCTGGCGCCGGTAAGGCCGGTTTCTTCGTCAACCGTGGCAAGAGCCTCCAGCGGGCCGCACTTGATGTCGGGGTCGGTGATGGCAGCCAGTGCAATGGCCAGGCCCATGCCGTCGTCGGCACCCAGGGTGGTGTTATTGGCGCGCACCCACTCACCATCTACGATGGTCTCGATGGGGTCGTTGTCGAAGTCGTGGTTGGAGCTGGCAGCCTTCTCGGCAACCATGTCCATGTGACCCTGCATCACCACTCCAGGCACGTTCTCATAGCCCGGTGCTGCGGGGCGGAACATAGCCACATTGCCCACTTCGTCAACTTTATACTCCAGCTTATGCTCAATGGCGAAGTCAACGAGCCACTTGCGGATTTTGTCGAGGCGTCCTGAGGGACGGGGCACTTTAGTGATGTCATCGAAGATTTCCCAAACTCTGGTCGGTTTCAATTCTCTTACTGTCATAGTAGTTATTTTTAACGGTTAAATGTTAGTTATTCTTTCACGTGGCGAAAGTTTGTTAAAACCTTGCTTTTTGTGGTGCTAAGTTACAAAAAAGTTTTGAAATGCGCGGTATAATTTCGCAAAAGTGAATTATATTTGCAAAGTTTTTCAGGGGTCGGGCACTGATTGAGCGCCGGCACCGATATAAATAATAACGCACAGATGCAGACTTTATTGTTGACAATGGCACTAATTGCCGTGGCTGTTATGCTGTTAGGGGTGAAAATCTTCTTTGTTAAGGGAGGTCGTTTCCCCAACACTCACATCCACGACAATGCCGAGATGAAAAAGCGAGGCATCAGTTGTGCACGTGACAGTGAATTTTACAATAATTAAATATTTTAGGTCAAAAAACGAAATGAGACTCAACCGTTTTCCCTTGTATGCAACGATGGTTGCCTTAGCTTTGCTAACCGTGTCGTGTAATGAAAAACCCAAAAAGGCTGCCACGGCCGCCACGCCGTCGTCGGCCATCGAGAAGATGACCATCAGATATGTGGATGAGGACTCGATAATGGCAAACTATAACCTGGCTAAGGACATCAACGAGGCCATGCTTCGCAAGCAGAACCAGTTTGATGCGGCCCAGGCTCAGCGCAGTAACGAAATCAGCAAGTTTGCCAGCTCGATGGAGCAGAAGTATAAAAACAACGGGTACTTGAATGAGGAGAGTTTCAATGCCGACCAGGCCGCGCTTGCCAAGAAACAGCGTGAGGCCGAGAACTATTTAGGCAACATGCAGCAGACCATGCAGAACGAGCTCAGCCAGAGCCAGCAGCAGCTGCTCGACTCAATCGACAATTTCATGAAGGAATATGCCAAGGCCAAGGGCTTCGACATGGTGATACGCAAGTCGGCCACGCTATATATCGACCCGAAGTATGACGTTACCGACGAGGTGATTGCCGGTCTGAACAAGCGCTACACTAAGGTGGAGAAGAAATAAACATCCTAAAGAGATAGAGAGTAGATAGTCGGGGGTCGCCGTGGTTACAGCGCCCCTGATTTTGTAGATATATAATAGAAATAAGAGTCATGGGACTTATTGATGATAAAAAACGCGAGATAAACGAGGTGGAACGCGAGCGTGCCGTGCTCGTGGGTCTCATCACTGCGCTGCAGCCCGAGGCCAAGACTATGGAATACCTCGATGAGCTGGAGTTTCTTGCAACCACTGCCGGTGCCGAGACGGTGCGCAAGTTCATCCAGCGTGTTGACTCGCCTAACAGCACGAGCTATGTGGGCAAGGGCAAGCTTGAGGAGATAGTGGCCTATGTCGAAGAAAACGAGATTGGGCTTATAATCTTTGACGACGACCTGTCGCCCAAGCAGATTGCCTTCATTGAGAAGACGGCGCGGGTGAAAGTGCTGGATCGCACGAGCCTCATTCTTGACATCTTTGCCAAGCGGGCACAGACGGCCACTGCCAAGATGCAGGTGGAGTTGGCACAATACCAGTATCTGCTGCCGCGCCTGACGGGCATGTGGACTCACCTTGAGCGTCAGCGAGGCGGTATCGGTATGCGCGGCCCGGGCGAGACGCAGATTGAGACCGACCGTCGCATCATCAAAACCAAAATCTCGCTGCTCAAGCAGCGCCTTGCCGACCTCGACAAGCAGAAGATTATTCAGCGCAAAAACCGTGGTAAGCTCACGCGAGTGGCACTGGTGGGCTACACCAATGTGGGTAAATCCACACTGATGAACGTGCTCAGCAAGAGCGATGTGTTTGCCGAGAACAAGCTCTTTGCCACACTCGATACTACCGTGCGCAAGGTGGTGATCGACAATCTGCCGTTTTTGCTCACCGACACGGTGGGCTTCATTCGCAAGTTGCCCACCCACCTGGTGGACTCGTTCAAGAGCACCTTGGACGAGGTGCGCGACAGCGACCTGCTGGTGCATGTGGTTGACATCAGCCACCCACAGTTTGAAGACCAGGTGGAGGTGGTGAATAAGACTCTTCAGGAGGTGTGCAACTCCAGTGGCAAGGAGATGATTATGGTATTCAACAAGGTGGATCAGTTTAGCTATACTCCTAAGGAAGAAGATGATCTCACTCCTCGCACGCGCGAGAACATCTCACTCGATGAGCTCAAGGACACTTGGATGGCTCGCATGGCCGGCAACTGCGTGTTTATCAGTGCCAAGAAGCAGCAAAACATCGAAGCACTCAAGGCGTTGCTCTATGAGAAGGCCCGCATCATCCACACCGAGCATTTCCCCTATAACGACTTCCTGTTCCAGCACTACGATGACCTTGATACTAAGGGGTAAAGAGTAAGGGGTAAAGGGTAAAGAAACTCGGAGAACTCTGAATAATCAGAATACTCCGAGAACTCGTAGCCCCCATCAGCCCCATCAGTCTCAGTGGCCCCATTAGCCCCAAAAGTGCATTTGGCGTCAGCCACTTGTAGCTTGTAGCTACCAAGCAATGCTTGGCACTACTTGACCTTGTTCGGCCGGATTTGCAATCCGGCCGCCGGGTAACCTGCGGATTTGTAATCCGCAAGCCCGTGAGGGCTATCGGGATGCGCCGTGCCGGCACGGGGATTGCAAATCCCCCGTTAAGCCCTGGCGGATTGCAAATCCGCCAGAACTGAAGCTCGTAGCTCGTAGCTAAGCAGGCGTCAGCCCGCTTGTTTACTCGTTTACTCGTTTA
>DGVT01000031.1:25832-59558 GCA_002395965.1 Porphyromonadaceae bacterium UBA4277
TTTACTTGTTTACTCGTTTACTTGTTTACTCGTTTACTTGTTTACTCGTTTACTTGTTTACTCGTTTACTTGTTTACTCGTTTACTCGTTTACTATAAAATTTACTGAGTGAGAATGATGTTGATGATGGCGTTCACGTCGTCCACATCCACGATGCCGCTGTCGTCAACGTCGGCATTGCCTTCGTAGTCGGCCTGCTGCTTTCTACCCAAGATGATGTTGATCACGGCATTCACGTCGTCCACATCCACGATGCCGTTGCCATCCACATCGCCTTCAATAGGCTCTGCCTTTGGAGCAAAGGCGGCGAGCTCGCTAAGTGCAGGCAAGGCTTTACCCGTTTCGTTGTCCCACAGGCCGGCATTATACCATCCCGATGGCGTGACGGCGTTCTGCCAATTCACACCATATTCGTTAGCTTCGGGGAACCACCAGAACAGTCCGGTGACGGTGGGGTGCTCGAGCAGCTTTTGCACCAGTGCCGCGGTGAAGGCCCGCTGACCCTCGTGGCTGATGGCATAGGTGTTGCCATAGGCGTCGGCAGTAGTCTCATAGTGGTAGTTGACGTTATCGGGCTGCCACTTGTGGTAGAATCCGGCTTCAACAATCATCACCTCCTTGCCGGGGAAGTTGTTTTCAATGTTCTTCAGTGCACTCTCGAGCTGCCCTAAGCTGTAGTGGTAGTAGGGGTAGTAGCTCAGGCCGATGATGTCGTAGTCGGCACCGGCATTGTTGATAGCGCGGTAGTAGTTATTCATCATGGAGATGTTGCGCACCAGCTCGGTGTGGATGATGATTTTGGCATCGGGACACACCTCGCGGCATGCCTGTGCACTGCGGGCGAGCAGTGTGATAAAGCGTGCATCGTTGGCACTGTTGCCGGTGTTGAACTTCTTGAGCTGGCTGGTAGCAGTTCCTGCCGGTCCCCAGAGCATACCGTAGGAGATTTCGTTGCCCGTCTGGATGTAGTCGGGCGTGGCACCGGCAGCCACCATCTGCTCAAGGCAAGCCTTGGTGTAGGTGTAGATGGTGTCGTAGAGCTGGGCGTCGGTAAGGTTTTTCCATGCGTCGGGCGTGGTTTGCTGCTTAGGGTCGGCCCATGTGTCGCTGTAGTGGAAATCGAGCATGAGCTTGAAGCCCGCAGCCTTGATGCGTGCCCCGAGGGTCTTGACATATTCCAGGTCCTGCCGCACACCCTGGTCGATCTCGGCCGATGGCGCCTTCGACGGGTCAACGAATAGCCTGACGCGCATTGCCGTCCAACCCTGCTCGCTGAGCCATGGCATCACTTGGGCGATGCTTTTGTTATTGAAATCTTTGTATTTAGCGTTGTGCGATTCAAACTCGGGCAGCATTGAGATGTCGCCACCCACAACATTGGCATGCGCTTGTGGTAGAGCGCATGCCAGTAGGCATATAGCCAGAAATATTTTCTTCATTATAAAGGTTATGGTCAGTTGATAATCTTGGTGGTGGATTGTGAGCCGTCGGCATGGCGCTTGACCACG
This sequence comes from Porphyromonadaceae bacterium UBA4277, assembly GCA_002395965.1. Lineage (GTDB taxonomy): Bacteria > Bacteroidota > Bacteroidia > Bacteroidales > Muribaculaceae > Sodaliphilus. The sequence continues at coordinate 27,341 of DGVT01000031.1, forward strand.
ATGTTGATGCCGCTGAACGGAGTGTCGCTCACGCGTCCGGCAACATCGACGTAGTGTGTTGAAATCACCTTGCTCTCGGGCTTGATGTCGCTGATGGCGTTGGCACCGTAGGTGCTTGTGACATCCTTTGCGGCATATTTCCCGTCGGCCTGCAGATCACCCAGCTCGAGGTAAACGTCTTTGCTGAATGGCCCCAAGTTAAGGGTTTGAGGCTTACCTTCGGGTCCGCTGAAGATGAACATGATGTCGTAGTCATAGTCCTTGACAGTGTAGGTCTTGTAGTAGAAGGTGCTGCCGTTGATCACTTTACGCTTTCCGGCACTTTGCAAGATTCCGTCGGCCATGATCAGGTCGCCCGGCCAATTCTTGTTCTCGGTGCAGAGGTTGTCGCTGCCTTCCACCCAGCACCAGAAGTTAAGGCTATTCCATCCCGGGTCTTTGACGTAGATGCTGATGTCGTAAGGTTCAAACGGCGGTCTCGACTGGCCACCTTCGAAGGTGTATTCTCGTGTTACAATGCCCTTGACGGCACCGCCTATGAGCATACCCACCTTGAGTGTCATGTTTTGTGTGATGTCGATTGTGCTGCCGCTTGCAGCTTTGGTGCTTGCCGCTGTGGGCGTGCTTCCGTCGGTGGTATAGACCAGTTGCGCGTCGTCGGTCTTGCTCACGGCAGTGAGCATTGCCTTGAAAGCATTCTTGTATTCGCCCGAGGCACGATCGACCCACGCCGTCTCCATGGTGCGGTCCAAGAAGAATTTGTAGTGATAGCCGCTCATCACCTCTGCCCAGTTATTCTTGTTGGGGGTGGTGGCGCTGGTGTTGCCAAGCATCACCACAAGACGGCCGTTATTACCCTTGGTCCATCCCAAGTAATAATCTTTGCTTGCGGCACTTTTCCCGTAGGTGCTGGTGTTGGTGATGCCCACGGCCTTGCGCAGTGCAATCATCGAGGCAATCTCGGGCTTATAGGCCTGCCAGTGCTTGAGAAACACGCACGGCGTGCCGGGCATGGCCAGCAGGTAGGCATTGGCGGCCAGTGTGTCGGCTTTGATGGGGTCTTGCTCGGCATTGGCGCGGCGCTCGGTGTCGTGGTTCTCGACGAAGGTCACGGCATAGCGGCGGTAGGCATTGTCGTTGAGGTAGGGGATTTGCTTGCCGTCGGGCATATTGCTCACCAACGGCCAGTTGCCGTCGTTGTCGGCAGTGAGGCGGCTCCAGTCGCTCTGGTTAATGGCGTTGCGCACCGTGTAGCGGAACTGGAAGTCGAATGCGGCACTCTGAATCTTGCCATCGGCTCCTTCGCCCTGGGCAGTGTTGGCAATCCAGCCGGCAATCGTTGAGCTGCCGTCCCAGCACTCGCCCACCGAGAATTGCGGCTTCACGGCGGCATTATACATGCCGGTGTAGCGCGCGTGGTAGCCTTTCACCATGTCGTAGCGGAACCCGGTGTAGCCCAGGTCGTTGAGCAACAGGTCTAAGTAGGCGAGCACGTTTGTCTGCACGTTCTGGCTGGTGTGGTCCAGGTCGCGCATACCTCCCCAGTCCTCACCGGTGTCGTTGTTTTGGCTGAGCTCCTTGCCGTTGTCGCGTGCCCAGGAGAGTGTGCTTCCGGCATCGTCGTTGCGGCAGATGTCGGTGGGCAGCAGCTGGTAGGTCTTGCCTTTGTAGGTCTCTTTGGGGAATGTCACCCAGTCGCCCAAGGTCTTGCGGTGGTTGACCACGACGTCGGCAATGGTGCCGATGCCCTTGTTCTTGAACGTCTTGATCATGCTGCGCAGTTGAGCCTCGGTGCCGAACGAGCTGTTATAGTTGGTGAACCAGTACAGGTCGTCGTAGCCCATCGACTGCCCGCCGCAGTAGGCACTCTGTGGTATCCACACCAGGTCGAAGCTGCGTGCCAGCTCGTCGGCTTGTGCTTCGAGCTTTGACCAGCGTGTGTCGGTGAACGAGTCCCAGTAGAAGCCTTGCAGCATCACGCCGCCATAGTCGGCCGGCCAGCCCTGTGCCAGTGCCACCACGGGCAGTGCCAGTGCTGCTATAGTGTTGATGATTTTTTTCATAATATGGTCACAATTTGAGTTGGGGTTAGTGTGATGCCGGGGTTAGTCGATGCCTAAAATGATGTTTATCACTTTGTTCACGTCGTCCACATCCACGATGCCGTTGCCGTCGATGTCGGCAGTGCCCTTATAGTAGGATGCTTGTTTCAACTCCAGGATGATGTTAACCAGCGCGTTCACGTCGTCCACATCCACAATGCCGCTGCCGTCAACGTCGCCGGTCTTCTTGTTGAGCGGGTTGACCTTCTCGTAGATCTTGGTGACGTTGGTGAGGGTGTATTTGCCTAAGCCGTTGAGCACGTTGAGCTGCACATAGATGTCCTGGCTCACGTTAGTGACATCGACTGTTTGCGGTGAGCCCTTGGCATCGGTGAGCACGAAGCTGAAAGTGTAGTCTTCGTCGTTGATGTCGAATTTCTTGTAGTAGAACTTCTTGTTGCTGATTATCACCGTGTCGGTCATGTGGAAGTCGCCCGGCCATGCAGTGGTGCTCATGTTTCCGTTGCCGTCGTATGGCCAGATATATGGGTCGGTCCAAGTGGGCACGGTGTTAGACGGGTCGCGGAAATAGACAGTGGCCGTGTGCGGTGTGAATTCGGCGATTTCGGGCAGGTCATAGACGCGCGTTTGCACGTTCTTGATGGTGTTGTTCACCAGCAGGCCCACCTTTAGTGTCATGGACTCGCGCAGTCGCAGCACATAGCCGCTGGCCACCTTGGTGCCGTTGGTGGCAGTAGGCTCTGTTCCGTCGGTGGTATATACGAGTTGTGCATTGCTGCTCTGGCTCACGGCGGTCATGGTCACATTCTGTGCCTTGTTGTAGTAGCCCGAGGCCTTGTCGATCCATGCAGTCTCGCAGTTGCGGCTCATGTAGTAGCGGAAGTGATAGCCGTCCACCACCTTGACGTAGGAGCTGTTGGGAGTGTAGCCCGAGGTCTTGCTTCCCACCACGGTGATGAGCTTCTTGTTGCCTGAGCCGTTGGTCTCGATGGCGTAGCAGTTATACACCTGGTTGAGGATGTTGTAGGTGCTGGTGTTGGTGATGCCCACAGCCTTGCGCACGTCGATTTGTCCTTTGATTTCCTGCTTGCAGTCTTTCCAGTGAGTGAGGAACACGCATGGTGTGCCCGGCATGGCCATCATGTAGGCATTGGCCGCGATGGTGTCTCTCTTGAGAGGGTCGGGGTTGTAGTTGGTGACGTTGCCGCGGTCTTGCAGGTCGTGATTTTCAAGGAATGTGACGGCATAGCGGCGGTAGAAGCCCCCGAAGAGGTAGCCCTTGTCGGCATTGCTCACCAGCGGCCAGTTGTTGTCGTTGCCGTTGGGCTGGTTCAGGCTGCTCATATTGCTGTTGTTGAAGGCGTTACGACAGGTGTAGCGGAAGTCGAAGTCAAACACGCCGCTCTGTATGGCATCGTTCTGCCTTGTGCCGTTCATCCAGTCGATTTCCTGCGTGGAGTTGGTCCAGTGCTCGCCTACTGAGTAGGTGGGCTTGGCATAGGCATTATACATGCCGAAGTAGTTAGCCGAGAAGCCGCGAGCCATGTCGTAGCGGAAGCCTACATACCCTAAGTCGTTGAGCAGGAAGTCAAGATAGGCTTTGACAATGTTCTGCACGTTGGCACTCTTGTGATCCAGGTCGCGCATGCCGTCCCAGCCTTCGCCGGTGTCGTTGTTGGTGCTGAGCGAGAAGTTGTTCTCGGTAGCCCATTCAAGAGTATTGCCACCGTCGTCGTTGCGGCACACGTCGGTCGAGAGCAGCTGGTAGTCTTTTCCGTTGTAGGTCTCCTTGGCAAAGGTCAGCCAGCCGGTGAGTGGCTTGTGGTGGTTGATCACTACGTCGGCAATGCAGCCGGTGCCCTTGCTCTTGAGTGTGCTGATGAGTGAGCGCAGCTGTGCCTCGGTGCCGAAGGTGCTACTCTGCTTGAAGAAGTAGAGCGGGTCGTAGCCCATCGACGAGCCGCCGGTGTTGCCGCTCTGCGGCAGCCAAATCAGGTCGAAGTACTGCGACAGCTCGTCGGCCTGGCTCTCGATGTTGACCCAGCGTGTGTCGGAATAGGAGTTCCAGTAAAAGCCTTGTAGCATGACGCCGCCATAATTGGCCGGCCATCCTTGTGCAAGCATCATGATGGGTGCGACAAGGGTAATGAAAGCAGTGATGAATTTTTTCATAATTTATGTGTTTTGTGTTATAATTTCCCTGAATTTGCCGGTGGTTGAGCGACAGTTTGTTTCAACAAGCAAATTTACCTATTAATTATTAGACTTGCAAGTGCAACATCGATTTTTTGCGTGCATTTGTAGTAGGATGATTTCAGTAGGATGATTGCGGCAGTACCCTGATGTGATGATAGAAAGCAACCGTGGAGTGCTTGTGTGGCGCCCCACGGTTGTGAGATTAGTGCTGATGAAGTGTTACCGTTGTCGCGGTAGTGAGTTCGTTGCGGGCTTGACTTGATGGTTTACGGACTACAGTTGAAGTCGCGCCGTGGATTGGAACTCGGTTTTTATTGCGGCAATCGGCGTGGCTTCATTAGTGAGCTAAGATGATGTTGATGATTTCGTTCACGTCGTCAACATCCACGATGCCGTTGTTGTCGAGGTCGGCGCTGCCGGGATATTGATCCTTATACTGATTGTAGTTGAGGATGAGGTTGATCACGGCGTTCACGTCGTCAACGTCAACAATACCGCTACCGTCCACGTCGCCCTTGATACCGGCACCCTTAGCTTCGAACTTGAACTTCAGGTTCTCGCGGTCGAAGGTGATGATGTAAGCACCGTTGCCGCTGACCTTGTAAGAAGCGTTGGTGTTGGTTGAGAGCTGAGTGGTCATTTCCTCGCCGATGATAACGTCTTCGTTAGCCTCGAGTGGACCATAGCGCAGAGCGTTCACGTCGTTCCATGAGCCGCGTGTGCCGCTGAAGATGAACCAAACGTCGCCGTTGATTTCGGCTTCATAGGTGAAGATTTCACCGTTCTGGGTCATTTCCACACCGCTGGCGGGATCCCAGTTTCCGAATGGGTTGTTACCCACGATGAACATGCCTTCGGGCTTCTCGGCCTCGGTCACGGTCAGTGTGCGGGCATTCAGGTCGAGGGTGAGCAGGTAGTAGCCCTGTGCGATCGAGAATGAAGGCTCAGAAACGCCCTCTTCGCTCAGAGGCAGAGCCTCGCCCAGGACAACCTCGTTCTGGCCTTCGATGGCAGCAAAACGATACTGGCTGATGCTTGCCCAGTCGCCAATGGTAGTGGCCAGTGCGCGAGTGAAGCTGAAGCTCGACACGCTGTCGGCAACGTTGATGTTAACAGTGAAGACGTTGTTGGCTACAGAGTCCATAGCAACGCCCACGCTGGGTTCCCAGCTATTACCGTTCACACCGCCCAGGACGAAGATGCCACCGGGTACGGGGGGCACAACGGGGTCGGGCTCGCTCAGGCGTTCTACCATGAGCAGGCGGTCTTCACCGTCATCCACGAGTGTCAGACGATAATCAGCAGCCTTGGTGATAAGGAATGCGTTCTCAGAGCTTTCCGACAGCTCACCGCAAGCGATGGGCTCTTCAAGAAGGTCTTCTACCGAGAAGTTGTTGAACGTGGCGCCGAAGCGATAGGGCTTGATGGCATCCCAGTCGCCGGCGGTCTCAGCAAGCATGTAGGTGAAGCTGAAGTAAGAACTTGCGTTGAAGTGTCCTTCATACTGGTAAGTTCCATCACCTAAATTCTCCATCTGAGTGCCAATGCTGGGTTCCCAGATCTGGTCACCTACATTACCCAGAATGTAGATGTTGTCTTGTGCGTTCATGCCAACCATTGCAGCAAGCATGAGCAAAGTGGTAAAGAATTTCTTCATAGTGTGAATAAATAATTTAGTTAATAAATTAGGTTAAAAATTTGGTTCTTCTATTTGTTGACTTTTCAACACGCAAATATAATTAATTTAGAAGAATAAGGTAGTTATTGGTGTGATTATGTGGCGTCAAAAACAGCGCAATCGTTTGCAGGCTGTTTGCCTTGACTGTGAGTATATAGCCGGTGATAATAAAAGGCGAGGGCGTAAAAGGGTGCCCTCGCCTATAAATAGTTCAAACTACGATTAATGCTGATTAGTGTCCGGCATTAAAAGTGTGTTTGCTATTTAGTTTGCAAGAATGATGTTGATAACATCGTTCACGTCGTCAACGTCAACGATGCCGTTGCCGTCGATGTCGGCATTGCCGGGATATTTGCTTGCCGGTTCCTTCTCCAGGATGATGTTGATCACTGCATTCACGTCGTCAACGTCAACAATACCGCTGCCGTCCACGTCGCCATTGAGGAGGCTCTTCTTGCTGATGATGAGCGTCATGTTCTCGCGGTTGAGCTTGAGGTCATAAACGCCGGCAAGAATCTTGTAGGCCTGATAGCCTTGGGTGGTGAGTGCGAGCTCGGTGTCGAGTGTCTCGTCGGTCACGAGGAAGTCGCCATCGCTCACGGCACCGAAGCGGTAGTTGGCTATTTCGTCCCAGCCGCCGTTCTCATAGTCGTTCTCAGCCAGCTTGGTTGTGAAGCTGAAGTAGCTGTAGCCCACTTCCTCGCCTTCGGGCACGTTCTCGCCCTTGGTGGTGATGGTGGCAGTGTAGTTGACATAGTCGGTAGTAGCCATTTCGGTACCCACGTTGGGGAACCAGCCGCCATTGTCGTTCACCTCGCCCAGGATGTAAACAGGAATGCTATCGACGGGAGCAGGCTCAAACTGGCCGTTGATGTTGAGTTTCAGCGAGTCGGCATTGAAGCTGAAGCTGAAAGTACCTGCATTTTCGAAGTAGAGGTTCTCACCCGGCACGAGCATGGTGATGTCGTTGCCCAGTGTCTCTTCGGTCACCCAGAAGTTGCCTTCGCTCTGTGCGCCGATCCACACTTCCTGCTCGTTGTCCATTACTTCAACCACCTTGAACTCGAAGCCGGCAGGAATCTGCTGGTCGGCCACGGTCCACAGACCTTCGTTGTTGGTCAGGTTGATGGTGGTGATGTTAGCCCAGTCGGCATCGGCCGAGCCACGGAGCTGCACGCTTGCGATAGCAGGCTCAATAATAGGCTCATCGCTCCAACCGGTGATGGTGAGCTTGTTGTCGGCACTCAGGGTGAAGGTGAGGTTGCCGCTGCCATTGGTGATTTCGAAGTTAGAACCGGCGTTAGAGATTTCGATGTCGGTGCAATACTCGGGATGCACGCCATAGTTCGTACCGTCTTCGGTGTAGCCGCCGTACCACTTGTTGTACTCATCTACAAACTTAAACTGAGCACCTGCAGCCAGGTCGTTGACGGTGATTGAGAATGTGCCGTCGTCGTTCTTGGTCATAGCAAGCTTGCCGGTTTCCCAGTCGGTGAAGCTGCCTGCGATGTACCAAGCCTTGTCGGGAACAACTTCCTGCTCAAGAGCAATGTTGAGCTTGCACGATGTCTCGGTGACGTCGCTGATGGTCAGGATCACGTTGCCGCTCACGGGGAAGGTGAGGTTGGCAGTGCCAAACGACGAAGACAATGTGTTGTCGCCCTCAGCGAGATTGGCAGCACCTATCACGCCGGCATCGAAAGCATTCCAGCTGTCGAAATTGGCATCGATGTTGATGCGGCTGAGCTTGAACTCGCCTGCTAATGCACCATCGTAGTTGAGTGTGTAGGTGCCGTCGCCATTGTTGGTGAAGGTCTGGTTGGCTGCGGGAGGCATGTTCCAGCCGCCAAAGGCAGCGCCGGTAACGGCAAATTTTAACTTAGTGGCATCAAACTGCTCTTGTGTGGCAAGTGCGATTTTAGCCTTGTTGGTAGCATAGTTGTACTGAATTTCGTAGGTTCCGCTTGTTGCTAAGCGCCATGAACCACCAGCTTTTGTGTCTTCCCAGTCGCCGGTAGGAGCAGCGCCGTCGCCAGCTGCGGGTCCGCGCTGATAGCTCCATCCTTGTGTGTCTTTGAAAAAGGCAAAGTACTTGCCTGCGGTGAGTTCACCGCTCCATGTGTAGATGTCGCCGTCGGCAGTCATCTCAACATTGCCGCTCTCGTTCCAGCCATTGAAGGCGTCGCCCACGAGCCACATTGCTGCATTAGCATTGAAAGCCATTGCTGTCAATGCCATAACACAAAGTGTTGCGAAAAATTTTTTCATAGTTGAAATCATTTAGTTTGTAATGTTAGTTAAAAGTGTATTTAATTATAATGATGCTGCACAAGCTCTTGTTGCTTGACACCTGAGTCAATTATTTGAACCTTTGCCACGGCTGCCTCTCGGTAGCCTTAGCTGCGCAGTAGTCGTCATAATTCTTTAGGTATAAATCGGGGCAACACCGTTTATAGCATGTTGCCCCGATAGTGTGCCACCTCATTGGGTGGCGAGAGTGCTTAATTTACAGGTATAAAGCGATAGGTTCCCAGCAGGTCGTTAAACACGACTTTATATTTTCCTGCTTTTGCGGGAATGGCTGTTCCGTTGACGACAGCCTTACCGTCGGGGAAGGCCACGCCTCCCCAAGTGGTGCTCAGGTCTTCATCGCCTGTTCCTGAGAATGTGACCTCGGTGCCATCTTCGGTAACGGTGAGGTCGCCCAGCCAGTCGTGGTTTTCACCCAGGCTGTTGGTGGTGATTACAGCCAGGTTGGCATCGTTCATGCTCATCTTTGTGTAGGCCTTCACAACATCTGTGATGGGAGTGATGGTGAGCTCCTTGGTCTCGGTATTAACGGTGATCTTGTAGTAGCCGCCGTTCTTGATGGTGATGTTGCCTGGAGTGCTGCCACCTTCGGGAGTTGATTCCTGATAGATGATGTTGCCCTCGCTGTCGGCACCGATCACGTTCTCCTTGTTGCCCGGTTCAAGGATGATCTTGAACTGTGCATTGTCGCAGAAGTAGCTGGCATAGATCAGCTCGTTGTAGTTATACGGGTTGGTGTACATGGCCACAGTGCTCGTGTAGAGTCCTAACGTCTTGTGGTTGACACCCGAGCCACGTCCCACACAGTTGCCCAGAATGAACCACACCGGTGGCAGCTCCTGATACTTGGGCGTGGCAGTGAGCTTGAGCCCGTCGGCAATCTTGAGCACTGCTGTGCCGTCGATGGTAATGAGAGCAGTAGCCACCATGGGAGCCTCGCGCTGCACCTCGTCGGTGCCATAAAGGGCAACCATAGCACCCTGCACCTCGGCACGCTTGGCAATACCGCCCTTGGCTGCATTGATAACTACCGAGTCGGTCTTGTTGTCGTTGTAGATAGCCACCTTATATGTCTCGGTGTACTCCTTGTTGCAGGTGATGGTGGGGTTGAAGATTTGTATCTCCTCCTCACTTATCGAGCGCAAATCCATGGCACCCACACTTGCGGCCTGGAACGTTATCGTGGCAGCCTCGTCTTGTGGATAGCTTTGCGGGTCGTTCCAGTCTTTATAATCGTCGTTGCAAGCAGCAAAGAGCATGGTTGCAGCCACGAAAGTCGAATATAATAATATCTTCTTCATTTCTTAGAGTGATTAAGATGTGATGTATTACTCAATTTTACCTAACTCTTTAGTGAAGTTAAAGTACATGCGCTGACCCTTCTTGCCGGCCACGCGATAGCCGAAGCCACCGTCAGCCTCGGGGGCATTCTGGTCGCCGCCCATGCCGCGGTACTCGAGGGGTATGTAGCCATCGGAGTTGGCCGTGCCATAGATCATGAATTCGCTCTTCCACCAGTCGTAGCCCGGGATCTTGACGTAGGCACGCACACCGTCGCCCTCGCCACCGGGAACCGTGGCTGCAAATTCGGGCGATACGAAGTCGCCGTCGGCCGTCTCAGGAACAGAGAACATGCAGCCGTCTTCCAGCTCGCCCCAGGCAGCCAGCGGGGTGATGGGGCCAATCATCCACACCTCGGGACGGTTGAACTGCACATCATAGACGATGGTGCGGCCCGATACCGATGTGGTGGCAATCACGAGATACCAACCGGGATTGTTAGAGGCAATCTTGCCGTCGGCATTGACGATTTCGTCGGCCAGGTCGCCGCCCACGTTGATTTGGTCATAGCCCACGACGAAGTCACCGGCGGAGTGCTCCTGGTTGAGCTGGATGCCCTTTTCGTCGATATAGACGAGGTGCCAGAAGATGTTGCCGGCGTCATACACCTGAACCATGTCGAGTGCGGTGTCCCAGCTGTTGCTGTTGAAGCTGCCGGCCACGCACAGGGCCTCGGGCGGAGTGACGGGAGCCAGCGAGTAGAGCAGGTGCACGCTCTTGAGCGTGATCCAGTTAGAGAAGATTTCGCTGTCGTTGATCATCGTGCCTGCCGAGTTGGCTGCGTAGGCCTTAACACGCATATACACAGGCACGTCCATGGGGAAGTCTTTCTCCTCCATGCCGCGAGCCAACATGAGGTTGGTCATGGCAGTAGCAATAGATGCTGCACTGACCTCGATTTTAGCTTGGTTGTAAGTGCCTTTAAGGTCGGTGACATCGCTTTTGTCTTCGAGTGAGGCCAGCTGCACGCTATAGATGGTGCGGGTCGGGAAGCCGTAGTTGGGCTGGCTGCAATAAAGCACAATCGACTCAGAGTTAGCCAGGTCGAGTGACGACCCTGCGATTATCGGCTCATTGAGTACAAACTGCGTGGGCTTCTGGAACGTGGGGTTTGAGCCGTTGTCGTCGCTGCAAGCCGTGTTCAGAAGCAGTCCGCACAGTAGTAACAGAGATGTCTTAAAAATATTTTTCATTTCTTTAATGCTTTTACTATTGAACGATTATTGAGGATATCCGTCATTCTGCTTCAGGTTCTTGTTCACCGTCAGGTCGTTGGTGGGGATGGCAAACAGGTTGCGGTAGGCAGCGAAGTCCTGACCGGCCTTGACACCACCCTTCCATTGCCACTGATAGTCGGTGTTGCCGCCATAGCGTCCGAAGCGAATCAGGTCGGTGCGGCGGCGTCCCTCGAAGTAGAACTCGCGGCTCCACTCGTCGAGCAGCTGACGCAGTGTGAACGAGTTGACGTTGGCAGCATGTGCACGGTTGCGGATAGCCCTGACGGCATTCAGTGCCTCGCCGGTGACGGGGGTGTTGTCGGCATTGCCCTGCTGGCGTGTGAGGGCTTCGGCGTAGGTCAGGTAGGCCTCGGCCGAGCGCAACAGGAAGAAGTCGCCATCGGGGAAGGTGGTGTGTTGTCCGCCTGCGAGTCCGGTACCAGAGCTGTTGAGCGAGGTCTTGAAGTTGTTGAACTTAGCCACGGCATAACCGTTCTTGAACGTGTTCCAGTTGTTGATTTCCAGTGAGCGCTTGCCGTCGGTGTTGAACAGTGCGCGGTCGTCCTTGGCTGCGGGAGCCACTGTCCAGCTGTTGCCGATGGGTGCATTGTCGCCGGGGAAGAACATGCGCACCAGTTCGGGACGTGCACGGTTGCCACCCCATGACTGGTCGGTGCCGTTGGTTGCGCTGGCGTCAACGGGATTTTCGTGCATGTCGCCGTCGTAGGCCGAAGCCATCACAAACAGCGTAGTGCCCCATGAGGTGGTACGGATGCCATCTTGCAGGATGGGGAACACAGCCTCGGTGGCAGCGCCGGTCTGGTCGTTGTCGCCCATGAAGAGCATGCGGTAAGCACTGAAGGTGACATCGGTGCTGGTCACATCGTCGCCTATGGTGACAGTCTTGTCGGCAGTGTGCAGCTTGTGCGGTCCGTCCATCACCATCTTGGCATAGCGGGCTGCATCTTCATAGCGCTTCTGGCCGATGTAAACCTCGGCGTTGAGGTAGAGGCGAGCCAGGAGCAGGTTGCAGGCATCCTGGTCAACGCGTCCCCAGTTCCAGCCGTTGCCGTCGTTGGCACCGCCCTTGAGGGCGATGGGAGCGTGCATCTGGTCGTGGATGGCCAGCAGTTCGCTCTCGATGAACTCAAATAGCTGTGCACGTGTGACCTGTTGGGGCTCATCGACTTCGGTCGATGTTACGAAGGGCACGTTGCCCCAGCCGTCCATCAGGTAGTAGTAGGCTAAGGCGCGAAGATAGCGCACCTCGGCTGTCATCATCTCGTTATAGGTCTCGAAGTTTTCGAGATACATGTTATAGAACACGATGGCTGTGTAGAGGCGATAGTAGAAGCCTTGCAGCATCGGGTGGCTGGCATCGTAGGTGTTGAAGTTGAACTGTGGGATACCGTCGTCACCCCAGCAGCAGATGGCCTCGTCGGTGGTGAGCTCTTGAGCGTTCCACAACTGGCGAATGTAACCCGATGTACCGCCGTCGATACCGTCCACGTCACTACCACCGTTAGCGCCGTTATTGCCGGCGACACCAATCACAGCGTAGCACTTGTTGAACAGTTGCTCGGGAGTGGCTTCGGTGGTCAGGTGCTTGTCAAGTGCTCCGTTGGGCAGATCCAGGTCTTTGACGCACGATGTCATAGCCATGCCCGAGAGCAGCAGTCCTGCAACAGGAAGTATATATTTGAAAATCTTTTTCATGACTTGAAAAACTATATTAGTGATTAGAAATTGAGGCTGAGACCAAGTATTACTGAGAATGGGCGTGGGTAAAGATTGTTGTCAATACCGCCGAACACCTCGGGGTCGATGCCCTTATACTTGGTGATTGTGAACACGTTACTTGCCGTTGCGTAGATGCGGCCTCCGATGCCGTTGTAGCTACCGCGCTTAAACAGCTCGCTGAAGCTGTAACCTAACGTGATGTTGTCGCACTTGAGGAACGAGCCGTTCTGTACCCAGCGGTCGCTCAGGATGGCACTCTGCTCATAGGTCTGCCAGTTGGCTTCGAGCACATATTTCGGGCGGTTGCCCAAGAAGTTGGTCGAGGTGAGAACCTCACCCACATTGATGTTGCTGGCACCAGCCATGAGGTCGTTATACACATAGTTGCCGATGCTTGAACGCAGGCTGAAGCCGAAGTCCCAGTTCTTATACTCGAGGCGGCTTGCGAAGCCCATGGTCACAGGAGCCATCGGGCTCTTGTAGAGGTAGCGGTCCTCGGGCGAGATTGAGCCATCACCGTTGCGGTCAACGACCAAGCCCTCGATAGGCATGCCGTTCTGGTCATATACCTGCTGGTAAACCAGGTAGCTCGAAGCAGGGTGATCGACCATGTGAGCCTGTGCCGTAAGGCCGGTACCACTGCTGATGCCGCCGGTGGTCACGAAGTAGTCTTCGTCGTTGGCACCGATGAGCGAGATAATCTTGTTGTTGTTATAGGTGATGTTGTAGTCCAGTGCCCAGTTCCAGTCATCGCTCTGGATTGCCTTCCAGCTGAACGATGCCTCAATACCGGTGTTGCGCAGCGAACCGATGTTCTTGTCCATCTTGTTACGCGGCTGTGTACCGGCAGCGTTGTAGGCATTATTAATAAGGTCGGTGGTCTTGCGGTAGTACCAGTCGATGCTACCGGTGAGTCGCTGGTTCATCACGCCCCAGTCAAGACCCACGTTGGTGGTGGTTGTCTTCTCCCACTTCAGGTTGCGGTTACAGTTGTTAGGTGCCACCATTGAACCGTCGCCTACGATGTCGTAGTAACCGTCGTTGCTTGTGCTGTAGCTGTAGGTAGGAATCCAGTTGTAGTCGCCGATGCCTTCCTGCTGGCCGGTCTTACCCCAGCCTAAGCGCAGCTTGAGTTCGCTCAATGCAGTCACGTCTTTCAGGAAGCCTTCCTTGTTGATTTCCCAGCCGAATGCAAACGACGGGAACAGCTCCCAGTGCTTGTAGAAGCGCGACGAGCCGTCGTAGCGCAGCGTGGCAGTGAACAGGTAGCGATCCAGGAGCGTGTAGTTGGCACGGCCGAAGAATGCTTCCAGGAAGTGCTCTGTTTCGGTGGGGATGTTGTTTCTGGGTGGCTGATAGGGTGTGCCAACAAGAGCGAAGTATTCGTTGTAGTAGTCATCGCCCACGTTGGGATAGTTGGCAGCGGTAACCAGGTTGCCGGAGGCATCATAATAAGAGCCGTAGGTTGCGGGGTAGAATCCCGAGCCGTCGCTTGTCTCGCGGCGCCAGAAGTGCTGATACTCATAACCGGCCATGATGTCGAAGTGGTGGTTCTCGTTGAAGTCCTTGAAATACTGTGCATAGGTGCTCATCGTGTAGGCGCGCTTCACGATCTGGCTCCAGCCGTTGTAGCCCCAGTAGAGCGACTGCGACGAGTGAGGATCGTTGTTGTAATATTCGCGTCCCTTGGCCAGGTCGGCACCTAAGGTCATGTGCAGTCGCAGGTCTTCGAAGCCGTGCACTTGATAGTCGATGTCGGCATTGCCGATGAAGTCGCGGCTGATGGCGTGCTGGTCACGCAGCTCGAGCATGGCCACGGGGTTGGCGTGACCCAGGTTGTTGCGCGAGTAGGTCCATGTGGCATCGTTAAACTCACTGTTGCTCTTCCACTGGAAGAAGCCGCCGAAGTTCTCGTAGCCTTCGCTCACGCGCACGGGCTGGGTGGGGTCGAACCACACAGCGTTACCGATGGCGCCGCCGTCGGCATACTGGCTCTTTGCCCACATGAACTTACCGCTCAGGTTCAGCTTCAAGTGGTCGCCCAGCAGCGACGGGTTCAGGTTCAGGGCTGCCGTGAAACGCTTCATGTCGCTGGTCTTAACGATACCCTGCTGGTCCATGTAGCCTAACGATATGCGGAAGGGCAGATACTGGCTCACCGAGCCTGTCACGGTCACGTTGTGGTCGTGGCTGAAGGCAGTGCGGTAGATCTCGTTCTGCCAGTTGGTGTTGGCATTGCCTAATGTAGCCAGAGCAGTCTCTTCGCGCTCGTTGCCGGCATAGAGGTTGCGGATGAATTCACGGTATTCATCGCCATTCATCACATCCACGGTTTTCTTCTTCATGCTCCATGTGGCGCTACCGTTGTAGCTCACGCTGGGCTTCTGGTTCTTGCGTCCTTTCTTGGTGGTGATGATGATGACACCGTTAGAGCCACGGCTACCGTAGATTGCCGTAGCACTTGCGTCTTTAAGCACACTGAAGCTCTCGATGTCCTGCGGGTTCACCACGGCAAGGCCGTTGCTAAGTCCCTTGACGCCCTGGTTGTCCATGGGCACACCGTCGATAACGATCAGAGGGTCGTTGCTCGCATTCAGCGACGAGCCGCCACGAATGCGGATGGTGGCGCCGCCACCAGGTGTACCACCGCCGTTGGTCACGGTCACACCGGCAATCTTACCGCCAAGCATGTCCTGGGCACTCACCACGACGCCCTTGTTCTTGGCATCGGGCTTGAGTGCGGTCACACTACCGGTGAGGTCGCTCTTGCGAGCCACACCATAACCGATAACAACCAGCTCGTTGAGCACCTGACTGTTATCGTTCATGGTGATAACCAAGTTCTCTTCGGCATTCACTTCCTGGTCTTGAAAACCGATAGAAGTGATTAACAGTTTTGCCCCTTTGGGCACATTAGTCAGGGTGAAGTTTCCGTCAAAGTCGGTCACAGTGCCTTGTGATGTACCCACCACACGCACCGAAGCGCCAATGACCCCTTCGCCCGTAGCATCTTTCACAATACCTTGCACAGTAATCTGCGCATAGGCACCCAGCGACAGGAACATGCCCATCACCAGTGCAAGAATTCTAACGGGAATTCTAAGGTTTACCTGCTTCATCATTACATTTGAATTAAATTATGGTATTAATAAAAATATTACATGTTAATTAGGTGCTTATGCCTTGCGGCAAGCAGTTAAGCTTATACATTAATGCTATGGCGCGAATGTCGCTTCCAATACATCATACAAAGATACACTTTTCGCAAGTTTTATTTTTTAGTTTTTAATGTTAAATAATGTATTAAATATGTGCAATCGTTTGCGTCTGTAGCAAGAAAATGCTATCTTTGCCTCGCATGAATTTCTAATCAGTATTTGCTATGGAAACCAGCGGAGACTTGACGATGAAAGATATAGCCCGTGAATTGGGCGTGTCGGTGGCCACAGTGTCGCGTGCTCTGAAAGACAGTCCCAGCATCAGCCGTGCCCGCCGCGAGATGATTCAGCAATATGCCAGGGAACACATGTATGTGCCTAACGCCATTGCCGAGCAGTTGCGCAACAGCCGCAAGTCGCCCCCCAAGATCATAGGGGTGATAATGCCCGAGATTGTGCATTATTATTTCGCCACAGTGCTTGCCGGCATCGAGCAGGAGGCACGCGAGCGGGGCTACCTGATCATGGTGAGCACCAGCCATGAGCAGCAGGAGCTGGAGGTGGAGATATGCCGTGAGTATTATAAGAATAAGGTGTGCGGCATTATAGCCTCACAGGCCAAGGGCACCGTCGATTACAGCCATTTCATTGCGCTCGACGAGCAGAAGCTGCCGCTCGTGTTTTTCGACCGCATCTGCCCGGCCATCAATGCCAGCCGTGTGGTGGTGGACGACTATATGGGCACGTTCAAGGCAGTGTCGCACCTGATCGAGAGTGGCTGCCGCCGCATTGCATTCTACGGGATGGCTCCAAACTTAGAGATTGCAATTAATCGCTTCAACGGCTACAAGGATGCCCTCTATCAGCATGGCTTGACCCTCGACGAGGCACTGGTGCGCGAATGCGACACCAGGGCCGAGGCCGAGCGCATCACACCTGCGATGCTTGAGATGCCCGACCGCCCCGACGCCTTTTTTGCAATTAACGACGACACGGCCATAGGCGTGCTCTACACCGTGAAGGCGCATGGGTTTAAGATTCCCGACGAGATATCGATATGCGGCTTCACCAACAGCACCTATGCCATGAGTTGCGACCCGCAGCTCACCAGCGTGGAGCAGAATGGTAACCAGGTAGGTCGTGAAGCGGCACAGGTGCTCATCGATATGGTGGAGGGTAAGCTCGACCGCAGCCATGCCACCAAGCGCATTGTCAAGACGCATCTCATTGTGCGAGAGACTACTAAATGAGTGGTAAGGGTTAAGAAGTAAGTAGTAAGTGAAAAGTAATAAATAAAGTAATAAGTAGGAAGTGATGAACAGGATTATCAGAAAAGTTTTTATGATATTAGTGGTTGCGGCTACGGCACTGAGTGCCGCGTCGCAAGTTGAGCGTCCGCGCTTGGTAGTGGGCATAGTGGTGGACCAGATGCGCTGGGACTACCTTTATAAGTATTACGACCGTTGGGTCGAGGGAGGCTTTAAGCGTCTGCTGAACGAAGGGTACAGTTGCGCCAACACGATGATTGACTATGTGCCCACTGTGACGGCCTGTGGCCACGCAACGCTCTACACGGGCACAACACCTGCGCTTCACGGCATTGCCGGTAACGACTATATGATTGATGGGCGACCCACGTCGAGTGTGAAGGATACCACGGTGACCGGTGTGGGCACCACGGGCAGTGCCGGCAAGCGCTCGCCGCGCAACCTGCTTACTACCACCATAGGCGACCAGATCAAGCTGGGTATCGGTCCGCTCGCGCGTGTGATAGGCGTCTCGCTCAAGGATCGTGCTGCCGTGCTCCCGGCTGGGCATGGTGCCGACGGAGCCTACTGGTTTGATAACGACACGCACCAGTTTATCACCAGCACCTACTACATGAAAGAGCTGCCGCGCTGGGTGAAGGATTTCAACAAGAAAAACAACAAACAGATGAAGGGCGACGTGTGGAAAGACAAGTCGGGCGTGGCCATCACCTTCGGCATGGCCGAAGCTGCATTGAAGAACGAAAAATTGGGGCGGGACGACCTCACCGACCTGCTTGCCGTGAGCATCTCTACAACCGATGCTGCAGCCCACACCTTCGGGGTGATGTCGGGCGAAATGGAACCTATCTACTTGCAACTCGACAAGGAGCTGGAGTCGTTGCTCAGGCTCCTCGACAAGGAGGTGGGTCGAGGAAACTATCTCGTCTTCCTCTCGGCCGACCATGGCGGCACCTATAGCGAGCCGCACATGGCGGCAAACCACATGCCGTCGGGGCGTTTCTACGATAGTGCCGTGCTTGAAGAGACTAATGCCGAGTTGCGAAAGCGTTTTGGCGTTGACAAGCTGTTGCGTGATAAAATGGAATATACCTTCTACCTGGACAACGACCTGATAGCGCGGCACGGCCTCGACCGTGAAGCCGTAAAAGCCGAGGCGGTGAAGATTATAAGCGGCCGGCCCGAAGTGATGTGGGCCGTGGATGCCGAGCGTGCCAGCGAGGCCTCGATACCGCTCGAAATTCGTGAGCGCGTCGTCAAGGGGTATAACCGCAAGCGCAGCGGCGAAATCTTTGTCATGCCGCTCACGGGCTACTATGCCAGCTGGAGCGGCGACCAGCGCGGGTCGAACCACGGCTCGTGGAGCCAGAGCGACAGTCACATCCCGCTGCTGTTCTATGGCTGGAAGGTGCCGCATGGCGAGACCACCCGCCTGACTCACATGACCGATGTGGCTGCAACCATTTGTGCAATGCTTCACATTCAGGCTCCCAACGCCTGCTTAGGGCAGCCGATAGAGTTTGATGAGTGATTTTAGTTCCTGAAAAGCCAGAAACCTAAATAAATGACTGTTATAGGTATGAAACGTTTACTGCTTTTTACAGCGATTGCCCTTGCCGCGCTTGCCGCACATGCACAGTGGGGTTGGGGGTGGGACAATTATCCGCCCGATAATGAGAATGTGACACTCACGCAGACCAACTTGCCGATAGTGTTCATAACCGTTGACGGTGAGATCATCGACCGCTATGAGCGCATCACTGCACGCATGAAAATCATTGATAACGGCGATGGCCAGCTCAACTATGCCGACACCGTGGCGCACCCCGGCCAGCGTGTGGACTATGAGGGCTATATAGCTCTTCGCTATCGTGGCAACACCTCGTTCACTTCAAGCGACAAGAAACCATATTCGTTCCGCACGATGACTGCCCCCATCGAAGATGGCGGCCAGAAGGTGAAAGTGAAGATAATGGGTATGCCCAAGGACAATAACTGGGCATTGCTGGCGCCCTATTCCGACAAGAGCATGATGCGTGATGTGCTGGCATTTGAGCTGTCGCGCCCATGGATGGACTTTGTGCCCAAGGCCAAGTTCTGTGAAATGTTCCTTGATGGCACCTACTATGGCGTGTATGTGATGACCGAAGTGGTGTCGAAGGGCAAGCACCGCCTGAACCTTGAGGATCCCGGCATCGAGGGTGATGCCCTCACCGGCGGCTACCTGGTGGAGGTGGATCGTACCGACGAGGTCACCTACACGTCTAAATATCACCCTGTGAATTCTAACGGAAGGCAACTGTCGAACCAATACATCAATTTCCAGTATAAGGAACCTGATTATGCCGACATGACCGAGGAGCAAATAAACTACATTAACGGTCGCATCGACCAGATGGAAGCTGCACTCTATTCTTCGAACTATAAAGACCCCGAGACGGGCTATCGCCAATATCTCGATCCACTCTCGTTCGTTGATTTTCAGCTTGCACAGGAGCTGGGGCACAATGTGGATGGCTATCGTCTCAGCGCCAAGATGTTTAAGCGTAACGACAGCGTTGACCCCCACTTCAAGATGGCGCTGTGGGACATGAACATAGCCTACGGAAACTCGGACTACTATAATGGCTGGTACACAAACACCTGGGTGTATCAGAATAACACTCTGCTTAATGCGCAGGGCGACTCGCAGTTGGTGCCGTTCTGGTGGTATAAGTTGAATAATGATGAGTACTATGTGAATATGCTCAAGCACCGCTGGGCCCAGTATCGCCGCTCCAATTTTGCCACCGAGCGCATCATGGCCACCGTTGACTCGCTTGCTGCTACGCTCACCGTGCAGGGAGCCGAGCAGCGCAACAGCCGTGCATGGCCCCGCTGGGGACAATATGTGTGGCCCAACCAGTATGTCGCGCAAGACTTTGACGACGAGGTGGCGCATCTCAAGCAGTGGCTCGATCAGCGCCTTGCCTGGATGGACAGCCAGCTCGACTTCGACCCGAATGCGTTGATACCCGGCGACGTTAACGGCGACGGCGTTGTTGACGTTGACGACGTGGATGCGGTGATCAGCATAATCTTAGGAAAATCTCAACCTGTTGACTATGCCGGTGAGCCCGACGTGGATGGCTCGGGCAACATCGATGTGGACGACATGAACGGAATCATCGGTATCATCCTGAATAAGAGCTGAATGTAGCTGTTACATGCCGCAGTCGTGCAAAAACTGCTTCACGCGGGCGGCATATTGGTCGTGATACTTGTTATAGGAGCGATCGTGCTCGGCGCCGGGAGTGAGCCATAGCTGCTTTGCTCCCGGCTTGGCTTCGTAGAGGGGTTTTACCATCCATGTGGGCACATAGTCGTCGGCATCGCCGTGAATGAATAGCATGGGCAATGTGCATTTCTTTACCTGATTAAGTGGCGAAGCCTCGGCAAAGCTCCAGCCGTTGAGCAGCTTGCACATGCCACTGGCAGTGTATAGCAGCGGGAACGGCGGCAGGCCGAATTGCTTGCCTGCCTCACTGGCAAACTCGTCCCATGCGCTGGTGTAGCCACAGTCTTCGATAAATGCCTTGACGTAGGGCTGCTGTTTCTCGCCTGCAACGCACATTGTGGCTGCTGCTCCCATCGAGATGCCCATCACCACCATGCGGGTCGTTGTGGAGTCGCCGCGAAACAGCTCGTTGGCCACTTCCATCCACCGCAGCACGTCGTGACGCTCGTTCCAGCCCATGCCTATTGCATCGCCATCGCTCTTGCCGTGGGCGGCAAGGTCGGGCATGAGGATGTTGTAGCCCAACTGGTGGTGGAACATGTAACCCACTTTGAGCATCGCCAGCCCTTGGCACTTATAGCCGTGCAGGAGCACCGCCACGCGGTCGGTTGGCGAGTCGGCACGGAGCCAGTGGGCACGCATTGCCGCACCGTCGGCGCGAGTGATGATGGTGTCGCGCAAGGCGCCGGTGGCAACGATGCTGTCAACCCATGCTGCCGTCCACGGGCATTCGCTCTTCACACGGTCAATGGCTTCGCTGTCGGCCATCCTGTGGGGAGTGAGGGCATATTTCAGCATGACGTAGCTGGCAACTCCCAATATGATGGTTAGCAATACAACAAGTGAGATTAATCCACGCAGTAACATGGAGTGCCTCGTTCTCATATCGTTTAGCAATTTAGTAATATAACATTATAAAAAAGACATCGTCAATCATGGTGATTGATGATGTCTTGGTGGGTGCTACCTGATTCGAACAGGTGACCTCATCCCTGTCAAGGATGCGCTCTAAACCAGCTGAGCTAAGCACCCTGCGAATTAGCGGATGCAAATGTAGGACAAATAACTCAATTATCACTCATAATAAGCCAATAATTAAGTTTTTTTTGCAGTTTTGCTGCCCTTTGCCATTGCCGGGCATGGAGTGGGTTGTGCGTGCTAACTCTACCAGGCGTAGGTGGGAATGATGTCGTGGAACCTCGACTTAATCTTCTTAAACTCACCGAGGAGGCTCGAAACCACAGCGCGGCCGTTTTTGTCAACACTGATTTCGGGGTTGAGCTCGTCGTCGTTCACCGGCATGATTTTTTCGGGAATCTGCCGTATTAGTTTGCCCTTGTCGAAGTAGAAACGGTATTCCTGCCGCTTGCCATCGTCGCCAACTTGCGTGGTGACATAGATGAACATCGGTTCCTCGGTCAGAGCATCAAACAGGTACTCGCGGTTGAAGCGGTAGAGGCCCGAGTTCATGGTATAACTGCTGGTGACGTAGTAGAGCGTGGGCTTGAGCATGTATTCTTCGTTTTCATCGTCGCTCCAGTAATAGGTGTCGGTGAATCGTGCCATGCCGGTGCCGGGATACATTCGGTTGTAAGTCACAGTGAGGCGTTCAACGGCATCAGAGTCGTCGTCATAGGGCTGGTTTTGCATCAGGTTCAGCCGCTCGGCATAGTCCTGGTGTATGACGTTGATGCGTTGTTCCACGCTGAGCTGTGCGGCCATGCCTAACGACATGGTAGCCAACCATGCAATTAAAATGAGTTTTCGTGCCATTGTAGTATGTGGGTTAATAGTGATGAAAACTGTATAAGCTAATGCGTGGCTGTGATGTGGTTATCGCTGTGCCTTGATAGTCACACTCGATGAGAGCTTTGTGGCCTTGTCCTTGACGGTGAGCGTGATGTCGCCCGCAGTCTTGCCTGCTTGCAGCACAACCACAAGCTGCCCGTGGAACAGGCGCATGGTGGGCTGTGTGAACGACTCGAGCGAAGTGGCGTCGCCATTGCAGGCGGCCTTGTAGGTGCCGGCACCCTTCACGCTGAACGTGAGCTGGTTGGCAGCATCGGGGCACAGTGTGCCGTTCTTATCGACGAGGCTCACGGTGACGTATGCCAGGTCGGTGCCATCGGCAGCAATCACCTTGCGCTCCGGTTCCAGTAGCAGGCGTGCCGGCTTTTCGGCGGTGCGAATGACTTGCGTGCCGGCCTGGATGCCGTTTTGGTCATATACCACTACCTTGAGCTCGCCGGGCTGGTAGCGCACGTCGCGCCAGCGCAGGCGATAGCGGTCGAGGCGCGATTTGGGGTCTTTAGTGATGCGTCCCTGGCTCTTGCCGTTGACGAAGAGCTCGGCACTGGGGTAGTCGGTATAGCAATATACCGGAGTGACCTGCCCTTCGCGGCCGGGCCACGTCCAGTGTGGCAGCAGGTGGATGGTGTGCTCGTCCTTGTTCCAGTGGCTGCGGTATAGCCAGTAGCGGTCCTTGGGCAGGCCTGCCAGATCTACGATGCCGAAGTAGCTGCTGCGGCTGGGCCAGTACTGGTCGTAGGGAGTGGGCTCACCCAGGTAGTCGTAGCCGGTCCACACAAACTCGCCTATCGTCCAGTCGAAGTCGTCCTGGCAGTGCCAGTCGTCGTCGGGCAGGTTGCTCCACCAGCAATACTCTGTGTCGTAGCCCGAGCACTGGCCATCGGGCCACTCTTTATTGGAATTGCATTCGTCGGGGAAGTAGTAATGTCCGCGCGAACTGACTGTCGAAGCCGTCTCGCTGCCAAGCAACAAGCCCTGTGGCAGCTTGGGGAATGTTTCTTCATATCTTTGAAGCCTGTAGTTGTAGCCCGGTACGTCGGCAATTTGCGCAAATCCGCTGGCAATATCGCCATCGGGCTGGTCCATGCCACAGGTCACGGGTCGGGTGGGGTCGAGGCGGTGACACAGTTCCACAAGGCGCTTATAGCGCTCGGCCCCTTCGGGGCGCCACTGCTCGGGAATCTCGTTGCCCACGCTCCACATCACTATGCTGGGGTGGTTGCGATGGTTGCGAATCAGGTTGGTCACATCGCGTTTCCACCATTCATCCCACAGGCGGTTGTAGCCGTTGCGCACCTTGGGCTCTTTCCATGAGTCGAAGCTCTCGGCCATGACCATCATTCCCAACGAGTCGCAAATTTCCATCTGCCACGTCGAGGGCATGTTGTGTGAGGTGCGTATGGCATCGGCGCCCATGGCTTTCATCATCTTGATTTGGCGTATGAGGGCGGTCTTATTGATGGCTGCACCCAGCGGACCCAGGTCGTGGTGCAGGCACACGCCCTTGAACTTGCGTTTCACGCCGTTCAGCTCGAAGCCGTGCTCGCGAGAGTATTTAATGGTGCGTATGCCGAAGCGTGTGCTCTGGCTGTCGATGATATCGTCGTCATCGACGAGGCGTGTGGTGATATTATAAAGGTAGGGCGACTCGGGCGACCACAGGTGCGGGTTGGCAACGGGCACGATGTCCTTGAACTCGCCGGTGCCCGTTATGGCACTCTTGCCGCTGGCCACTACGGTGCCTTGGGCGTCGGTGATGTCGTAGGTCATTATGAGCTTTGATTGCTTCTCCTTGTCGTCGCACACACGCGCCAGGCGGTTTTGCACTTCCACGAGCATCTTGTCGTTGTGCTTGAAAGTGCGCACACACAGCCCCCACTGGTCGAATGCCGTCTCGCCGGTGGTGACCAGCGTCACCGGGCGGTAAATGCCGCCGCCGGGATACCAGCGGTTGCTCTCCTCAAGGTTGGTGAGCCTCACTTCCAGGTCGTTGCTGCCCGAGTGCATATATGGGGTTATGTCAACCTGGAAGGCGTTGTAGCCATATTCCCAGCCGCCGGCTAACTGGCCGTTGACATACACCTTGGGCGATGCCATGGCACCGTCGAAGACCAGCAGTGCACGCTCGGTGCCGGCTGCTATGTCGATGCTGCGACGATAGGTGCCGGTGCCGATCCACGGCAGGGCACCCGAGCGGCCTGAGTGCTCAGTAGCTTTATCTTCGCCGTTCTCCTTGATGGCTGTGACCTGAAGATCCCATTTCTTGTCGAACGGACCGGAGATGGCCCAGTCGTGAGGCACGCTCACGGTTTCCCACTTCACGCCGTCGCGCGAGAACTGCCAGTTGTCACTTAGCATCACTTCGGTACGAGCTTGCGAACTGATGAATGCCGCCAGCATCATCGTTGCCAGGTAAAATCTTTTCATGATGTGTTTATTTTGATTTTGAGGCAAAATTAATGCAAGTTGAGTGCAGAACAAAATGAAAAGCAATGTTTTTTATTTTTTATGCCAAACCTCAGCCTAAAATCGAGGGTGAATGCTTCAAAATTAATACAGACCGAATGCAGAAGAAAAAGCGAACCTAAAGTTTTTCAATTTTTTTCAGCTACTACGAGTTGCGACTGCTGCTACGCTTTGCTCTCACATAGATTTCACTGATTTCGCAGAGTTTTTTTTGAACTTGTAGCATGCAGGTGAAAACAGTGTAAATAATTCATAATTCATAATTCATAATTCGTAATTTATTAGTAACTTTGGCGGTGTGAAGCATAGCATGAAATATTGTGCTGCAGTGGTTCTTTCATCCATTGCAAGTCTGGCAGTGTCGGCGCAGGAGTCGGCACCCATTGCCCTTCACTTCGACCGGCCCGTGTTGCCCCAGTCGCTGCTTGCACCTGTGTTGCCGCGTCCCATAGCTCCGGGCTTGGGTCCCAGCGTGTCGTCGCTGTCGCTGCCAAAGCCGGAGCTTGAACAATGGGGCAATGGCGCGACACGCCGTGCCGCGTTTACCTATGTTCCTGATAATAATATAAACTCATTTCCGGCGAACAGGCCATTTCGTTTTGTTATGGATCCCTATGGAGGCGACTATTCATCGGGTGGCGTGATTGCGAGTGTGGGCCGAGGCTACCTGTATGGCAGCAGCTCGTTCACTGCCCGCCCGGCATTAGGCAACGTGGGCAGTGCCACCGTGTCGCTCACACATCCGCTTGGCGACAATGTGAGCCTCACGGCCGGCGTGAGTGGTAACAAGTATCACTTTGGACGCGAGGCGTGGAACAGCTTCGGTGTGTGGGGACAGGCCAGCTGGCGCCTTAACGAGACGCTCACCCTGAATGCTTTCGGCCAGTATTATAACAACCAGCGCTTCCACGCAGTGGCTGCCATGCCGTTTGTTCAAGACACGCGCTATGGCGGCACGCTGAATGTGAAGATGAGCGAGCGCTTCTCGCTCGATGTGGGTGCTCAGCGCTACTACGACGTGTATCAGCGCCGGTGGCGCACGGTGCCCATCGTGGCTCCCACACTCACGGTGATGGGGCAGCCCATCAGCATCGATGCCGGTGGACTGATCTACCAGATTCTTGATAACTTGTTTGGCAGCCGGAATTCTCATGGCCCCTATGAGAACTACGCGCCAGGCCAAGGCAAATATTCGGTGCCGCCACCGGCCGGCTTCAATGCCAACAGCCCGGTGCGCATTCCCGATGCCTTGCGGCGTTAGCAAGATGATTTTTTTTAGATATTCATAAAAGACTTAGATATAAAGATGCAAGACACAAAATCACACCTTGAGGCATTGCGCAACGAGATGCGCAAGCTAAAAATTGATGCAACAATCATTCCCGGCACCGACCCGCATCACAGCGAGTATGTGAACGAGCACTGGCGTCTGCGCGACTGGCTCACCGGGTTCACCGGCAGTAACGGCACAGCCGTCGTCACGCAAGATGCAGCACTGCTGTGGACCGACTCGCGCTACTTCCTGCAAGCCGAGCAGCAACTTGCCGGCAGCGGGGTGGAAATGATGCGTGAGAATGGCGATAATCCAGATCTTACCATCGAGCAGTGGCTGGCCGAGAACCTCGGCGATGAAGCCTTGATAGCCATCGATGGCCGGCTGTTTACCGTTATGGAGGCTAACCGCCTTGAGCGCTTTTGTGGTGAGAATGGCTTTATGCTGGCTACCGAGTTCTATGCAGCCGACAGAGTGTGGGACGACCGTCCCGCCATGCCTGCCGACCCGGCCTATGTCCACGATGAAGCCTATGCCGGCGAGAGTGCCACGAGCAAGATCGAGCGCACCATCGAGGCTGTTGAGAGCATGGGTGCCGATGCAATGCTGGTGAGTGCGCTCGATGAAATTGCGTGGCTGTTCAACCTGCGTGGCAATGACGTGGAATTTACGCCGGTGGTGACGGCCTATGCATATGTTGCCGATGGCGATTGCAACATCTTTATCGACAAGGACAAAGTGACGCGTGAAGTCGAGGCTCATCTCAAGGAATGCCATGTGCGCGTGCGCGACTACGACGATGTGCAGCACTTCCTGGAGCGGCGCAGCGAGCACGATACCGTGCTCATCGACCCCAACAGCGTGAGCGACACAATGGCCAATGCACTGCCTTGCCAAAAGATCTATACCACGTCGCCCATCACAAGCATGAAGGCAATAAAGAACGATGTGCAGATAGCAGGTATCCGTCAGGCCATGGAGCACGACGGTGCCGCCATGGTGCGCTTGCTCAAGTGGGTCGAGGAGAATGCCGCCCGCGGCACAGTCACCGAGCTCGACGTGTGGGAGCAGGGCAAGAAAGAGCGTGCGCGTTGCGAGATGTATCGTGGCGACAGCTTTGCCATGATAGCCGGCTACAAAGAGCACGGTGCAATAGTGCATTACCAGGCCGATGAGCAGAGTGCCAGCACCCTGCAGGGCGAGGGACTGCTACTCATTGACTCGGGAGGCCAGTATCTGAATGGAACCACCGACATTACTCGCACAATAACCCTTGGCAATCCCACTGCTGCTGAAATTCACGACTACACGCTGGTGCTGAAAGGGCATCTGGCGCTCAGCATGGCACAGTTTCCCGAGGGAGTGTGCGGTGTGAACCTGGATGTGCTGGCACGCATGCCGCTGTGGCAAGAAGGAATGACCTACTGGCATGGCACAGGCCATGGGGTGGGGCATTTCCTGGGGTGCCATGAGGGACCTCATAGCATTCGCACCGAGCAGAATGCCACCTGGCTGCGCCCGGGCATGGTCACCAGTAACGAGCCCGGATTGTATAAGGCCGGAGAATATGGCATACGCACCGAGAACCTGCTACTCGTGGTGCCGGCAGTGGAGAGCGACGACTTCGGGCGCTTCTATAAGTTTGAGACGCTCACCTTGTGCCCGTATGACGTGCGTCTGATCGACCGCACGATGCTCACGCAGCAGGAGATAGATTATCTCAATGCCTATCATCAGACGGTGTATGACCGTCTCGAAGCTCTACTCGATGACGACGAAAAGCAGTGGTTGCGTGCACGCACTCAGCCGTTGTGACAATGATAATTGAGGTGCTTGAAAAAGCTGTTTTAGATGCTTTTTCAAGCCGATACAACAAAAGCATAAATAAACCTTATAATAACCATTATGGCAATAATAAAAAAAGTAAGGGGCTTCGTTCCCAAGATGGGCGAGGGTTGTTTCCTGGCCGATAATGCGACTGTGGTGGGCGACGTCACGATGGGTGACGGATGCAGCATCTGGTTCGGCGCTGTGCTGCGCGGCGATGTCAATACCATAACCATTGGCAACAGAGTGAATATTCAGGACAATGCCGTTATTCACACGTTGTATGAAAAATCGGTCACCGAGATTGGCGATGACGTGTCGATAGGCCACAATGTGGTTGTGCACGGCGCAAAGATAGGCAATATGGCCCTGATAGGCATGGGCAGTATAATTCTCGACCATGCCGAGGTGGGCGAGGGCGCTATAGTGGCGGCCGGAAGCGTGGTGCTGGGAGGCACAAAGATTGGACCGCATGAGTTGTGGGCTGGTAGCCCGGCCAAGTTCAAGAAAATGGTGGATCCTGCTCAGGCAAGTGAAATCAATGTGAAGATAGCTAAGAACTATCTGATGTATTCCACATGGTATGAAGAGGATGAAATAAGTAATAAGTAATAAGTTGAAAGGGTTAAGGGCTAAGGGCTGAGTGGTGAATGCTAATTATCCATAATCACCCCCCCATTATCAAAACCCTATTGCTCATAACCCGTCTCCATTATTAATTATTCATTATTCATTATTAATTATTCATTATTCATTATAAATTGTTCATTATTAATTAACGATATATTGTCATGGAAAAGTTTATAACAGTGATTGGTGGCGCCAACATTGATATATGTGCTACCATGAGTGGTGTGAAAATCGCCAATGATTCCAATCCCGGCCATGTGACCCTGGGTCACGGCGGCGTGGCTCGAAATGTGGCGCACAGCCTGCGCTTGCTGGGCCACGAAGTGCGCTTTGTGAGTGTGTTCGGTAACGACAACTTCGGCCAGCTGTCGCACGACCATTGCCAGAAGATAGGCCTTGAGCTGAGCATGAGCCAGCAGGTGCACGACTTCCGTAATGGCCTGTATCTGTGTGTTAACGACCGCTACGGCGAGCTGGTGGTGGCAGTGGCCGAGACCGATATAATCAATAATATCACTCCCGAGTTCCTTGCTTCGCGATTGCCGGTTATTAACCAGAGTGAGGCAGTGGTGGCCGATACCAACCTGCCGGCCAAGTCGCTGCAGTTTCTCATCGACAACTGCTTTGCACCGCTCGTGGTCGATGCCGTGAGTGCTGCCAAGGCCGTGCGTGTGGCCACAGCGTTGCAGCAGAGCAGCAAGCATCGCCTGCACACGCTGAAGCTGAACCGCCAAGAGGCTTTTGCCATCTCTAAGTGCGATAACGTGCCCGACGCTGCCCGCTGGCTTGCCTCGCAGGGTGTGGAGCACATCTACATCACATTAGGTGCCGATGGCGTGTACTGCAGCAACGGCACCATCAGCGAGAAATTTGAGACCGTTGCCACCGAGGTAGTCAACGCCACGGGTGCCGGTGATGCCTTTGTGGCCGGTGTGGTGCATGGCATGCTGCGCAACGAGCCGTTCCCGCAGCCGGCGCATGCCGGTCAGCGTGTGGCGGCTGCAACGTTGCTATCGCAATATACTGTGAACCCCGACTTAGCTAACTTTGATATTTAAGCTGTAACTGAAAAAAATGAACAAATATCTGTCATTGTCGCCCGAGGTGCAGCAGGCACTGGCCGACAATAGGCCCATTGTGGCTCTTGAATCAACAATCATCTCCCACGGAATGCCTTATCCGCAGAACGTGCAGACGGCCTTGCGTGTGGAGCAGACCATACGCGACCACGGTGCAACGCCGGCAACGATAGCCGTAATAGGCGGCAAGCTCAAGGCCGGGTGCACGCCCGAGGAAATAGAGTATTTAGGGCATAAGGGACAAGCCGTGACCAAGGCTTCGCGCCGCGACCTGCCGGTGCTCATAGCTCGTGGCCAGGATGGAGCCACCACGGTCACCACTACAATGATAATTGCTGCCATGGCAGGCATCAAGGTGTTTGCCACGGGCGGCATTGGCGGCGTGCATCGTGGTGCCGAGACCACAATGGACATCTCGGCCGACCTCGAGGAACTTGCACAGACTCCGGTAATGGTGATTTGCGCCGGTGCCAAGTCGATTCTCGACCTGGGGCTCACGCTGGAGTATCTGGAGACGAAAGGCGTGCCTGTGATAGGCTATGGCACCGACGAGCTGCCGGCATTTTACACACGCAAGAGCGGTTTCGGGGTGGATTATCGCATCGACACGCCGCACGAACTTGCCGCCGCCTTCAAGGCTAAGCTCGACATGGGTCTCAAGGGGGGCATGCTGGTGACAAATCCCATTCCTGAAGAGTATTCGATGCCGGCCGATGTGATTAACGATGCCATTGACCGTGCCATTGCCGAGGCCAACGAAAAGGGCATTCACGGCAAGCAGACCACGCCGTTCTTGCTGGCCAAGGTGAAAGACCTCACCGGTGGCGACAGTCTGGCGGCCAACATCCAGCTGGTGCTCAACAATGCGCGCCTGGCTGCACTCACAGCCACAGCGCTTGCGACTCTGTAGTGGAGCAGCTTGTTATTTCCTGAAGCGCGACATCTCATAGAGGGCAGGCAGGGCGTTGCCTGTGCGGTTGTTGAACAGGCCGCGGTTGAGTCCGCCGCGCCCCTGGTGCGGTGTGCCGAAGGCATTTTCCTCGGGGTACCACCAGAACAGTCCGGTGACGTTGCTCTGGCGCTTGAGCTCGGCAACAAGCTGGGCGGTGAACTGTCGCTGCCCCTCCACAGTGCCCGGCAGACACTTTGAGAAGTCTTCCTCGCCACGGTTCACGCCGTCGTGCTCATAGTAGTAGGCTGCCTCGACGATCATCACAGGCTTGTCGGGGTGGAGCGTGGCGAGTTTGTCGAGCGTCGTGCCCAGGTAGTCGATGGTGTTGTGCCACATGGGGTAGTAGCTCAGCCCGATAATGTCGTAATCGACCTGCGCCTCTTTCAGCCGACGGTAGTAGGCCTCGGTCATGGGCCACACTCCGGCCTTCTCGGTGTGAATAATCAGCTTTGCCTTGGGACATACTTCGCGGCAAGCCTTGATGCCGCTTTTGAGCATTGCGGTGAACACGTCCCAGTTGTCGTCGCTCAGCGGATCGACGCGCCCCGCCGGCCAGTCCATGCCGAATGTGATCTCGTTGCCCACCTGAATCATGTCGGGTGCCACGCCGGCACGCTTCATCGCTGCCAGGCAGTGACGGGTGTAGCTGCCTATGCTGTCGCACAGCACGTCGGCCGCCAGCCCTTCCCAGCGCTTGGGTGTGAACTGCTTGGCGGGGTCGGCCCAGGTGTCGCTGTAGTGGAAGTCGAGCATGATTTTGAAGCCACGCTGCTTGATGGTCTTGCACAGGGCTATGACGTAGGGCAAATCCTGGCACACACCCTGGTCGTGGTGACTG
Organism: Porphyromonadaceae bacterium UBA4277; assembly: GCA_002395965.1. Lineage (GTDB taxonomy): Bacteria > Bacteroidota > Bacteroidia > Bacteroidales > Muribaculaceae > Sodaliphilus. The sequence goes on from DGVT01000031.1 coordinate 58,463, forward strand.
CCGGGCGCGTTGGCAGGATCTACAAAGAGCCTTACGCGCATCATGTTCCAGCCTTGTTGCTTGAAAAGGCGGTAGGGATCCACGTTGCGCCCCATGATGTCGTGGTACTCGGCGCCGCGTTGCTGCAGTGCCGGCAGCATCGAGATGTCACCGCCCAACCACAGCTTCCGGGCCTGTGCCGTGGTGATGAGCATTATCGTGAACGCGATAAAGAGAATTATTCGTTTATTCATTGCACATGAGATTATTGGAGTTGCAAATATAGCATATTTTTCATTATCAGCCAAGCCGTTGCCACCACATGGCAACAAATCCCCACGCCGATCTCACCGAGTTTTTTAGACTATAAGCTACATAAGAGCACATAAGGCTTGTCCTGCAAATAGTATTTTCGACTATAAGTTACATAAGTTTCATAGGGGCTGACGCCTGAGCATTTTCATGCAGATTTTACAGATTGCACAGATTTTTTCGACTATAAGTTACATAAGTTTCATAGGGGCTGACGCGCTTAAACAATTCAGAATTATGAATTCAGAATTATGAATTAGTCGCGATGCGCAGTAAGCCCTGAAAAGGCGACAGAACATAGGCAGGGGTGTAAACCCCTGATATAAGTTACATAAGTTTCATAAGGGGCTGACGCCTGAGCATTTTCATGCAGATTTTACAGATTGCACAGATTTTTTCGACTATAAGAAACAGAAATAAGTAACCTGTTGGCGGAATAAAATTAGTTTTGTGGTTTACAGGTAACAGATTGATAATGTTGAAGTTCCTCTTCGAGGCACCTTCGTGATTTTGCAGTCTGCACCAAGCTGCGACCCCCTGCGAGGCTCTTGCATGGTGTTTAACACGTTGCGGCTCTTCGAGCCTTTCGACCTCTTCGAGGCCTACGCTTGACAACCAATATAATACCAAAACATATGATTCCGCCAACAGGTAATATGAATTATGAATTAAGAATTATGAAATGCTCAGGCGTCAGCCCCTATGAAACTTATGTAACTTATTCAAGTTTCTAAAGTAGATAAAATGTTGAAAATAGCAAGCAAAAGCATCGAAGGCGCTGGCGGGTCGAAGACCCGACTTCGTG
>DGVT01000121.1:0-6147 GCA_002395965.1 Porphyromonadaceae bacterium UBA4277
AAGTATCAAGTAATAAGTATCAAGTGATAAGGGTTAAGTGGTAAGTGGCTCGTAGCTAAGAAAGCGTCAGCCCGCTTGTTTACTCGTTTACTTGTTTACTCGTTTACTTGTTTACTCGTTTACTTGTTTACTCGTTTACTCGTTTACTTGTTTACTCGTTTACTCGTTTACTTGTTTACTAAATATTAATTATTATGCTTGTGGATAGGACATTGTATGTGAGCGACATGGACGGCACCCTATTAGGTGCCGACTCGCGTGTGAGTGCTCGCAGTGTCGAGATTATTAATGAACTGATCGACAATGCCGGGCTGATGTTCACCGTTGCCACGTCGCGCAGTGCTGCCACTGTGGTGCCGCTCATGGCCGATGTGCACTGCCGATTGCCCTTCATCACACTGTCGGGCGCAGCATTGTGGAATCCGCTCACGTCACGCCTTGAACAAGTCGAAGAGATTTCGCCCGACAGGGTAGATGCTGTAATGCGTGTCATGCAACGCAATGGAATATCGCCGTTTGTGTATCGCAACCATGACAATACCATGATCTACACACACCACTTCGGCGAGCTCACGGCAGCCGAGCAGAAGTTTGTGGAGCAACGCAGCAATCTGCCGCTCAAACGGTTTTTCCTCGGCGATGCAGCTTCATCTCACAGCCATGATGCAGCTATGCTCATCTTTGCCATGTCAACCACAGGCAATCTCCAAAAGGCTTGCCATGAGATAAAAGCCGCCACCGATTGCAACACAATCTTCTATCATGATGCCGTAAATCCCCAGTGGGAATTGCTTGAGGTGTATCGTGCCGGTTGCAGCAAGGCATCGGCCGTGAAACGTCTTGCGGCGGCATTAGGTGCCGAGCGCATTGTGGCGTTTGGCGACAACCTAAACGACCTGGAGATGATGAGCATTGCCCACCATGCTGTGGCAGTGTCTAACGCCCTCGACCCGGTGAAAGCCGCGGCACACGAAATAATCGGTCCCAACACTGCCGACAGCGTCGCCCACTGGCTACAATCGTCATTGGAAAGCCGTATGGGCAATGTTAAGCGTCGATGATTTCGCGGCCGAAGGGAGTGAGTGCCATGTGAGCCATCTTGAAGTGCTGCTTGCCGAATGGGATGCCCAGGATGGTGATGTAGAGCAGGATGCCAAACCCGATGTGAGTCAGTGCAATGGGGATGCCTCCCACGAAAAACCAGATTATGTTCATCACCGTGCTGAGGCAGCCGCTTGTGGGCTTGCGCACCACTTTCTTGCCGAAAGGCCACAGACACAGCATGCCTAATTTGAGCGACTGAATGCCGAACGGGATGCCGATGATGGTTATCATCAGTGCGAGCGAAGCGAGAATGTATTCGATGGCAGTCTCAATTCCGCCGAAAATGAGCCAAATGATGTTGCCTAAGAATTTCATTGTTGTTCTTTTTATTAGTTTTAGTAAACGAGTAAACAAGCTGTCAAGTAGTGCCAAGCATTGCTTGGTAGCTACGAGCTATAAGCCACAAGAGCGCGATGCGCCCCATTATTCATTATTCATTATTAATTATTCATTAAATCGTTGATGGCAAAAAGTGTGCCAAGAGAGCGTGCAGGTCGGGTGTTTGTTATCGCAAGTTGGTTGTTATTAGATGGCTGTGATTACACCGGATCTACGTCGTAGTGCAGGCGCACGCTCTTCATTCGGCTGTCGATGTCGAGCATTTGCACATAGAGGTCTCGCAGGATTTTCTTGACCTTTGGCATTGATGCTTGCAATTCAATCTTGAGCATGATTTGCCTGATGTGCATCTGCTGTATTCGTGCCACCATGGGGCTCTCGGGTCCCATGACGCGGTTGCCGAACACTTGCCTCAGCAGCTGGCTGTAGCGCACGGCCAGTTCACCCACGGTTGCCTCGTCGCGGTGTCGCAGATAGATGTTGATGATGCGCACAAACGGTGGGTAGCCAAACCGCTGCCTCTCGTTGAGCTCATGCTTGAAAAAGCCGTTATAGTCGTGTTTGATGACGAAGTCGATGATAGGGTGCTGTGGCTGGCTGGTCTGTATGATTACTTGCCCCTGCTTGTGGGCCCGTCCGGCCCGTCCGGCCACTTGTTCCATCATGTCGAATGCGCGTTCGCTTGAGCGGAAATCCGGGAACGAAATCATGGTGTCGGCATTCAGTATGCCCACGATGCTCACGGCATCGAAGTCGAGTCCTTTGGTCACCATCTGCGTGCCCACCAGAATGTTTGTCTTGTGGGTTGAAAAGTCGTCGATGATGCGGTCGTAGCTGGCCTTGCTGCGAGTGGTGTCCAGGTCCATGCGTGAGATTTTCTCGCCGGGAAATGCCTGGTCTATTTCGTCCTCGATGCGCTCGGTGCCGTAGCCCACAATCTCAATGCCAGGCATCTGGCATGCAGGGCACAGGTTGGGCAGTGAGATGGTGTAGCCGCAGTAGTGGCATGTGAGAGCGTGTGTGTGCTTGTGGTAGGTGAGTGAGACGTCGCAGTTCTCGCATGTGGGCACCCATCCGCATTCCTTGCAGCGCACCATGGGTGCATAACCGCGTCGGTTCTGGAACATGATTACCTGTTCGCCTGCCTTTAGAGCTTGCCGGCAATCGTCGATGAGCTCTTGCGAGAACAGCCCTTCCATTTCGCGCTTCTTGCGTGCGATCTTGGTGTCGATAACCTTTACGAGAGGCATCTTGATGTCGGCATAGCGTGTGAGCAGTTCGACGAGGCCATACTTTCCGTTGACGGCGCGGTGGTAAACCTCAACAGCCGGTGTGGCCGAGCCCAGCAGCGTCTTGGCTCCGTGCATCGAGGCCAGGACCATGGCAGCGTTGCGGCCGTTGTAGCGTGGTGCCGGGTCCTGCTGCTTGTAGCTGCTGTCGTGCTCTTCGTCAACGATGACCAGTCCCAGCTTGCTGTAAGGCAGGAAAATGCTGGATCGCACGCCAATCACCACGCACGGGTCGGAACTGTGCAACAATCGCCGCCAGATATCTACTCGCTCATTGTCGCTGAATTTTGAGTGGTAGATGAGCAGACGGTCGCCGAACACTACCTTGAGCCGCCGTGTGAGTTGGGTGGTGAGTGCAATCTCCGGCACTAAGTATAAGGCTTGCAGTCCCAGGCGCAGTGTGTCGGCAATCAGGTGCATATAGATCGACGTCTTTCCGCTCGAGGTGACCCCATGCAGCAGTGTTATGTCGTGTGACTTGAATGAGCGGTGAATTTCGGTGTAGGCTCGCTGCTGCTCAGCCGACAACTGTGGCGGATTTTCGAGTTGTGTGCCTAATGCTGCAAAACGGTTTATTTCGCGTTTATAGACTTCAAAGATGCCTCGTTGCTGAGCTGCGCTGAGCACAGCTTGTGTGACACCGCAGTGTGCAAGCAGCTCATCTTTGGTCACTTCCTTAGGCTTGCCGGCCGGGCTGAGCCAGTGCGACAGGTCGAGGTAGGCCAGTAGCAGTTGCTCTTGCTTGTGGGCACGCTTCACCATGTCGAAGAAGGCATGCAGGCGCTCTTTGTCGGCATGGTCGATGGTGAGCCGCACACAAGCGATGGTTTTCGGGCGGTAGTTGTCGATCACTCGCTCATTAACATGAATTGCATCCTTTTCCAGCAGCCGGTGTACGATGGCTTCCACGGCCTTGACGCCTGTAGCATTGGCAATGTCGGCAATCTGCACACGTCCGCGCTGGGTGGTGACGTTGAGCACCATCATCTCATTGTCGCTCAGCCGGTGCTCGGGGTCTTCCTCAAAGTCGGGGTTGGGACTTATAAATGTCTCACTCTCAAGCTTCAGGCTGCTGGGTAGTGCGGCTTTATATACCTCGCCCATCGAGCAGAGATAGTAGTCGGCAATCCACTGCCAGAATTTTAGTTGAGGGTGTCGCAGGATGGGTGAGTCGTCAAGCACCGAGATTATTTCTTTAACCTGATAGCCTTTAGGCTCCACGTTGTGTGTGCTGAGAACTATGGCGGTGTAGATTTTCTTGCGGCCGAAGGGCACAAGCACGCGGCTGCCGACAGTCACAGCGATGTCTTGTGGCAGGCGGTAGGTGTAGGTGCCGGGTAACGACAGCGGTAGCAAAACTTCGGCAAACATGGTGGCGTGTTATTGTGCATGGTTGGCTTGTGGCACATTGAGTGCCTCAAGATATATTTTGTTCTCTTTGACAGCTGTAGCCTCCCAGCTGATGTGCTGCGGTAGTGACTGCTGCACACGTCCTTGAAGCATCTCAACCGCTCTGTTGGTGAAATTGTCGAGGAAGTTGTCGTCGATGTCGATGGCATTTTCGCGGCCTATTCCCTCGGCGGTGCCCACGACGTTTGTGGCCACCACGTTGGCCCCGCACTGCAGCGCTTCGAGGGTGACCAACGGCAGGCCTTCGAGCAGGCTGGGGAGCACCAGCACATCGGTGCAGTTCATGAGCCGGGGCATCATGTCTAATGGCTGCATGCCCCACATCTTGCAGTCGATGTGCTGCTGTGCCATGGCTTGCTCCACCTCATGGTGCTGTATGCCGTGCCCTATGGTCCAGAATGTTACCGGTTTGCCGTATTTTCGTGCTATTTCGGTGAAAATGCGGGGTAGGAGAGTGACGTTTTTCACCGGCTCGAAGCGTCCCACAAATGTCACCACCTTAGTGCCTTCTACCCCAAATTGCTGGCGCAAAGCCGCGCGCTCGTCGTCGGGGTAGCGTGTGAATGCTTTTGATGCTCCGTTAAAGAGTACGTCGGCCGGGAAGCCGGTGGTGAGAAGCAGGGCCTTCTCATGAAGTCCGTGGCTGACGAAGAAATTCATGTCGGCTCCGTGCAGCAGCTCGCACGTCACGGCCTTGAGCATGGGGTCGCGCGGAGGGTCGGTGTAGATGCTGGCTCCGTGCCATGTGATGAAATGCGGGATGTGGTGCATTGCTGCCGCGCGCTGGGCCACGATGCCTGCCATGCGGTCGTGTGCCGATATCAGGTGGTAGCTGCTCATGCTGCCGGCCAGGTCGTCGAGCCAGTGGAGCAGGTGCGGTGGGCGCCGTCCCAGCAGGCGGTGCCCCAAGGCGTCGAGCCAGCTGCGCTTGAACCAGTGCATGTGAAATGTCTCGCCGTCGGCCTCGATGGTTTGCGGCCGGTCGGCCTGATGCTTGCTGCCGCGCAACTTGCTCATCACTGTGCCGTCATACACCTGCAGCATATGCAGGTCGATGTCGTAGGGTGCAATGCGGCGCAGGTGCTTCACACGATTGAGCACGGCGTTGAACACTCCGAGGCGGTTGTTGATGTTCCCTTCAAAGATGACGGCTATGCGTTTCATTGTCTTGTGGCTTTGGTGATGTTTTACAAAGTTAGTGCGTTTTTGTGATATGTACAAAGAAAAAGGCTAAATCTTTTCGACTTAGCCTTTGCTGTGTGGCGGGGGGAGGACTTGAACCTCCGACCTTTGGGTTATGAGCCCAACGAGCTACCACTGCTCCACCCCGCGATGTGTCTTTTTTGTTTTGCGAGTGCAAAGGTACTGCTTTTTTTTGACATGGCAAGTGTTTGGCCGAAAAAAGAACGTGAAAAGCATGCTTTTTAACATACTTTTCACGTGTGGGGGGCTCGCTGAGCTTTTCTAGGGCTTCCTAGGCTTTCCTAGAATCTCCTAAGATTTCCTGGGGCTTCTTGCGGTCAGTGGGCGGGGCAGGTGGCTATCTGCTTGAAGAAGTCGTTGCCCTTGTCATCGACGAGGATGAATGCAGGGAAGTCTTCAACCTCGATTTTCCATATTGCTTCCATGCCAAGCTCGGGATACTCAACGCACTCGATGCTCTTGATGTTGTTCTGGGCAAGGATTGCAGCCGGTCCGCCAATGGAGCCGAGGTAGAAGCCGCCGTGCTTGCGACAGGCGTCGGTCACGGCTTGTGAGCGGTTGCCCTTAGCCAGCATAATCATGCTTCCGCCATGATCCTGGAACTCGTCAACATAGGGGTCCATGCGTCCGGCCGTGGTGGGACCCATCGAGCCGCAAGCCATGCCGGCAGGGGTCTTTGCCGGTCCGGCATAGTAGATGGGATGATCCTTGAGGTACTGCGGCATGCCTTCGCCTGCGTCGAGGCGAGCCTTGATTTTGGCATGAGCAATGTCGCGTCCCACGATGATGGTGCCGTTCAGGC
>DGVT01000121.1:6202-9301 GCA_002395965.1 Porphyromonadaceae bacterium UBA4277
TGCCGTTCAGGCTCAGGCGCGTGCTCACGGGGTATTGCGAGAGTATCTTGCACACCTGGCTCATGGGCTGGTTGAGGTCGATGCGCACAGCCTCGCCCTCGCCTGCCTGGCGCAGGTGCTCGGGAATGAGCTCGTAGGGTTTGTCGTCGAGTTTCTCAATCCACACACCATCTTTGTTGATTTTAGCCTTGATGTTGCGGTCGGCACTGCAGCTCACGCCCAGGCCGATGGGGCAGCTGGCGCCATGGCGTGGCAGGCGCACCACACGCACGTCGTGAGCTAAGTATTTGCCTCCGAATTGTGCTCCGAGCCCAATCTTGTGGGCTTCTTCGAGCAGGCGTTGCTCGAGGTCAAGGTCGCGGAAGGCGCGGCCGGTCTCGTCGCCACTGGTGGGCAGGCTGTCGTAGTAGTGTGTGCTGGCGAGCTTCACGGTGAGCAGGTTCTTCTCGGCGCTCGTGCCGCCTATCACCACAGCAATGTGGTAGGGTGGGCATGCTGCCGTGCCCAGCGATTTCATCTTCTCGACCAGGAAGGGGATGAGTGTGCCGGGGTTCTGGATGCGTGCCTTGGTCTCTTGGTAGAGGTAGGTCTTGTTGGCACTGCCGCCGCCTTTGGTCACGCACAGGAAGCGGTATTCCATGCCCTCGGTGGCTTCGATGTCGATTTGTGCCGGCAGGTTGCAGCGGGTGTTCACCTCGTCATACATCGTGAGCGGGGCATTCTGCGAGTAGCGCAGGTTTTCCTGGGTGTAGGTGTTATACACGCCGCGAGCCAGGGCTTCCTCGTCGCAGAAGCCTGTCCACACCTGTTGTCCTTTCTCGCCGTGGATGATGGCTGTGCCGGTGTCTTGGCACAGTGGCAGCTTGCCCTTGACGCTCACCTCGGCATTGCGCAGGAAGGTGAGTGCAACATACTTGTCGTTTTCGCTCGCTTCGGGGTCGGAGAGGATTTTGGCCACTTGCTCGTTGTGGGCACGGCGCAGCATGAACGACACGTCGCGGAAGGCGTGCTGCGAGAGCAGTGTGAGGGCTTCGGGCTCAACCTTGAGGATGGGTTTGCCTTCAAACTCGCCCACGCTCACGTAGTCGCTCGTGAGGCGGTAATATTCGGTTTTATCTTCGCCCAACTGGAACATTGGGGCATACTTGAACTCGGGATTGTTAGCCATAGTAGTGTTATGTTTATTATAATAATGTGTGTAAATTGCGTTTCGGTTTGCGTTGCAAATTTAGTCAATAATTCGCTAATTGACAAATTGCCTGTGCCTTATTGGTCGTGCTCGGGCACTGTTGCAACCTGTGCTGCCAGTGCTTGCCACAGTGCGTCGTGCGGCACCGGCGCTGTGACGTCGATGTCCTTTCCGCTCACCGGGTGCTTGAAGCAGATGCGGTGGCTCTGCAGGCTGATGCCTCCGTCGGGATTGCTGCGCGGCGCGCCATATTTCAGGTCGCCCTTAATGGGGCAGCCAATGGCGGCCAGCTGACAGCGAATCTGGTGCTTGCGGCCGGTGATAAGCTCAATCTCCAGGAGGTGATAACGCTCGCCGTGGGCTATGACGCGATAGTTGAGCACAGCCTTCACGGCACCTTCGCGAGGCGTGGGCGAGGCATAGGTCTTGTTGTTCTTCTCCACCGGCGTGAGCCAGTGGGTGAGCGTGCCGCTGTCTTGTGCCGGACATTTGCCCACGATGGCCCAGTAGGTCTTGCTCACCTCGCCGCGGCGAAACAGCTCGTTCATGCGCGTGAGCCCCTTGCTGGTGCGGGCAAACACCACCAGCCCGCATGTGGGGCGGTCGATGCGGTGCGTCACGCCGCAAAACACATTGCCGGGCTTGTCATATTTTTCCTTAATCCATTTTTTCAGCGTTTCCACAAGAGGCTCGTCGCCCGTGCGGTCGCCCTGCACGAGCTCGCCCACCGCCTTGTTGACGATGATGATGTGGTTGTCTTCATAGACTACTTCCATAACCTATACTATTATAAATAATGTGTGGCTGCACTCGGCAGCGCCTTGCACTTGCAAAGTTACTATAAACTTCCGGCATGGCCAAATACCTGTGCAAGCTCATGACGGTGTGTGTGAATTGAATGCCGAGTGTGAATTAACATGCTGATTAGTAGCGTTAAAGAAATCTAAAAGGGGCGAATGGTGAAATTTTGTCAACAAAAGGCTTCGAAATTGCGCGAAAAAGCTGTTTTTTAACAGCGAATATTGGAATTTTGAAAATATTTATATAACTTTGCCCTTTGAAAATTGCTTAATGTTAAGAACCTGCTAATCTGACTAAACCACAATGTAGTGAAAATCAGGACTTTCGCCCTGGCGGCGGAGGCCTTTATTTCCACCTTTTGTGCTATGATTTATCGGAGGTTTTTGAAACGAATTTTATATTTTAAGATACATAATTAAAAACAGTGCTTATGAGTTTTAAGAAATTGCTTTTGCTCTTTGTGCTCTCGGTTGTTACTTTTACAATCAACGCCCAAGTGAAGGCGTCGGGAACAATCTATGACGAGAACAATGAGCCTGTGATCGGAGCTACCGTCATCCTGAAGGGCAACCCCAAGGTTGGAACGGCTACCGATTTTGACGGACATTTTACGCTGAATGTGCCTGCCGGAGCTCACATCCTTGTAACCTATGTGGGTTATGAAGATGTTGACATGGTGGCCACCAGCGGAATGAAAATCACTCTTAAACCCAAGAGTGATGGTGGTATTAACCTTAACGAAGTGGTGGTTACCGGCTACCAGAAGGTCGATAAGCGCCTGTTTACCGGTGCCACGACGAGCGTGGATGCATCCAAGGCAAAGCTCGATGGTGTGGCCGACGTGAGCCGCGCCCTTGAAGGCCGCGCTGCCGGTGTGCAGGTGCAGAACGTGACCGGTACTTTCGGTACTGCTCCCAAGATCCGCGTGCGTGGTGCTACCTCAATCTATGGTAGCAGCAAGCCGCTGTGGGTGGTGGATGGTGTGATTCTCGAGGATAACGTCGAGATGAGTGCCGACGACCTGTCGAGCGGTGATGCAACGACGCTGATTGCCTCGGCTATTGCCGGTCTTAACGCCGACGATATCGAGAGCTTCCAGATTCTGAAGG
>DGVT01000121.1:9349-20160 GCA_002395965.1 Porphyromonadaceae bacterium UBA4277
TCCAGATTCTGAAGGACGGTTCGGCAACCTCGATCTATGGTGCCAAGGCTAATGCCGGTGTGATCGTGGTCACCACCAAGACCGGCCGCAAGGGTCACTCTTCGATCAGCTATACCGGTGAGTTCACCTATCGTTTGAAGCCCAGCTATCGCAACTTCAACATCAGCAACTCGCAGGAGCAGCTCTCTATCTTCAAGGAGATGGAGCAGAAGGGCTGGCTCGAGTTTGCCTCGCTGGTCAACGGTTCGTCGTCGGGTATCTACGGCCGCATGTACAACCTCATGAACGAGTATAACGCTACCAACGGTGCTTATGGCCTGCCCAACACTCGCAACGCCATGAACCAGTATCTGCGCCAGGCAGAGATGATGAACACCGACTGGTTCGACCTGCTGTTCAACAACAACATCATGCAGAACCACGCAGTGAGCATCAGCGGCGGTACCGACAAGGGCTCGTTCTATTCTTCAATCTCACTGATGAACGACCCGGGCTGGTACAAGTCGAGTAGCGTGGAGCGTTACACCTTTAATAGTAATGCAATCTATCAGCTCACCGACAAGATTCGCGTGAAGATTCTTAACAGCGACAGCTACCGTCGTCAGCGTGCTCCCGGTACGCTGAGCCAGAACATCGACGTGGTGAATGGTGAGGTGAGCCGTGACTTCGATATCAACCCCTATAGCTTCGCGCTGAACACCAGCCGTGCTCTGGATCCCAATCTGTACTATCGCCGCAACTATAGCGACTTCAATATCTTCCACGAGCTTGAGAATAACTACATCGACATCAACGTGCTCGATGTCAAGTTCCAGGGTGAGTTGCAGATTAAGCCCATCATGAAGCAGGATCAGACCCTCGAGCTCAACCTCTTGGGTAGCTACCGCTATAGCAATGCCGAGCAGAACCACTATGTGCTCGACAACAGTAACCAGGCAATGGCCTACCGTGCCGGTATCGACCCCGAGGATGCACTTGTGCGCTCAAGCAACAGCTACCTCTACACCGACCCCGATGTTGAGAACGCTCTGCCCGAGACCGTGCTGCCCCGTGGTGGTATGCTGTTCTACAGCAAGAACTCAATCACTCAGGTTGACTTCCGTGCATCGGCACAATATATGAAGAACTTCGATGGCCGCCATCTGTTCCAGATCTACGCCGGTGCCGAGGCCAGCCGTGTTGACCGCTATGCTCAGAGCTTCGAAGGCTGGGGCATCGTCTATGCCAACGGCCGCCTGCCGTTCACCAAGAGCACTCTGTTCAAGCAGATGGAGGAGGAGAATGGTGCTTACTTCATCGACAGCAAGACCTATCGCCGCAATGCAGCGTTCTTTGCCAACGCCAACTATAGCCTCTTAGGCAAGTATGTGCTCAACGGCACAGTGCGCTATGAGGGTTCTAACCTGATGGGTAAGACCGACCAGAGCCGCTGGTTGCCCACCTGGAACATCTCGGGTGCTTGGAATATCTATGAGGAGAACTTCTTCCGTGAGGCAGCGTTCAACAAGTGGTGGAGCTATGCTAAGCTGCGTGCTTCTTACTCACTGACCGGTGAGAGCGGCCCCACAAGCCTTGCCAACGCCGAGGCTCTGTACTATCCCAACCGCCCCTGGCGTCAGGAAACAGAGGCTAAGGAAATGGGTATCTCGCTGAGCGCTCTGTCTAACAGTGAGCTGAGCTATGAGAAGAAACACGAGCTCGACATCGGTGTTGACCTAGGTTTCATCGGCAACCGCATCAACCTGGTCTTCGACTGGTACAAGCGTAACAACTTCGACCTTATCGGCCGTATCTACACCGAGGGTGTGGGTGGTGTCTCGAGCAAGTATGCCAACGTGGCCGAGATGGCTTCGCACGGTGTTGAGTTCACCCTTACTACCAAGAACTTCGATCCCGTCAAGCCCGGTGACTTCAGCTGGACTACCGACTTCACTTTCTCTTACTCGAAGACTAAGATTACCAAGCTGCAGGCTCGTTCGCGCGTGATCGACCTCGTGCCCGGTACGGGTTATGCTCTTGAGGGCTATCCCCACCGTGCTATCTTCTCGATTCCCTTCGTGGGCCTGAACAGCCACGGTCTGCCTCAGGTTATCAACGAGAAGGGTGAGGTGACCACAAGCGACATCAACTTCCAGGAGTATGATGCTCTCGACTTCCTGAAATATGAAGGTCCCGTTGATCCCACTATCTCTGGTGGTTTCGGTAACATGTTCGGCTGGAAGGGCTTCCACCTGAACGTGTTCATGACCTATGCCGGCGGCAACAAGCTTCGTCTGAGCCCCGACTTCTCGGCCAGCTACAGCGACATGAGCGCAATGCCCAAGGAATTCAAGAACCGCTGGGTGATGCCCGGAGATGAGGCCTATACCACCATCCCCGTTATCGCATCTCGCCGTCAGGTGTATGCCGATCCTTATGTCGGCCGTGCCTACAGTGCCTACAACTACAGTACTGCCCGCATCGCACGTGGCGACTTCATCCGCCTGAAGGAGGTCTCTCTGACCTACGACCTGCCCCAGTCGTTCATTCGCCATCTGCGTCTGACATCGGCTTCGGTTAAGCTCGCAGCCACCAACATCTGCCTGCTCTATGCCGACAAGAAGCTCAACGGACAGGATCCTGAGTACTTCAACAGTGGTGGTGTGGCATCGCCCAACCCCAAGCAGTTAACTTTCACACTGCGCTTCGGTCTCTAATGTGTTGAATCTTTAATAGTATATACATATATGAAATTAAGATATTTATCAATGGTTGCCGTGCTGGCCTTGCTGGCTATGACATCGTGCAACGACTATCTGGACAAAGTGCCCGACACTCGTGTCTATCTGGCCAACGTTGAGCAGCTTCGCCAGCTCATGGTTGACGGTTACATGGCTTACAGCTATGCTCCCACATGTGAGCTATCGAGTGATAATGTGATCGACAACAATTCGCCCGACGACAATGGCGTGCGCTACAACCTGGCAGCCTATGACGTGGGCGACAACCAGCTTTATGCCTGGCAGCCCGTCACCCTGTCGATGGACCAGGACATGCCTTCGGGTGTTTGGAGTGGTGCCTATGGCGCAATTTCGGTTGCTAATGCTGTGCTCGACAAGGTGGCACAGTTTGAGCAAGCAGGTGTTGATGACACAGGTGTGGAGATTACAGGCACCGAGAAGGAGAAGCTGAATGCCGTCAAGGGTGAAGCTCTTCTCTCACGCGCTTTCCACCACTGGCTGCTCGTGAATGTGTTCTGCATGCCCTATGCCGGACCCGAAAAGAGTAAGCAGTATCAGGGCATTCCTTACATCACTGCCCCTGAAACCGTGGTGAAGCCTCACTACGAGCGTCCCTCGCTGGCCGAAGACTATGAGCTGATCGAGAAGGACCTTCTCGAAGGCTTGAGTCTTGTCAACGACCAGTTATATGAGGTGCCCAAGTATCACTTCAACAGGGCTGCAGCCTGTGCCTTTGCTGCTCGTTTCTTCCTGTTCAAGCGCGAGTATGACAAGGCCGAGAAATATGCCACCGATGCCTTCAAGGGTAACGACCCAGCCACTATGTGCAGCACATTGTGGACCAAGACCAGCTTCTACTACATCAGCGACATCGGTCGTGGTGCTACCGCCATCGATAATGCCAACATCATTATGGACTTCTCGAACTATACCACTTGGTGGCGCAGGTTCGTTCAGAGTGGCCGCTACGCTTGCAACCGTGCAGCAAAGCGCGCTACCGTTCAAGGCCCTGGCCCGACATGGGAAAGCTGCCGCTATGTCAACAGCCGTACCAACGTGACCTTTGCTATGCACCCGGCCTTCAACGGCTATTGCGGTACTGCCGGTGGTCAGGAATACGGATCTTACTTTGCCGGTAACTGCTTCGAACAGTTTGAATATACCAACAAGATTGCCGGTATCGGCTACTGCCACGGTGTGCGTGCCGAGTTCACCACCGAGGAGACCCTGCTGGTGCGTGCCGAGGCTCGTCTGTTCCTGGGTAAGATAGAAGAGGCTTTCCAAGACCTTGATATCTGGGATAAAGCACGCCAGAACAATGCCAGTACCGACGACCGTATGGTGCCGCTGAGCCACGAAAACATTGTGAAGTTCTACACTAAGTGCCTCGATAAATATACTCGTAATGTAGGCCAGGAAATGAAGTTTAATGACAATAAGGGTTCAATTCAGAGTGCAGATCAAACTTCGGGAGGCCATTATGAAGATTCTATCATGTATGGTATAGCCAAGCCCATCCACATCGATGAAATCTGCCCGAGCGACAAGTATCATGTGACTCCCGAGATTGAGCCTTATCTGCAGTGCGTGCAGCACTTCCGCCGCCTTGAGACCGTCCACACCGGTATGCGCTGGTTCGACATCAAGCGCTTCGGACTTGAGGTGCGTCGCAAGATTGGCCGCACAGGCAAAGATATTCTCAAGAGTGGTGACCCGCGCTATGCAATTCAGGTGCCCTATGAGGTGATTGCTGCCGGTATGGAAGCAACCAAGAGAACGACCGAGCAATCTGATGCCGGTTCTGGCTCGGCCCGTGCAGTGAGTTATTCACAAGCTAATTAACAGATTAAAACTGTCAACAATATGAAATATATCAAGAAATTCGTTGGTTCGTTACTGCTCTTGGCCACTGCATTAGTGCTTATGCCTGCGTGCAGCGACGATAAGTTGGGAGATACCATCTTCCCCGACATAGATGAAACGCTTGACCCTAATTCCTATTCTTATAAGTTCGACAAGTGGCTGCGCGAGAACTATCTCGAGCAGTACAACCTCGACTTCTGTTACAAGATGAAGGACATTAGTGCAAACATGAACTATAACCTGGTTCCCGCCACCTATGAGAATGCAGTCGATCTGGCAGTGCTCACCAAGTATCTGTGGTTTGACGTGTATAAAGATGTAGTGGGCGAGGACTTCCTGAAGCTCTATGGTCCCCGTGTTATTCACCTGATTGGTTCGCCTGCTTATAATGCTTCGTCAGGTTCTATGATTTTAGGTCTTGCCGAGGGTGGTGTGAAGGTGTCGCTGTTCCGCGTGAACGCAATGAATGTGAACGACTTCAACCAGATGAACGAGTACTACTTCAAGACCATGCACCATGAGTTCTCGCACATCCTGCACCAGACTAAGACCTATCCCAACGAGTTCAACACTCTGTCGGTGGGTCACTACGATGGTAGCAACTGGCAGGATCGTCAGGAAAGTATGCTCAACTCGCAAGGTTTTGTGACCAACTACGCTTCGAGCGAGTTCCGTGAGGACTTTGCCGAGACCATTGCAAACTACATCGTCAAGACCGATGCCCAGTGGGCTCGTATCCTCGACTATGCATCTCGTGGTTGGGCAACAGATACCGATAATGAAGAAGAGCGTGCCACTGCCACTTACTACTGCTATTTTTATTATACTGACAATGTGCCTGATCCAGAGAAAATCAACTACGTGAGCGAGTGGTATGTCCAGACTGATGACGATGGCAATAAGTACTACATTGACAATCGTGGCAAACGTTACGATATATACGATGTAGAAGACACTGATGGCATCAATGGAGTTGAGATTATCTTAAAGAAGGTGCAGATAGCCCGTCAGTGGCTGCTCGATGAGTGGGGTGTTGACCTTGATGCCCTTCGTGCTGAGGTTCAGAAGCGCCAGTTAGACTACGACATGGATGCACTTCGCAAGCAGGTGTATGACATGCAGTAATGAGATTTTATCTTGTGTTTCACATTAAATCGAATAACGCGAAATATGAAAAAGATATTTAATTTATCCATGATAATGCTGCTCGGTTGCTCGTTGGCATTCACATCGTGCTTGAAGCAAGAGGAAGACGACATTTTCGATAAAGATGCCGTTGACCGCCTTGAAGATGCAAAGGTGGAATATACCAACATCCTGACCGACCAGGGCGGCAAGTGGGCAATGGAATACTTTGCCAATGAGAATGAGCAGGGCTATGTTTTTGTCTTTGATTTCAATAAAGATGGCTCGGTTACGATATCTGGTGATAATAAGTGGATTGCAATGGAGAAAAATGGTGGCATGATTTCTCATATGTTTGATGAAGATACATCGCTGTGGGAAGTGATTGCCGATGACGGCCCCGTGCTCACTTTCAATACCTATAACAGAGTCCTTCATATGTTTTCATCACCTGAAAACATCCCAAGCGAAGGTGAGGATGCAACCAATGAGACCGGTTATGGTCATGAGGGTGACTATGAGTTCGACCTGATGAAATACACTGGCGATACGCTTTATCTGGAAGGCAAGAAGTATAAATTGCCAATTGTGATGTATCGTCTGCCAGAGAGCACAACTGCTGCTGACTATCTGAACCAGATTAACGATATGCTTGCATCGACCAATGTAACCAAGTTCCCTGACTTAGTGCTTTATGGTGCCAACGGTAAAGAATATATCGTTAACAACATGAGCACTCAGGTGCTACAGTTCTACCGTCGCGGAACTTATAAGGTCGATACCCAGGTCGAAGCCAGTTGTCTGGCAACGGCTCACGGCATTCGCTTCTTGAATCCCGTATGGCTGATTGATGACACGTTACAGACTAAGACTATGTGGGTGCAGAACTTCGAGCGTCAGCCCGATGGCTCGTTCCTTTGCACCGACGACGGTGTGTCGGTTATCAAGTCGGTAGAGCTGGCAAGCGTGGTTGCCGACTCATCCTACACTTGGAAACTGGATAATGCAAACCTTGGAGGTGCTTTCGATAACGCTTATACCGAACTAACCGATGCTTGCAACACACTGAAGAGCCCGTATCAAAAGAAATTGCAGTTTGTGCAGTTTGGTTTCGATACAAAGAATAAAAAATGCGCCTTGCAAATAAAGGTAGGTACGGCAACGCTGAACTTCTTTATGGAACACATTCAGGAACTGAGCGATACTGAAGTGAAGTTTAATATCAGTGTGGAAGGCGATAACAATGCTAACCGCTACAGTGCACAACGTGAGGAGTTTGGACAGTTAATCAATCTGTTTAACCAGACATTTGAAGTGACAACCGAGAATGCCCTCAATCCGTCGCGCCTTAAACTCACAAGTAAGGCTAATGCAGCCGACTACTTCTATATTGACGTACAATAACATTATCGAAACGGTGGAGGGTGTGCATCGGGCACACACCTCCGCCGCTTTCGCTTAATATTAGAATTTAGATTTTCAATAAAATAATCTGTTTTTATTAACTATAAAATTTTTTTACAATGAAAAAGATTTTACTTATTGCGATTGCAGCTGTAGTTGCTATATCTGCCAGTGCTGCAGGAAAGCCTATGGTAATGAAAAGCAATCCGGCTATTACAGCCAAGTTGAACAAGATTGAAATGCCAACGCAAAAGCAAGCACTTTCAACTACTGAGATTATGCGTGCTCCCAAAACATTGACTCCCGACGGACGTCCTGAGACTTTCGTAAGAGCTCAATCTGGATGTTTGTATGCTAGCTTCGTTATTGGTGAACTATCGTATTATAACGTAGCTGCTGCTTTCTCTGCTCCATTTGTTGATACCAAATTTATCAATTTAACCCCAGATGGTGATGCAGATAGTTATTTATGGCAATATTATGCTGATGAGGATTCTTATGGAGCACCATCATTGAGTAGTAGCGAAAAAGATTTGACTCTCAATTTCACAGGCGGAGTATCGTATGGTCCTTCTCTGACTGCTACTAATGGACAGGGCGACTCTACTTTTGTTTATACTTATGTGTGTGCTGGTGGTTCGTTGACACTCGGTGCAAATAAAGATGAAATTGGTCTCTCTAACACAAGTATCGCTTGGAAGAATAATACTGGCGTTTCTTCAATGGGTTACAACCCCACTCAGACTCAGACTTATACAGCAAGTACAGACTATGAGTTTATGGAGAGTTATAGAGAAGTGGTTGATACTCTGACTATTATCGGTCATGCTGAATTCTTTGCTAAACCTGCTATGCCTTACATGCTGTCGCAGGTACAACTCGTTGGTGCTGCTGAGTCAGCTGGTACCATGACAATGCAGATCATTAAGGCTAAGGAAGTTACTGACAATGAAGGTAATCCTTATTTCACACTTAGTGACGAAGTGCTCTGCACCGCTTCTGTTGACTTCCCATACGATGCAGAAAACTGGACTAATATTGTTTTCAAGGATCTGGTTTATACCGATCCCGAAGAAGGTCTTGAGAGCGAGTTGATTATTGAAGATCCTATTTTCATAGTATTCACTCCCGATGAGGGCGTTCAATTTGCACCTGCATTCCGTCTCCATGCTGCACCTATCGAAGACACTTATTCTTATGCGTTAGCCAACTTCACAATAGGTGATGAAGAGGTTCAAGGACTGATTGACGTTAACTGGAGATATGGTAAAGGCTATTGTAACTCTTGGGCTGTGTCTCTGGGTTTGACTATGGAGTATATCTATTGTGAGGATGATACTTTCGAAGCTCCTGCCGAAGGTGGCTCGAAGGTCTTCAACATGAAATCTAACTATTCTACTTCTGTTTGGGATATTACTACTACCGATGGCGAAGATATCGACGACATCGACTGGCTCACTCTTGAACTTGAGAATGGCACAGTTGAATATGAAGGCCAAACTTACTTCAACGGTGACGTAAAGGCAACTGTGACTGCAGCTGCTCTGCCCGAGGGCGTTGACAGCCGCAACGTTGACCTGCTGTTCACTTATCCTGGTGGTGCAAAGTATGTGATGCACATTACTCAGGGCGAAGGCGGCCAGGTTGGTGTAAAGGGTGACGTTGATGGCAGCGGTATTGTTGACGTTGACGATGTGAACGCTATTATTAACCTTATCCTTTACTATGAGAACTATAAGGATAAGTATCCAGGTGTTGCCGACGTTGATGGCAGTGGAATTATCGACGTTGACGATGTGAATGCCGTTATCAACATCATTTTGGGTGCCTAATGTGTATATCCTTTACGTTTACTGCCATTAATGGTGGTAGCGTGACAGTTGAGAAGATTGTTTGAAATAAGCAGTTTCTTAACATATTTTTCCGAAGTGGAGGTAGCTGTGAAAGCTATCTCCACTCTTTTTTCGGACTCTTCAGACCTTTCGGACTTTTCGGACTTTTCGGCTGCTTCTGACTCTTTGAGGTCTTGAGGCTGTTGTGGCGCTTTGCGGTGTGGTGTGAGGGTCTGCGATTGGTGTTGTGCTTGCAAGTGTTGTGCGGCTAACTTTGCGACATGAACCATGAAATAGATACCATGAAAACCATTCAGTCGGGCTCCGTCGCGCTGAGCGGTAGCTCGCAAGTTGATGCTTTACAGTCAATCGACGTTACTGCTCTTGTAGCCGAAAATCAGCGCCGCAATGAAGCGTTACGCCCCTCGCCATATAATCAACTCACCGGCGAGGGCTGCTGCGGTGAGCGTGTGCGCCGTGGCGACCTGTGGCTGCCTCGCCAGCTCATCGACGACAATCCCTGCTATTGCACTCTGCCCGATGTGCAACAGCGCCGGCTGCGCATAAGATATGACTTTGAATACTGGTGTGCCACATGTGCCTCGATTCGCGACAAGCTCACCGGTGGTGTGGTGCGCTTCTTGCTCAACGAGCCGCAGCGCCGTCTTGTGGCCCTCATCGAGGCGCAGCGCGCGGCCGGCCGTCCGGTGCGTGTGGTGCTGCTCAAGGCGCGGCAGTGGGGCGGCAGCACACTCGTGCAGATGTATATGGCCTGGATGCAACTGGTGCGCCACACCGGGTGGAACAGCCTCATCTGTGGTCATCTGCGCCAGAGTGCGCGTGCCATCAAGGGAATGTACTCGCTCCTGCTGAGCCGCTATCCCGACGAGATGCTTGATGATGATGCCGAACCCATTCGCTTCAAGAACTACGAGGGCAGTAGCGATGTGCAGGTGCTGAGCGGACGCGACAGCCTGGTGATAATGGGCACTGCAGTGAGCGAAGATGCCGTGCGCGGCTATAACCTGGCCATGGCGCATCTTACCGAGGTGGCTTTCTGGCCCGAGACGCCGCGGCACTCGCCGCAAGACGTGATGCGCAGCGTGAACGGCACGGTCACACGCATGGCCGACTCGGTGGTGGTGCTCGAATCGACGGCCAACGGTGTGGGAAACTTCTTTCACACCGAGTGGCTCAGGGCGCAGGCCGGCGAGAGCGACAAGGTGGCTGTGTTTGTGCCGTGGTATGAGATCGAGATTTATCGGTCGCCGGTGACCGACGCTGCTGCATTGTGGGCGTCGCTCGACGACTATGAGCGCGCATTATGGGCCGACGGCCGCACCCTTGAGATGATACAGTGGTATCACGACAAGCGTCGCGAGGCAGCATCGCATGCAGCGATGATGGCCGAATTTCCCACAACGGCCACCGAGGCGTTTGTGTGCTCGGGTCACTCGGTGTTCGACGCTGCTCAGCTTGAGCGCCTGCGCGAGCACTGCCGTGTGCCGCTGGTCACGGGCGATGTGGTGGCACCTCACAAGAGTCTGCTCGGTGTGCATTTCGTGCCGTCGGCCACCGGGCTGATGAGTGTGTGGCGCCACCCCGAGGCTGGGGCGAAGTATGTGGTGAGTGTTGACATAGGCGGCCGCAGTGAGCGGGCCGACTATTCGGTGATTGCCGTGCTCGACGTGAGCGACGTGATGCACCGGCGTCCGGAGGTGGTGGCGCAGTGGCGCGGACACATCGACCACGACCTGCTGGCCTGGAAGGCGGCGCAGGTGGCCACGATGTATAACCGTGCCTTGCTGGTGGTGGAGTGTAACTCGCTGCTCAACGACCGCTCCGAGGGAACTACCGGCGGGTATCT
>DGVT01000121.1:20222-43628 GCA_002395965.1 Porphyromonadaceae bacterium UBA4277
CGACGAACTTGCCCGCCATTATCGTAATGTGTATCGCCGTGAGAGCAATCGAGTGGGATTTCTCACTGAGAGGCAGAAGAAACCGGCCATCATTGCTAACCTGATAGCTGCTGTGCGCGATGCAGCCTACGTGGAGCGTGACCATGAGGCGGTGAACGAGATGATGACCTATGAGCAGCATGGGGCCGTGTATGAGGCGCAGGCCGGACATCACGACGACATTGTGATGACGCGGGCCATTGCCCTGTGGGTGGTGCGCCCGGCCAAGGCGACCGCAAGCATAGCTGCCGCCGACAAGGCCGCGCTGTACTGTTAGTGTAGGGGGTAAAGGGTAAAGTGTAAGGGGTAAAGTGTGAAGCCCTGAAAGAGGCGACCGAACACAGGCAGGGGTTGAAACCTCTGCTATACTGAATTAAAAATCTGATAATCATGAAAAACCTGAGATTAAATCAAGAAGGAAATGCACTCGTTGTTACCGGCCTGCCCGAGCAACGGGGCACAGTGCCGGCTGGCCACCGGCTGGTGTGTGCTGATGGTTCACACCTCATCACATTGTATGATGGCCGCCTGTGGTGCGACGGCAGTGAAGTGACGGCATTGTCGGGTGAGTTGCGCGGCATTCACCGCGTGGGACCGCTCCTTGTGGTCTCCACCTCGGCCGGAATGGTCTATCTTGCCGATAGCGGCATTGGCTATGATGTTGTAAGCCTCGATGATGCGTTGCCGTCGCTGTCGGTGGCCGCTCAGGGTGCTACGGCGGTCACAGCGTCGCTTCCGGCCATTGCCTTTGCCGAGCCTTACGACCGCTGGCAGGCACCATTGTCGCAGGCCGATGTCACGGCTGTCACTGCAGCCCTGCGCACAGCGTGGAACAGTGTCACCGGCCGTGCGCAAGCCTACGGACTGCACTACGCTCGGCTCAGGGTGCGCTATGGCGTGCGTCTGTGGGACGATAGCTATCTGTGGATGAGTGAGCCGGTGACATTGGGCGGCAACCTGCCGGACAACGCCCCACGAGTGACCGTGGATGTGGATGTGGACAGCGGCGGGCGTTATGTCGGTGTGCCGGCGGCGACATTGTCGCTGACGACCTTCACCCTCGGTGTGAGTGTGAATAGTGGAGTGGGAGAGCAGTGGAGAAGCATGATAAAGGCTGTAGATGTGCTTGTCACCGACCAAGCTCAGCTTGTGCAAGACACCGCGACCCTCGACTATCGTTGCCTCACCACGTCGGGTGGCACACGTCGTGCCGTGCTCGACTATGGCTTTGTGGCTCGTGCGGCAGCACAGGTCGATGCGCAGCTCGCCCGTTCGTCATGGCATGTGGTGGCCAGCTGCACCGACCTTGATGCCCTGGCTCAAGGGCGATGGGTGGAGTCGGCAGTAGTGCCCGACATCACCATGAGTGCCGCTCAAGGTGAGCAGATGGCTTTGCCGGCGCAACGCCGTGTGGTGGCGTCACTGCTGTGCAACGGCCGGTTGTATGTGGCCGACGACACCGGCCTGATGACCACCAGCCGTGCCGGTAACCCGCTGGTGGTGGAGCGTGAGTGTGTTGTGACCGGAGCTCGGCTGCTGGGCATGGCTCAGGTGCCGCGGTCGCTATATTCGGGCGGCTTCGGGCGCTACCCGGTGTATCTGTTTACCGACGAAGGCATCTTTGCCTTGCCGCTCACTGCGCAGGGTGCCTATGGCGAGCCGCGACTGCTTGACCGCACCGTGCTGGCCGCCGGATGCCAGCCGGTGGAAGGCAATCGCGACATCTATTTCACCTCGTGGCGCGGTCACCTGTGCCGCCTGCAGGCAAGCACGGTGACGGTGATTAAGGCCGGTGCCGAAGTGCGGCAAATGGTGTGGGACGATGTGCACGGCGAGCTGTGGTGCCGTGACGTGGATGGCGCAGTGAGTGCCTTGCTTGCCGATGGCACGATGTGCCAACGCACGCTGCAGGCAGTGCACTTCTATGGCGATCTCACACATGCCCTGGCAGTGACTGCGACAGGCGATGTGCTGGATCTCACTGCCGAGCGCCAGGCCATGATGGATGTGGAGTGGCTCTCGGAGCCTGTGGAGTGCCCGAAACCGCTCAGGCGCATCATGTGGCAAGTGTATGGCGACGACGTGAGCTTGCGTCTCGACGTGCTGGGCGAACGCGGGATGAGCTGCCACGGCTTTCTGGTCAACCGCCTTGAGGTGACAGGTCGAGTGGCGGCTCCCATAGTGGTGCCGCTCTTTGCGCCGCCATTGCGCACCATGCGCCGCCGCATCACAGGACGTGCGGCCACAGGAGCTTTTTTAATTATGAATTATGAATTATGAATTAAGAATGCAGAATTATGAATTAAGAATTATGAATTATGAACACCGGCGGGGCGCCGGGTATTGCCAAGCATTGCAACAAGCAACAAGCTACGAGCGACAAGTGCTCGATGCAACCCATTATTCATTATTAATTGTTCATTCTTCATTATTAATTGTTCATTGTTCATTATTAATTATTAATTGTTCATTATTCATTGTTCATTGTTCATTGTTAATTATTAATTAATTATAATTGTGCATGTTGCGGTGAGCTCGTTATACTTTTTATGCCTATATTTGCATTTGGTGAAAAAACGCGAACAAATATCGGCATGGGTGTTGCTATCGGTGTTGCTTCCGATGCTCATCCTATCGTGCTTCCACTTCCACAGCGCAGCAGTGGATGTGATTGACTGCAGCGACTGTGTGGAGCACGTGCACCATGCCGGACACATCACCCAGCACACGGCCACTGTTGACGACTGTGTGCTGTGTCGCATCATTGGGCAACGCTTCATCGTAGCCTCGGAGATTAAAGTGTCGCCATGCGAGCGCATGCTGACTGCCGTAGTGGTGCCCCCGGTTCAGGCCCTGCCCAGTGTCGCCGGGTGCATCACGCCATCGTTGCGTGCTCCTCCGGTCATTCTGTAACAAAATAGGTCAAGTGAATTATCTTAAGCTGCTGTGCCGGTGCGCCTTGTTGTGGGTGCACAGGTGTGGCTGCGTTATTGGTTAGCAAGTTAATAACTTGTGAAACTTATATTTTCTCTTAAAATTGTAACAGAATGAAATACTCTATATTTTCAATTCTGGCCATGCTGTGCCTGCATGTTGCGGCTCAGGACGTGGCCGACTCGAGCGACGTGTTCTATCGTCATCTCGACCTCAAGGAGGTGGTGGTGACCGGCGCCACCGGTGCCACAAAACTCAAAGACTCGTCGGTGCCCGTCTCGGTGCTTACCGCCGGTGCGCTTCAGTCGCATTCGTCAACTAATATCATCGATGCAGTCACCACCCTTCCCGGCGTGGCGCAAGTGACTACCGGCAGCGGCATCTCCAAGCCGGTAATTCGCGGAATGGGCTATAACCGCATTCTGGTGGTGAACGACGGCATACGTCAGGAAGGCCAGCAATGGGGCGACGAGCACGGCATCGAGATCGATGCAGCCTCGGTAAGCTCGGTAGAGGTGCTCAAGGGCCCCGGCAGCCTGATCTATGGCAGTGATGCACTGGCAGGCGTGCTCAAGTTCAACACCACGCCCATTGTGCCCAACGGCAGAATCAGAGCCGGTGTCAGTGCCGAGTATCAGACCAATAACGGCCTGGTTGACTACTCGCTCTATGCCGGAGGCAACCACAGCGGCAATGTGTGGAATGCCCGATATAGCGACAAGTGGGCACATGCCTACAAAAACCGCTACGACGGCCGTGTGCCGGGCAGCCAGTTTCATGAGCGGGCAGCGCAACTCATGGGAGGCCTCAATCGCTCGTGGGGACACTCGCGCCTCACACTGAGCTACTATAACATCACCCCCAGCGTCATCGAGGGCGAGCGCGACCCCGCGACGGGCGAGCTCGAGTGCCACTATGGCAGCATCAGCGGCTACGGGCACGGAATGCCCTACCAGCAGGTGTATCACTACAAGGCGGCTTGGGACAATACCTTCTTCATCGGGCAAGGGCGCCTCAATGCCATGCTCGGCTACCAGTTCAACCGCCGCCAGGAATTTGAAGAAGTGGAAAACCCCGATGAATATGGCCTGTACTTCAAGCTGCACACCATGAGTTATAATATTCACTATGTGTCGCCCGACATCTCGGGCTGGCGCCTGACCGGCGGTGTGGGCGGAATGTTCCAGCACTCGCTCAATGCAGGTGAAGAATTCCTTATTCCCGACTACAACATGACCGACGTGGGCGTGTTTGCCTTAGCCACACGGCAGTTCGACCGCCTCAACGTGAGCGGCGGCGTGCGCTATGACCACCGTTACCTTCACGGCCAGCCGCTCGATGACGACGGCCAGCCGCGATTTGTCGATTTCACACGGCGCTTCGATGCCTTGACAGGCAGCTTAGGGGCTGTGCTGCATGCCGGCGACAACTGGGACTTCAGGGCTAACGTGGCGCGAGGCTTCCGCGCGCCTAACATCAGCGAGCTCACGTCCAACGGTGTGCACGAGGGCTCGGTGCGCTATGAGCTGGGCGATGCCTCGCTCAAGCCCGAGTACAGCCTTCAGTTTGACCTCGGAGCAGAATATTCTAATCCTATAGTGGCTGCACAGCTCTCCATGTTTGTGAGCCACATCGATAACTACATATTCCTGCATCGCACCACCGAGGTGGTGGACCCCGACTACGACACCTACCGCTTTGCCAGTGGCGACAGCCGCCTGTGGGGCGGCGAGTTCTCGCTCGACGTCCACCCCATGCACAATCTGCACATCGGCACTCGGCTCGACTATGTTAACGCAGTGCTGCTGCACCGACCCAAGCAAGAACGCTACCTGCCATTCACGCCCGCCCCACGCTGGATGACCGATGTGAAATATGAGTTTACGCACGACAGCCGCAAGTTGCTCAACAATGCCTATGTTTCAATAGGAGTTGACTACACCTTCAAGCAAAACCATTACTTTGCTGCCTATGGCACCGAGACGGCAACTCCAGGCTATGCACTGCTCAATGCCTCGGTGGGAACCGACATCCAGGTGCGCGGCCGCCGCGTGGCCACGCTCACTATAGTGGGCACAAACCTGACCGACAAGGCCTACCAGAGTCACCTGAGCCGCCTCAAGATGGCCGACGTTAACGTTGTCACCGGCCGCCGCGGTGTGTTCAACATGGGGCGAAACATCACCTTCAAGCTTGCCGTGCCACTCGAGTGGTAGAAGTCAGGAAGAGTGTTTATGGCCCATTGCTTTCCACATCTCCCCATTTCCACCACCATAAAAAGGGCGATTTTGAAAAAAACTGGCAAAAATTTTGGTAATTAAAAAAAATGCGCTAATTTTGCAGGCGCATTTGGGGCACTAGCTCATCTGGTAGAGCGCAACACTGGCAGTGTTGAGGTAAGCGGTTCGAGTCCGCTGTGCTCCACAAAGGCAAGAAAACTCACCTTAGGGTGGGTTTTTTGCGTTTATGGCTAAATATTAGGCGTGAGCGGTGTGCGTGTCGTGGATTTTGATTAATTTTGCAAGTTAAAATCTTGCGCCGGACCTGACTGACGACGTAGTGCCTGCGCACCTAATAGTTTGATAATCTATAAAAATATATAAGTATTATGGCATTGCAATGTGGAATCGTGGGACTGCCCAACGTGGGCAAGTCAACCCTGTTTAACTGTCTGTCGAATGCAAAGGCGCAGTCGGCCAATTTCCCGTTTTGTACCATCGAGCCTAATGTGGGCGTAATCACCGTGCCCGATGAGCGGCTTAACAAACTTGCCGAGCTGGTGCACCCCGAGCGCATCGTTCCCACCACGGTCGAGATAGTCGATATCGCGGGGCTGGTGAAAGGGGCGTCGCACGGCGAGGGCTTGGGCAACAAGTTCTTGGGTAACATCCGCGAGACCGATGCCATAATTCATGTGTTGCGCTGCTTCGACGACGATAATGTGACGCATGTTGATGGCTCGGTGGATCCGGTGCGCGACAAGGAAGTCATCGACCTTGAGCTGCAGCTTCGCGACTTGGAGACCATCGAGAGCCGCATCGGTCGTGTAAAGAAGCAAGCCGATGCCGGCGATCGTGATGCCAAGGTGCAACATGAGGTGCTGGCCCGCTACAAGGCCGCCCTTGAACAGGGCCGTAATGCCCGCAGTGTGCAGTTGGAGAACAAAGATGAGGAGCGCGTGGCTCACGACTTGTTCCTGCTCACCAACAAGCCTGTGCTCTATGTGTGCAACGTCGATGACGCCTCGGCCGCCGGCGGCAATGCCTATGTGGATGCAGTGCGCGAGGCCATTAAGGATGAAGATGCACAGCTGCTCGTGGTGGCGGCGCAGACCGAGAGCGAAATTGCCGAGCTTGAGACCTATGAGGAGCGGCAGATGTTCCTTCAGGAGATAGGCTTGCAAGAGAGTGGCGTGAACCGCATCATCAAGGCTGCCTATGCTCTGCTCAACCTTGAGACCTTCCTCACGGCCGGGCCCAAGGAAGTGCGTGCATGGACGTTCCGCAAGGGCAGCAAGGCTCCGCAGTGCGCCGGGGTAATCCACACCGACTTTGAGCGCGGCTTCATCCGTGCCGAGATCATCAAGTATGACGACTACATTCACTATGGCAGCGAGCAGGCAGTGAAAGAGGCCGGCAAGATGCACGTTGAGGGCAAGGACTATGTGTTTCAGGACGGCGATATAGTGGTGTTCCGCTTCAATGTGTAGTGTGTGCTATAAATCTAAATCAGTATGAATTAATTTATAGTAACCACCTGTTAAAATGAATGAATTGAAACTGACATACGATGCGGCGAGGGGGGAGTTCCCCAAGCGGCTTTATATCGAGACCTATGGTTGCCAGATGAACGTGGCCGACAGTGAGGTGGTGGCCAGCGTGATGCAGATGGCGGGCTACGGCGTGACCGAGACACTCGACGATGCCGATGCCATACTGATTAACACTTGCAGCGTGCGCGACAATGCCGAGCAGAAAATTTTCACCCGTCTGTCGCAGCTCAACGCTCTGCGGCGCCGGCGCCAGCGCCGCCTGTTGGTGGGCGTGATAGGCTGCATGGCCGAGCGCATGAAGGACGTGCTCATCACCGAGCACGACGTTGACCTGGTGGCAGGCCCCGACAGCTATCTTGAGCTGCCGTCGCTCATTGGTGCTGCCGAGCAGGGCGAGAAAGCCATCGACACGCAGCTCTCGACCACCGAGACCTATCGCGATGTGATACCGCAGCGCCTGGGCGGAAACCGTGTGAGCGGCTTTATCTCTATCATGCGCGGGTGCAATAACTTCTGCACCTATTGCATTGTGCCCTACACGCGCGGACGCGAACGCAGCCGCGAACCGCAAAGCATCCTCAACGAGCTTGCCGACCTGCGCAGCCGCGGCTTCAAGGAGGTGACGCTGCTTGGGCAGAATGTAAACTCCTATCTATATAAGTCGGCAGATGGCGCGACAGTCGATTTGGCGGCTCTCTTGGCGATGGTAGCCCAGGCGGCTCCCGAGATGCGGGTGCGCTTCACCACCAGCAATCCCGAAGACTTGAGCGATGAGATTATCGACACCATGGCTCGTTATGCCAACATTTGCAATCACATTCACCTGCCGGTGCAGAGTGGTAGCAACAAGGTGCTCAAGCTCATGAACCGCAAGTACACCCGTGAGTGGTATCTCGACCGCATAGCACGCATACGCCGGGCAATGCCCGACTGCGGCATCTCGACCGACATGTTCACCGGCTTCCACAATGAGGATGAAGACGACTTTGAGCTCACGCTGAGCCTGATGCGAGAGGTGGGCTTCGACTCGTCGTTTATGTTCAAGTATAGCGAGCGTCCAGGCACGTTTGCCAGCAAGCATCTGCCCGATAATGTTCCCGAGGCCGTGAAAATCGACCGCCTGAATCGCATGATCGCCCTACAAAATGAGCTGTCGCTCGAGAGCAACCGGCGCGACGTGGGCAAGACCTTCGAGGTGCTGGTCGAAGGCTACAGCAAGCGCTCGCACGACGATATGTTTGGACGTACTCAGCAAAACAAGGTCATCGTGTTTCCGGCAGGCGACACGCGCATTGGCGATTATGTCGTGTGCCGCGTGGAGAGTGTGACCAGCGCAACGCTCAAGGGAACGAAAGTTGAGCAGGAAGTAGGACGCAAGTAATATTGAGTGTTAAGGGTTAAGTAGGAAGGGTTAAGTTGTAAGGTGGGCTGTCGCACGACGTTGTTCCTCGCGCCGATTTCTCACCGATTACACTGCGGCGTTTTTAGTTTTGCGGCAATATGGAAGTGATAAAGGAAAGAATGTGGAATGCTAATTTCGTGAAGGTGAACATGGGCAATTTTATGCTGTTCTTTGCCTTCTATCTGCTCATGCCCTTATTGCCGCTATATCTGAGCGAGACGTTTCATGCCACAAAAGACGTTATCGGCGCCGTGCTCAGCGGCTACACGGTGGCTGCGCTCATCGCCCGCCCGTTTAGCGGCTATATTGTTGACAGCTTTCCGCGCAAGCAGGTGCTCATGGTGTGCTTCTTCCTGTTCTTCATCTTCTTTGCCGGTTATCTGGCTGCCGGCACGTTGCTGCTGTTTGGCATCATTCGCACGTTGCATGGCGCTCCGTTTGGTGCTCTCACTGTGGCCAACAGCACTGTGGCCATCGATGTGTTGCCCAGCAGTCGCCGTAGCGAGGGAATAGGCTTCTATGGCTTGAGCAATAATCTGGCCATGGCTATCGGCCCCACGGTGGCTATCTACATCTATGATTATAGTGGGAGCTTTGAGCTGCTCTTCTGGTTGTCGCTCATCATTGCCGGGTTGGGCTGTGCCGTGAGCGCAACGATACGCCTCAAGCCGCGCGAGCTCAATCGGCCCAAACAGGCCATTTCGCTCGACCGCTTCTTCCTCACCATAGGGTGGCGGCTGTTCATGTCGATGATAGCATTCGGTTTCTCCTATGGTGTGCTCAGCACCTATCTTGCTATCTACAGTAAGGACGTGCTGGGCATTACAGGCGGCACCGGGGCATTCTTCCTTATTCAGGCCGCAGGCCTGATGATGGCTCGATTTCTGGGTGCCAAGTCGCTGCGCAGTGGCCGCATTGTGCACAATGCTTCGATGGGAATGCTTGTCTCGCTGGTGGGTTATGCGATTTTCGTGCTTGTCCCCAATTCTTTCGGTTATTATGGCGCGGCCATACTCATAGGCCTGGGCAACGGTCACATGTGGCCAGCCTATCAGAACATGTTTATCAACCTTGCCACTCACTCACAGCGTGGCACGGCCAATAGCACGCTGCTCGTGTCGTGGGATGTTGGCATCGGTTTGGGCGTGGTGGCCGGTGGTGTGGTGGCCGAGCACATGGGCTATGCGGCTGCATTCTGGGTGGCGCTGTTGGTCAATCTCATGGGCATTATCTACTACTTTGTCTCGGCCCGCTCGCACTATGTTGCCCACCGCTTGCACTGATGCCGTGACCGGCAGGCACGCCTGAGGTGTGCCGTAATGCTGTGTAATGCCGTCCTTTGCGTGAACCACAATCACCCTAACCTGTGACACGCTCCCCACAGCTTGTGGCACACTCCCCACAGCTTCTGAACGCTCCCCCTAACCCCCTCTAACTTAGAGGGGGAACTGTCGTGCTGCAGCGACTTTATTGCGTCGAACTCGCTTTATATTATCTTTTACCGGACACTAACAATAACTATCAAGTTGTAAGTATAAATCCCCAAAAAGTGCTGTTATAGAAACAAGATAAAAGTTAAAAAATGTCATTTTTGAAAATAATTTATTTCAAATTTTAAGAATTGGGATGGCCGTAAACGCCTATTGGCAGGGCGATGACGGCTATTTTGCTGTTGCCCGAGCAGCGTGCGCCTAAGTGTTTACAAGTGTTTTCATAGCTTGGTCACTATGGCCGAAAATCGTAACTTTGCATTGCAAAACCGCGATAGAGCGTTTAACTGGCAGTGATTTGCCGGTAGTCGTTAAGGCAACTGTGTGATATGGTAACGGCTCGCTCACCGCACAAAATTATTATTTATGAGTTTTAATAAGAACATTTTTTCAATCCTATCATCTATTGCAATAACAGTTGTAATTTTATCTTCGTCAATGCAAGCTGCCGGCCAGGAGCTGAACGCCCGCAAGCACGGCACAATTCGTGAACAGATAGAGCAGTCGGCTCTTAATCACAAGCAGGACAGCAAAGTCCAGGAAATTCTCGACTACGCATACAAATTCAAGGGTGTTCCCTATCGCCACGGAGCATCATCGCCGCGAGGCTTCGATTGCTCAGGTTTTACCAGCTATGTTTTCAAGCGCTTCGGCATTAACCTCGACCGCCGCTCGAGTGCACAGATTTTCGACGGACGTCGTGTGTCGCGCTCAGAGTTGAAGCCCGGCGACCTGGTGTTTTTCAACGGCCGTGCCGTGAACAAGCGCATCGGTCATGTGGGCATTGTTACCGAGGTCGATAATAATAATGCAGGAGGTTTCAAGTTTATCCACGCCGCTGTGCACACTGGCATCACCGAGAGCCACTCGAGCGAGTCATACTACAGCAAGCGTTACATGGGAGCTTGCCGCGTTCTCGAGCAATAATCAACAAGAGAGTAATCAGTAATCACAAATAAAAGTCAGGACTGCCCGGTAGGACAGCCCTGTTTCTTTCTGTGTGTATTTATCGCAGTGTATTCGTTGCGATGAATAGGATCGTGTGTCGCGCTCTACTTACGTGCCATCACCTCGTTGATGGCGCGCCCCATGTTGTTGGCGATGTCGCTTGCCATCACTCCCCACTGGCCATGCTCACGTGCCGCGATGTCGCCTGCCAGTCCGTGCAGATACACGCCCATCACCACGCTCCAGTCGGGCATGTTGCCTTGTGCAATGAGCGAGGCAATGACGCCTGTGAGCACGTCGCCGCTGCCTGCCGTTGCCATGCCTGCATTGCCGCTGCTGTTGATATACACCTTTCCGTCGGGTCGCACGGTCATCGTGTAGTGACCCTTGAGCACGATGGTGATTTCGTTGAGCTTCGAAACCACGATGGCTTTTTTGAGCCGTTCCTCCTCGGTGCTGTGAGCACCAAACAGGCGGTCAAACTCGCTGGCATGTGGCGTGAGCACCGAGCCATGCGGGATGAGCCGGATGAGCTGCTGGCGCTTGGCGATGCAGTTCAGGGCATCGGCGTCGAGCAGGCACGGGCGGCGGAAGGTCTTGATAAACTGGTCGATGGCATCTACCGTCTCGGGGCTGGTGCCCATGCCCGGGCCAAGTGCCACCACGCTATACTGGTGATTCATGGGGATGGACTTAGTGATCAGGCGGTCGATGTCGGGCTCGACGATGGCCTCGGGTATGGCGGCTTGCAGGATGTCGTAGCCGCACATGGGTGTGTGCACCGTCACAATGCCTGCCCCCGAGCGCATGGCTCCGCGTGCGGCAAGCACGGCGGCACCCATCATGCCATAGCTGCCTGCAACCAGCAGCACAGCGCCGTTGTCATATTTGTTGCAGAATTTGTCGGGCACCTTGAGCATCTGCCTCACGTCGTCGCGCTCTATCAGGTAGAAGTCGGTGGGGGTGTTGCCCACACCGTCGAGGTTCAGCTCCATGTCCAGTACCTTGACGTCGCCCAGATACTGCGCATTCTCGGCAAAGAAAAACGCCAGTCGGTTGAACTGATAGGTGAGGGTGAGGTTTGCGCGGATTATGTTGCGGCTGTCGGTGCCCACATTCCACTCGCCGAAAAGTCCCGACGGCATGTCGATCGACACCACATAGGCTTCGCTGTTGTTGATATACTGCACGAGTGAGGTGTAGCCGCCCTTGAGAGGGCTTGCCAGGCCGCTGCCGAACAACCCGTCGATAACCACGTCTTCGGGACCCAGCTCGGGCGGGGCAAATGTTCCGGTGACTTCTACAAACTCGATGCCGCTTTCTATCTCGAGCAGGCGGTCGCGGTTGGCGGCACAACATGCCGACATCTGCGACGAACGAATGTTGAACAAATAGACCTCCGACCGGTAGCCCTGCTGGTGCAGGTGCCGGGCCACAGCCAGCGCGTCGCCGCCGTTGTCGCCCGGGCCGGCAAATATCACAAAACGTTGCGAGATGCGCCAGCGCGACATCAGCTCATAGGTGATGCTTTCGGCTGCACGCTCCATGAGGTCGAGCATGGTCATGTCGTCGCGCTCAAGGGCTTTAGTGCAGATGTGTCTTATTCCTTCGGTGGTATATATCTTCATAATCTTAAGGCCAGTGTTATCGTAAAGTGGAGAAATATAAAATTTCAACCTACAAAGTTACGAATAAGCGAGCGAAAATGCAAATGAATTGCAAGGTGAATGAAATAAAAACACAAGTTATGATTTCTGTTTTGATTTCTGAGCCGCAGCATTCATTATCTAAACTTGTTTGCAATTTTCCGAGCGAGAGTAACTTTTGAAAGTTCAATCTGAAGGCTTACAGTCTGCATGAGGGCGATGTAGTGGGCACGCTGCGCGTGGAAATTATTCAAAATTTATGATTTCCACAAAGACTGACGTGGGGTCGCCGCTGGCGACATTCTCTCACGAGCCTCCTCCCCCAGTGAGCCTGCATTCTCGCTAATCGCTCAAAGTGCAGTCTTACCGGGGGTTACTCATAGGACACCCGAAGGGTGTGAAATCTCCACTGTCAGTGTCTTCGTACCCTAAGAATATATAAAGCCGCGATGCAACGCCATAGTTCTCATGCAGATTCTGCTGATTGGGCTGATAACCACTCTATAGACTATAAGCTACAAAAGGGGCATAAGGGCTGACGCTATAGGAATTATGAATTAATCTGTTTAATCTGCGAGATCTCCATGAGAACAAAGAGGGCGATGTCGTGGGCACGCTGCGCGTGGAAATTGTTCAAAATTACATTATCGCCAATAATATTGAATCTGTTGGCAAGTCTCCCGACTTGCGTTTATAACCACTGCTTAAAATCTTGTGCCGCCCCGACGGGGCTTGTATCGTGGGGATATCATCACACAGGGGTTCCGTGCTTCGCACTTCACCCCTGCCTATAATCTGCCGTGCTTCCAGCACTAATACCTTTTGATCCAGATTTCTAGCCGACACGTAAAACACCAGACGTCAGCCCCAACCCCAACCCCAACGGGTCCGGCGGCTCGCCGGCCATTATTAATTATTTAGGATGATGTTGATTAGGACGTTTACGTCGTCCACATCCACGATGCCGTTGCCGTCAAGGTCGGCATTGCCGGGATACTTGTCCTTGTATTGGTCGTAGAACAGGATGAGGTTAATCATCGCGTTCACGTCGTCAACGTCAACCAGTCCGCTGCCGTCCATGTCACCATTTATCTCAGCATTTTCTTTAAGGTCACCAGCTATATTGGTAAATTCATTCCACTGGTTCCACGGGTTATCCGTTTGATAAGCACTTAGATACTGCGGCAGTACATGCAGCGTCCCATTTTTAGGCACAATATGGAAGACGTAACTCCCCATGCTGACCTTCGCTGGATTGGGGTAAGCGTCTATTCTCATCAGGCCTCTGCAGTAGGAGAACGCCTCGTCACCGATTGAGGTGACGGAGTTTGGAATGGTGACGCTCGTCAGGCCGTAGCAGTTCAGGAACGCATAGTCGCCGATACTGGTGACGGAGTTGGGGATGGTGACGCTCGTCAGGCCGTAGCAATCCCGAAACGCATAGTCTGCGATACTGGTGACGAAGTTGGGAATAGTCACGCTCGTCAGGCTGCTGCAGCCAGAGAAGGCCCTGTCGCCGATTGAGATAACGGAGTTGGGAATGGTCAATTCTCCAGTCAGACCGCTGCAGTTTAGGAACGCTGAACTGCCGATTGAGGTGACGGAGTTGGGGATGGTGAAGCTCGTCAGGCCGCTGCAATTCGCGAACGCAGCGTTGCTGATTTTAGTGACCGAGTTAGGGATGGTGACGCTCGTCAGGCCGCTGCAGCCATCGAAGGCATTGTTTCCGATTGAGGTGACGGAGTTGGGGATGGTGACGCTCGTCAGGCCGGTGCAGCCATAGAACGCCTCCCTGCCGATTGAGGTGACGGAGTTCGGGATAGTTACGCTCTTCAGGCCGGTACATCCACTGAAGGCGAAACTTTTAATTTTAGTGATAGTTGAAGGGATGACAATGTCTGTTACCTCACTCTCATTTAAGTATAGATGCCCCGAGCCCGAGCAATAGAGTGGCTGAGAACTATAACCAACAAAATCAATATTGCACCATGATGCAATGTCGGATATATTGACCATCGTCAGGCTGCTGCAGCCAGAGAATGCAGCGGCGTCGATTGTGGTGACGGAGTTGCCGATGGTGACGCTCGTTAGGCCGCAGCAGTCCCAGAACGCCTCGACACCTATTTCAGTGACGGAGTTTGGAATGGTGACACTTGTCAGGCCGCTGCATCCATGGAACGCAGCGGCGTCGATGGTGGTGACGGAGTTACCGATGGTGACGCTTGTCAGGCCTCTGCAGTATTCGAACGCGAATTTGCCGATTGAAGTAACGGAGTTGCCGATGGTGACGCTCGTCAGGCCTCTGCAGTAGGAGAACGCATAGTCGCCGATACTGGTGACGGAGTTGGGGATGGTGACGCTCGTCAGGCCGCTGCAATCATAGAATGCCTGCTTGCCGATTGAAGTGACGGAGTTGGGGATGGTCACGCTCGTCAGGCCGCTGCAGCCAGAGAACGCGTTGTAGCCGATTGAAGTCACCGTATATGCATCATCGTGCCGGATGGCATTGCCATTTGGATCATGAGTAGTGTAGATGTGATGCACCACATTGGGAATTGCAAGAGAGCCAGAAGCGGAACTGAGGGTTACCGCAGCAGTTGAGTCTCCATTGGCTACATAATTCAAGCCATTATATGTGAAAGTAAGTGCATAAGCGGTAAAGGGGAGCAGGACTGCCATTAGGGCAATGAGTCTGGTAAAAAGATGCTTCATAATAGGTATGTGTTAAATGTTAATAATCGGTTTATGATTTGCAAATATAGGAATTAATTATGAATTAAGAATTATGAATTGAGAATTATTCAAGTTCACGATTTTGATTTTGCATTGATTTTGCGAGAGTAACTTGGGCGACAGCCAACGTTACCGTTTTAATTATGAATTATGAATTCAGAATTATGAATTAGTCGCGATGCGCAGTAAGCTGTCGCCCCGCGCCCCGCGCTGGGGAATGGCCGCCTGGCGGCGGGAAATTAATCAAAATTTAATACAAAATTAAACAAATAGATAGTCTGGGGAATTTTGTTAATAATTTGAATAATTTCCCACGCAAAGCGTGGCTTCTTCTCTCCGATGCGCTTCCACAGCTTCGGGCACACTCCCCCTGGCCCCCTCTAACTTAGAGGGGGAGCTGACGCGTGCCGGCTTGCTTCGGAGACATTGCTAACTCGCCGATTTACTGGCGCGCAGCTCCTCCCCTAAGTTAGGGGAGGTGGCCCAACGGGCCGGAGGAGTGTGTGAGACGCCGCTTTGCGAAAACCACAGCTTCGGGCACACTCCCCCTTGCCCCCTCTAACTTAGAGGGGGAGCTGACGCCCCGCACCCCGCGCCGCGGAATGGCCGCCTTACGGCGGGAAATTAATCAAAATTTAATACAAAATTAAATAAATAGATAGTCTGGGGAAATTTGTAAATAATTTGAATAATTTCCCACGCAAAGCGTGACCTCTTCTCTCCGATGCGCGCCAGTGCCTCGGGCGTTCCACAGCTCCGGGCACACTCCCCCTGGCCCCCTCTAACTTAGAGGGGGAGCTGTCGCCCCGCGCCCCGCGCCACGGAATGGCCGCCTTGCGGCGGGAAATTAATCATAATTTAATACAAAATTAAACAAATAGATAGTCTGGGGAAATTTGTTAATAATTTGAATAATTTCCCACGCAAAGCGTGGCCTCTTCTCTCCGATGCGCATTTGATGCATTTTGCGATGTTTTTTTGCCGATGTGTCGAAATGATGCTGAAAATCGATTTTTGCAGTCTATTGTCCCACTAAATTTGGTTGTGTGACAAATCTTTAGTACCTTTGCAACTTCAATTCAAAAAAAAGCCTCTCGCTGAGGCTTGTCAATGAACTTCAAAAATCCCCTTTCATGAAAAATGTAGTTTATCAGGGCATGACATTTGAGCCGTATATAAGGCGTGAAGAAATCAATGAGCAGATAAAGCGTCTTGCGGCCGAGATAAAGCGTGATTGCCAAAGTGAAAACCCCATCTTCTTGTGCGTGCTCAATGGGGCGTTTGTCTTTGCTGCCGACCTTTATCGCGAGATTGACCTGCCCAAGTCGGAAATTACCTTCATCCGCTTTAAGTCCTATGAGGGGACGTCGTCAACGGGCGATGTGAAGCAAGTTATGGGGCTGGTTGAAGACATCAGCGGGCGTGAGGTAATCATCATTGAAGACATCGTGGACACTGGTGTCACGGCAGTGCAGTTGCGCAAAAAGCTGGCCGAGTATGCTCCCAAGAGCGTCAAGATGGTGTCGCTGCTGTTTAAGCCCGACTCGCTCAAGCAGGGCACTGCGCCGGAGTATGTGGGCTTCAGCATACCGCCGCGCTTCATCTTGGGCTACGGCCTCGACATCGACGGCATGGCGCGCAATTTGCCCGACATTTATGTGCTGAAAAAAGACGAGTAGTATATAACTGCCGATATATAACGGGGAGCAATATTGTTCTCCGTTTTATTTGGTGGTGTGCGCTATTGTGTGTAAATTTGCAATGGAAAAACTATAACAAAAAACTTTACACAATATGCTTAACATCGTTATTTTCGGTGCCCCCGGTTCAGGCAAGGGCACACAGAGTGACAACCTGATTAAAACCTACAACCTGTTTCACATCTCCACCGGCGACGTGCTGCGCGACAACATCAAGCGTGGTACCGAGCTTGGAGCCACTGCCAAAGCCTATATCGACAAGGGCCAGCTCATCCCCGACGACCTGATGATTGGCATCCTGGCCGATGTGCTCGACAGCAACAAAGAGGCTGCAGCGCAAGGCGTGATTTTCGACGGATTTCCCCGCACCATAGCTCAGGCCGAGGCCTTGGAGACGATGCTCCAGGAGCGTGGCACGAGTGTGAGCACCGTGATAGGCCTTGAGGTGCCAGAGGAGGAGCTGATTGAGCGCATCATCCTGCGTGGCAAGCAGACGGGCCGCACCGACGACAATATGGAGACCGTCAAGAACCGTCTTGCCGTGTATCACAACCAGACGTCGCCTCTGCAAGCCTTCTACAAGGAGAAGGGGTTGTATCAGGCTATTAAGGGCACCGGCAAGATCGAGGAAATCTTCGACGACATCCGTCGTGCCGTTGATGCCGTGAAGTAATATTCTCCCACTATTGTGAGGAATTAAGCCAAAAAAACGCTGCCACTACAATGCATGTTGCCGTAGTGGCAGCGTTTGGTGTTCTGTCGGATTTGTAATCCGCCAGCCTTGAGTCATTGGATTTGTAATCCCTTAGCGGATTAAAAATCCGCTTCCCCATGCAGCGGGATTACAAATCCCGCTGAACTCAAACGACAAATAAAGTGCTACCACTACGGTTCATTGGGCCGTAGTGGCAGCACTTTTTTGAGTAGGCTTATGCCGACTAAAGACTTTAGTTGTTATTGGTGAGAATGAAATTGATTATTTCGTTCACGTCGTCGATGTCGGTGATGGCTGATCCGTTCACGTCCGAGCGAATAATGTAATCTAAATTGCTCTCACTGCCTAAGATAACCCTGATGGCAATGTTCACGTCATCCACATCTACTCGACCGTCGAGATTGATGTCGCATGTGAGCGGAGCGGCCAGTGTGTAGGCTGCGATGCCGTTGCCGGGCACATAGATGTAGATGTTCTTCTCGTGCACGTTCTTGCCATCGGTGGCAAGGCAGGTGGCATCCCACGTCTGGCTGTTGATGTTTCCTATGCCTTGCGCCGGGAACTGCCACATAGGTTCAAAGCCTACAAACTCGGTGTCGTCGGCATTGCTGGTGAGTGCAAACTTGAAGCCCATTGCCGAGCGGAAGTCGCTGCACGGGTACAGCAAGTAGTTCTTGTTGTTGAACTCAAACACCGTGCCGCCATTGCTCTCGGTGCCGTCAGGTTCAATGTCGGTGTTGTTGGCGAAGCTGTCGAGAATGCGTCCGTTATTGGTGTCGTAGAGCGTGAAGTGTATGCTGCCGCCCGACACATAGGCCTGCGTCTCACCGATGGGGTAGATGCGTGGTGCCAGTCCGAAGTTGGCAGCCGAGCTTGGGTAGCGGCCGCCGACGGTGGTGACCTTGGTCTGCGTTACTGCGCCGTTCTCGATAGTCCAGCGCACGATTTGCGTGCCGCTCGACAGCGCTGCAAACACATAGAACTTGCTGCCTGTCACATCGCCCCACACATTGCAGTGGTCGATGCGCGTGGTGGCTGTGTTGCTCACTGTGACGCTGGCGCGCAGCGTGGCTTCGCCCGTGTCGGGGTCAACCTGGTAGATTTTGATGGGCTGGCTGGAGGCATTGAGCACGAGGTTCGACACGAGCACGTTGCCGGCATTGTCCTGGAAAATGTCGTTCCCGGGGTAGTAAAGTGCCTGCACGTCGCTGGCGACGTTGACGCGCTTGATGTGCTCGCCGGTGGCAGTGTCATAGTGGTCGATATACACGTCGGCATCGCTGGCGCCTGTCGAGCGGCCTATAACCAGCAGATGGTCGTCCTTTACGGTAAAGCCGCGGTTCATCATGCCATCGCTGTCGAAGGTGATGTTGTCATATTCATCCTTAATAGAGCGCACCCAGCGGTTGGTGAGCCGGTATCCGTCGATGTGGTCGTAGGTGTCGATGTCGCGCTTGATGACGTAGCCCGGCTCGTAGCTGCCGGTAGAGATTTTGGTTACGGTGAAGCTCCTTACGGCCGATGTGCCGGGGTCGCAGTCGGCCGCCGTGGTGAGCACGCGCCAGTAGAATGTGCCCAGGCCTAACTTGCTGCCTTGCACCGTGAGGGTCTTGTGGCCGTTCTGGCTTTCCACTTCCGATGATTGTATCTTCACGTCGGTGAAGGCCTGGTCGGCTGCCACTTGCACTGTGCTGCCTGTGACGGCATTATCGACGGTGTATTCAAGTGTGAAATCGTCTTCAACATTGGCGCCATTGGCTGGAGCGACAAGTGTGGCTGCGGGTGCCGTGGGACGCTGTGCGGTGACGAATGTGGCAGGCTGCGAGGCCTTGTCGAAGTGGCCGTTTTGCGATGTGATGACTCGCCAGTAATAGGTGGTGGATGATTTCAAGGCCGATAAGGTTATCACTATTGATGTGGCCGTGATGTTCTCGCGGTTAATCACGATGTTGCCGAAGTTCTCGTCTTCGGCTATCTGCAGCGTGTAGGTGGCATCGGTGGCCGCTGTCCAGCTGAAGGTGGCCTGCCAGTGGGCTAAGGTGGTGCCCTTGGGCGATAGCAGGGTCACTTCTTCGGCATCGCCATTGGGGGCGTTGATATAGGCCGGTGCGTTCTCGTTGTTCCAACCGTCGATCACTGTCACGGCATACCAGTAGCCGTTGCGGTAGGCTTCGGGCAGGGTGTAGGTGTTGTCGTAGGTGAGTCCCAGCAGGTAGTCGCTCTTTATGCCTCCGTAGGTGCTGCTCTGAATGTCGCTGATGGCAGCCGTGTTGGGGATTGCATAGATGGCATATTTTATCTGGGCACGCTCGTTGACGGCAGTCCACGACAGGGTGGTGCCGTTCATTGTGGCATTTTCAGGGGCGTTGTAATATTTGCGCGTCTTCCAGGTCATTGCCGGCGGAATGGCCGGCTTGGTGAATACTTGCTGAGCCAGATAGTCGGCCAGGCCGCTGCATGTGGGGCCATCGATATACTTTGCCGAGTAGAAGTTCACACCCGGTGCGTTGTCGAGGTTATACTGGCGGCTGTAGCGTATCTGCTGAATGATTTCGTCCCAGTCGTCCTGAGTGTTGGTGCTGGCCATGAAGTAGATGTTGTGGCTGGCATAGTGGTGCCGGTTGAAGTGATTAGCCACATAGCTCCACCACTGCGTGAGCGGCCCGAAGGGGTTAGTCGAGTGGTTGCATTTCCAGTAGAGCTGCGGCGAGATATAGTCGATTGTCCCGTCTTCGAGCCATGCCAGAGGGTCGCTGTAGATTTGGTCGTACTGCCAGTCGCTGCCTGTGGGGCATGGATCCACGCCATGCTGTGCGGCGCTGGTTGAGCGTGTGCCGGCCACGCCTGCCGGCCCTATGCCGAACTTCACGCCCGGCCTGGTCTCTTGCACCATTTCATACATCTGGCGCACCATCTCATTGACGTTGGCACGGCGCCAGTCGGCAATGCTCATGCCGCTGCCGCTCTGCTGCCACAGCTGGTAGTCGGGGGCGCTGCTGTTAGTGGGTGTGCCGCCGCCGGGGTAGAAGTAGTCGTCAAAGATGATGCCGTCGATGTCGTAGTTCTCAATCATCTCGCGGCACACGTTGAGCAACCTGTCGCGCGATGCCTGCAGGGCAGGGTTGAACACTATGCGCTCGCCCACGGTCATGAGCATGCCCGAAGCCTTGATCTCCTGGTCGATGGCAGTTGTGCAGTCGTTGCCGCTGTTGTTGCTGAAGCGGTAAGGGTTCACCCATGCGTGGAACTCAAGGCCGCGCTTGTGGCATTCCTCGACGGCAAATTCCATGGGGTCCCAGCCCGGGTCTTTGCCACGGGTGCCTGTCAGATAGCTCGACCACGGCTCGTAGCTCGAGCGGTAGAGGGCATCGGCCATGGGACGCACCTGCAGGCAGATGGCGTTCATGTTGGCCTTGACGAAGCCGTCGAGCAGGTCGATGAGCTGCTGCTTCTGGCGGGCGATGACTGATGCTGAGCTGCCGCGTGTCTGAGGCCAGTCGATGTTCGACACGGTGGCTACCCACACGGTGCGCATTTCTCGTTTCTGTTCTTCCTGTGCCCTTGCCGGCAGGGTGCCGAGCAGTGTGGCGAGCATCAGGAACGATAGTAAAAGTCGTTTCATGAGTTGGTTGTATTTTTAAGTTTTTCTTCAATCGTTTGCAGGCAGTCATGCGGGGCGCACCATGTGAGCTTGTTGTCGCGGGCTAACCATGTGTGCTGCTTCTTGGCATACACGCGCGTGTTCTTCTTGATGCGTTCACGCGCCACGTCCAGTGGCATCAGCCCGTCGAAGTAGGCAAACATTTCCTTATAGCCCACCGTGTTGAGCGAATTGAGGCTGCGCAAGTGGTACACGCTGCGTGCTTCCTGCTCCAGTCCTTGCGCCATCATGGCGTCAACGCGCCGGTTGATGCGTTCAAACAGCTCGGCCCGTGGCAGCGTGAGCGCCACCTTCACGATGCTGAACGGCCGCCTGGCAGTGGTGCCTGTGCGCAACTGTGAGTAGGGCACGCCGGCCTGGCGGCATATCTCCACGGCGTGAAGCACGCGCCGCGGATTTTTGCGATCGACCTGCTTATAGTAGTCAGGGTCGCGCTCTTTCAGCTCGTCGAGCAGTGTGGCAAGGCCTTCCTGCTCATACTGGCTGATGACTGCCTGTCGCACTTGTGGCGAGATGTCTGGGACGGGGTCGATGCCATTGCACACTGCATCCACATACATCATCGAGCCTCCGCACATCACTGCGTAGTCTCCTTGCTGCCACAGTTGCGGCAAGAGTTGCATCACATCGATCTCATATTGCCAGGCGCTGTACTGCTCGTCAAGCTGCTTGCATGCCACAAAGTGATGCGGCACGCGCCGCTGTTGCTCGGCTGTGGGGGCAGCGGTGCCTATGGGCAGGCCGCGGTAAATCTGGCGGGAGTCGGCATTAATGATGTGGCAATGCAGCCGCCGGGCAACGCTGAGGGCCGCTTCGGTCTTCCCCACTCCCGTGGGGCCGGTTATTATCACTAATGTCTTCATGCGCAATTCTTTCAACTTGCAAAGATATACCAAATCTATTGTAAATCAAAATATTTTTTTATTGGACACTAATAGAAGAAAACAAGTGCAGGAGGAAAATGCTGATTAAATAGCTTTTTGCCTCCTGCACTTGTTTATGAACAGTTTACGTCAGAACTGATTGCGTCCGTGGCACTGCTTGTATTTCTTGCCGCTGCCACAGGGGCACGGGTCGTTTCGTCCGATTTTGGGACCGGCAATGATGGGCTGTGTGGGGCGCTGTGGTGCGTGCGAAGCACCGCGAGCGGCCTGCTGGTTGGCACGAGCGGCCTGTTCGTTGACGCCTTCGCCGCCGCGGCTCTCGCTATATTGCTGCCTTGGGCGTGGCATCTCACGTTGCTGCACGTGGCTCTGTGGCTCCTCCTGCACGGGTATCTGGCCGCGCATGAGTATCGACAGGGTCTTGGCATTCATGTTGCCCACCATGCTCTTGAACATGTTGAATGATTCCACCTTATAAATCACGAGCGGGTCTTTCTGTTCATAGCTGGCATTCTGCACACTCTGTCGCAACTGGTCCATCTCACGCAGGTGCTCTTTCCAGCACTCGTCGATGGTGAGCAGCATCACCGCCTTTTGCCAAGCCTTGGGCAGGTTCTTGCAGTGGCACTCGGCCGTTTCCTTGATGTCAACCACGATGCCAAACATGCGTTTGCCGTCGGTGATGGGGATGCGAATCAAGCCTTGCGGTTCCATGCCTTGCTCGCGCTGTTGCTCGACAATGCTTTGTATCACCGGGTCGGCAATTTCGGCCAGGCGGTCGCTCTTGCGGTTAAATGCCTTGAGTGCTTCTTCGTAGAGCTTTTCGGTCTGCTTGCTGTCGTCGAGGCGGCGATATTCGTCTTCGTCAAACGGCGGCTCGATGGCGTAGGTCTTGAGCACTTGCATCTTGAAGTCGTCATACTCGTCGGTGCCGTAGCGTTCTACGATGTCTTCCACGCTGTCGTAGAGAGTGTTGATCAGGTCGATGCCAATGCGCTCGCCGATGAGTGCGTGGTGGCGGCGGGTGTAGATCACCTTTCGCTGTGCATTCATCACGTCGTCATACTCGAGCAGGTGCTTGCGGATGCCGAAGTTGTTTTCCTCGACGCGCTTCTGGGCGTTCTCGATGGCGTTGGTCACGCGGCGGTCTTCGATGGCTTCGCCGTCTTTCAGGCCGAGGAAGTCGAGCATTTTCACAATCTTCTCGCTGGCAAACAGACGCATCACCTTGTCTTCGAACGAGACGAAGAACACGCTTGAGCCCGGGTCGCCCTGACGTCCTGCACGTCCGCGCAACTGACGATCGACGCGGCGGCTCTCATGGCGCTCAGTGCCGATGATGGCCAGACCGCCGGCGGCTTTCACTTCGGGTGAGAGCTTGATGTCGGTACCACGACCGGCCATGTTGGTGGCGATGGTCACTACGCCCTTGCCCTCGACCTGGCGTCCGGCCTGAGCCACGATGTCGGCCTCCTTCTGGTG
>DGVT01000121.1:43687-120580 GCA_002395965.1 Porphyromonadaceae bacterium UBA4277
TCTGGTGCAGCTTGGCGTTGAGCACCTGGTGCGGAATGTGACGCATCGAGAGCATGCGGCTCAGCTTCTCACTGATGTCAACCGAGGTGGTACCCACCAGCACCGGGCGGCCGCTGTCGCGCAT
The DNA here is from genome assembly GCA_002395965.1 of Porphyromonadaceae bacterium UBA4277. GTDB lineage: Bacteria > Bacteroidota > Bacteroidia > Bacteroidales > Muribaculaceae > Sodaliphilus. The sequence goes on from DGVT01000121.1 coordinate 43,812, forward strand.
CTTCTCAATCTCCTCGATTACGGCGGCAAACTTCTCGTTGCTGGTCTTATAGACGCGGTCGGGCATGTCGTTGCGAATTACCGGCTTATTGGTGGGGATGGTGACCACGTCGAGCTTGTAGATGTCCATGAACTCGCCGGCTTCGGTCTCGGCCGTACCGGTCATACCGGCCAGCTTGTGATACATGCGGAAGTAGTTCTGCAGTGTGATGGTGGCAAACGTCTGTGTTGCGGCCTCCACGTTCACGCCTTCCTTGGCTTCGATAGCCTGATGCAGGCCATCGCTGTAGCGGCGGCCTTCCATGATGCGCCCAGTCTGCTCATCCACGATTTTCACTTTGCCCTCGGCATCCACGATATATTCCTCGTTGATGTTAAACAAGGTGTAGGCCTTGAGCAGCTGTGTGACGGTGTGCACACGCTCCGACTTCACGCTGTAGTTCTGCAGCAGTTCGTCTTTCTTGGCGATTTTCTCTTCCTCGCTCAGCGGCTCGTTGGTTACGGCCGACAGTTGCGAGGCGATGTCGGGCAGGACGAAGAATTGTGGGTCGTCGGTGCCCTGTGTGAGCACATCGATACCCTTGTCGGTCAGCTCAACGGTGTTGTTCTGCTCCTCAATGATGAAGTATAGCGGATCGGTGACGATGGGCATCTCGCGGTTGTTGTCCTGCATGTAGTAGGCCTCGGTCTTGAGCATGGCGGCCTTCACGCCTTCCTCGCTCAGGAACTTGATCAGGGGCTTGTACTTGGGCAGACCCTTGAAGGCGCGGTAGAGCAGCAGCGTGCCTTCCTTGACGCTCTTCTCGTCGTCGCTGGCCATCAGGCGCTTAGCGTCGGCCAGCAGCTGTGTTACAAGGCGCCGCTGTGCGTTATACACGCGCTCCACATTGGGCTTGAATTCGTTGAACATCTGGTCTTCGCCCTTGGGCACTGGGCCGGAGATGATGAGAGGCGTGCGGGCATCATCAATGAGCACCGAGTCCACCTCGTCAACGATGGCATAGTTGTGCTTGCGCTGCACCATGTCTTCGGGGCGCATGGCCATGTTGTCGCGCAGGTAGTCGAAGCCGAACTCGCTGTTCGTACCGAAGGTGATGTCGCACTCGTAGGCGGCGCGGCGCTCGGGCGAGTTGGGCTGAGTCTTGTCGATGCAAGCCACGCTCAGGCCGTGGAACATGTAGAGCGGCCCCATCCACTCCGAGTCGCGCTTGGCCAGATAGTCGTTCACGGTGACCACATGCACGCCGTTGCCGGTGAGGGCGTTGAGGAAAACAGGCAGCGTAGCCACCAGTGTCTTACCCTCGCCGGTAGCCATCTCGGCAATCTTGCCCTGGTGCAGCACCGTGCCGCCTATGAGCTGCACGTCGTAGTGCACCATGTCCCAAGTCATCTCGTTGCCGCCGGCCACCCAGTGGTTGTGATAGATGGCTTTGTCGCCGTCGATCTCCACAAAGTCCTTGCCCTGGGCTGCCAGGGCGCGGTCCATGTCGGTGGCTGTGACTGTGATGCTCTCGTTGCCTGCAAATCGCCTTGCGGTTTCTTTCACAATCGAGAACACCACAGGGAGTGCCTCGTCGAGTTTCTGCTCAAACACTTCGAGGATTTCCTTCTCTATTTTATCAACTTTTTCCCAGTGTGCTTCGCGCTTGTCGTAGTCGATAGTCTCAATTTCCTGTTTAATCGCATTGATTTCGTCGCGCTTGTCTTGCACGGCTTCTTGAAGCTGGCGGCGGATGCTGGCTGTGCGCTCACGCAGCTCGTCGTCGCTCAGGCGCTCAATCTCGGGATAGACGGCCTTGATCTTGTCAACTATGGGGAGCAATTTCTTGAGGTCGCGATCCGATTTTGTGCCGAAGAATTTCTTCAGAATGTCATTAAATCCCATATCGTATTGTTTTTATATTTTTTCTATGTTACATGGCCGTGAACCGGCCGGTGTGTGATAGCTGCTACTGCCGGCTTGTGCCGTGGCGTTATCAACTTGCAAAGATACGAAAAAATTATGAATTACGAATTATGTATTACTATTTTCTATGAAATGCTCTGTCCGATATCATTAACATCGGTAATTCGTTAGTGTTCATGGCTAAGTGTCTTTCCGATTCTTTATGCTCGTTTGTCATGATTGTGCCGGAGCCTCATAGATGTCGCTGCGGAGCTGCTTGTAGGGCTCGATGAAGAACGTGCGCTCGTGCAGGTGCGGGTGCGGCACTTGCAGGGTGGGGGTGTGGATGGTGATGGGGTTGCCGTCGTTGTCGTCGATGGCCATGATGTCGATATCTACCAGGCGGTCCACATAGTTGCCGGCGGCATCGCGATGGTCGGCACTGCCCAGTTGACGTTCTATGCGATGTATTTCGTCGAGCATGTCGTGAGGCTCTATCTCGCTGCTCAGGGCAAAGCCGATGTTAATAAATGAGTTGCTTGAGCTAAATCCCCATGGCTCACTCTCGATGGGGTCGCTCATGCTCCGAATGTAGCCCAGTAAACTCAGCTCGGACATTGCCCGTAATATATTCAGCAATTTGTGGCCGATGTTTGACCCGATGTTTAGGTAGTAAAGTAGCATTATGAGTGTGTGCTGATTAAAGGTAAAAGAATAAGGGCTAAGTGTCTGTGAATATTCAACTTAGCCCTTGACTCTATTGTAACTTGTTTTTATTATAGGCTCTTGTGTACTTCGATTTCCTCGAAGGCCTCGATCACGTCGTGCTCCTGGATGTCGTTATAGCTCTGGATCGAGAAGCCGCAGTCGAAGCCGCTGGCCACTTCCTTAACGTCGTCTTTGAAGCGCTTGAGCGAAGCCAAATTGCCGGTGTAGATCACGATGCCGTCGCGAATGACGCGCACCTTGCACTGGCGCTTGATCTTGCCCTCGGTGACCATGGCTCCGGCAATGGTACCCACCTTGCTGATGTGATACACTTGTCGCACCTCGGCCATGCCGCTCACCTCTTCCTTGACGTCGGGCGAGAGCATACCTTCCATAGCGCTCTTCACCTCCTCGATGCAGTCGTAGATAATCGAGTAGATGCGGATATCCACTCCCTCCTGTGCAGCCAGGCGCTTGGCATCGGCACTGGGTCGCACCTGGAAGCCGATGATGTAGGCATCGCTGGCGGCAGCCAGTGTGACGTCGCTCTCGGTGATGGCACCCACTGCCTTGTGGATGACATTGACCTGCACCTCGGGCGTGGAGAGCTTGATGAGCGAGTCGCTCAGTGCCTCGATAGAGCCATCCACGTCGCCCTTTACAATCACGTTCAGCTCGTGGAAGTCGCCCAGGGCCTTGCGGCGGCCGATGTCCTCGAGGGTGAGGCGCTTCTGCGTGCGCAGACCGAGCTCGCGCTGCAGCTGCTCGCGCTTGTTGGCTATCTGGCGGGCTTCCTGGTCGGTGTCCATCACGTTGAACTTGTCGCCTGCCGTGGGGGCACCGTTGAGGCCTAAGATGAGTGCGGGCATCGACGGCCCGGCCTCCTTGATGCGCTCGTTGCGCTCGTTGAACATGGCTTTCACCTTGCCGTAGTGTGTGCCGGCCAGCACGATGTCGCCCACGTGCAGTGTGCCGCCATCGACGAGCACCGTGGCAATGTAGCCGCGACCCTTGTCGAGCGACGACTCGATGATCGATCCGGTGGCTTTGCGATGGGGGTTGGCTTTCAGGTCGAGCATGTCGGCCTCAAGAAGCACCTTGTCAAGGAGCTCGAATATGCCGTCGCCTTTCTTGGCCGAGATGTCTTGACTCTGATATTTGCCGCCCCATTCTTCAACCAGATAGTTGCGGTTGGCCAGCTCTTCCTTGATTTTGTCGGGGTTGGCGCCGGGCTTGTCTATCTTGTTGATGGCGAAGATGATGGGCACGCCGGCAGCCGAGGCATGGCTCAGGGCCTCTTCGGTCTGCGGCATGACGTTGTCGTCGGCCGCCACGATGACGATGACGATGTCGGTAACCTTGGCACCGCGGGCGCGCATTGCGGTGAATGCGGCGTGGCCGGGGGTGTCGAGGAAGGTGATGCGGCGTCCGTTTTTCAGCTTCACCGTGTAGGCACCAATGTGCTGTGTGATGCCGCCGGCTTCACCGGCTATGACGTTGGTGTTGCGTATGTAGTCGAGCAGCGATGTCTTGCCGTGATCGACGTGTCCCATGACGGTCACCACCGGTGGACGCTCCTCGAGGTCTTCGGGGTTGTCAACCTCGTCGTGAATGGCTTCGGTGACTTCGGCGCTGGCATATTCGGTCTTGAAACCGAATTCTTCGGCCACAATGTTGATGGTCTCGGCGTCGAGGCGCATGTTGATGGATACCATCACTCCCAGACTCATGCAAGTGCCAATCACTTTGTTCACGGGGATGTCCATCATGGCTGCAAGGTCGTTGGCTGTGACAAACTCGGTGAGCTTGAGCACCTTCTTTTCGGCTGCTGCCTGTGCTGCCACTTCGCGCTCTTCTTCGCGCACGGCGTCGCGCTTCTCACGGCGCCACTTGGCGGCTTTCTTCGGAGTCTTGGTGGTGAGACGAGCCAGCGTCTCCTTTACCTGGCGCTGAACGTCCTCCTCGCTCACTTCGGGCTTGAACGGACGCTTGCTCTTTTTCTCCTTGCGCTTGCCGGAGCCTTGGTCGGCATTTGCCGGCTTGCCTTTCTGGCCGCCGGGCTGGTTGGCTTGTGCTGCCGTGCTGATGTCAACCTTCTCCTTGCCTATACGCTTGCGCTTTTTGCGTGACGAGGCCTCGCCCTGAGCCTTGGAGATGCGCTCGTTGCGCTTTTCTTCCTTGGTCTTTTTCTTGGGGCGTGTCGATTGGTTGATAGCATCGAGGTCGATTTTCCCAATCACCTTAGGCTTGGTTGTGAGCTCTGGCTTTCCAAGTGTGAATACCTCGGGCTCGTTGGCCTCGGGCTTCTCCTGTGAGTCAACAGTCTCGGCCTGTGGCTTGATTTCCTCTTTTTGGGGTTGCGTGGGTGGCGCCGGCTGCTCCTGCTGAGGCTCAGGTTTGACCGTGGCGGGCTTAGTGGGCTCGGGCTTCTGTTCGGGAACAGTGGCAACGGCGGCAGGAGCCTCAGGCTCGGCCTTCGTCTCGACTTTGGGCTCGGCCTTTGGCTCGGCTTTGGTAGGCTCTTGAGCAGGAGCTGGCTGCTCGGCCACTTGTGCCTGCACTTCTTCCACGGGCTTGGGCTGAGCTTCTTCTGCCGGCTGCTCCTGAGGCTTGGCCTCGGGCTTTATGGCTTCGGGTTGAGCGACTTCCTTAACGGGCTCGGCATCGGCGGGAGCTTTCTTTTCGGGCTCGGCAACGATGGGCTTGCCAGTGGCAAGGTCGATTTTTCCAACCAATTTAGGCTTCTGGCCGGGAATGACGGTCTTGATCTCCTCGACGCGTTTCTTCTCGGTCTTGCGCTCGTTGGAGAGTGTCTCCGACTTCTGCTTTTGCAGCTTGTCGGGGCTGAATTCCTTAATTAGCATTTCATAGACATCGTTCTGAACCCGAGCGTTAACGCTCTGATCCACTTCGATACCCTTCTTACGCAGGAAGTCTTCCAGAGTCTGTCTTCCCACATTCAACTCTTTGATGATTTTGGAAATCTTTATTGGCATATTGTATTTTTGTAACTCTCAGTAATATAAACACGGTCGGCATTGAACTCGCATCGATGCTCAGGCATCGTCGGAAACTCATGCTGTGGTGGCGCTGTGGCTCATGCAGCATGATGTGGCGCTCATGTGACGTTAACTTTCAAACTCGGCGCGCAGCACTTCGAGAACGTTATCGACGGTGTCTTCTTCAAGGTCGGCTTTCTCGATAATCTCGGCCCGCGGCATCTTGAGCACGGCCTTGGCAGTGGCGCATCCCAGGTTCTTGAGTGCCTCGATGACCCACTCGTCGATTTCGTCTTTGAACTCGTCGAGGTAGATGTCTTCTTCGGCTTCGCCGTCAAGGTCGCGATACACGTCGATGTCATATTGTGTCAGCATCGATGCCAGGCGTATGTTCAAGCCTCCCTTACCAATGGCTAATGACACTTCTTCGGGCTTGAGGAATACCTCGGCGTGCTTTGACTCTTCGTCGAGGCGGATCGAGGTGATCTTTGCCGGACTCAGTGCACGCTGTATGAGCAACTGCGGATTGGAGGTGTAGGGTATGACGTCGATGTTCTCGTTGCGCAGCTCGCGCACGATGCCATGAATGCGGGCTCCCTTCACGCCCACGCAGGCTCCCACGGGGTCGATGCGGTCGTCATAGCTCTCGACGGCAATCTTGGCACGCTCGCCCGGCACGCGGGCCACGGCACGAATCACGATCAGGCCGTCGTGGATTTCGGGCACCTCAAGCTCAAACAGGCGGCGCAGGAACACGTCGCTCGTGCGCGACACGGTGATCTTGGGGTTGTTGTTCTTGTTGTCCACGTTGTGGATTACCGCACGCACGCTGTCGCCCTTGCGGTAGATGTCGGTGGGTATCTGCTGGTCTTTGGGCAGCAGCAGCTCGTTCTTCTCGTCGTCGAGAAGCAGAACCTCGCGCTTCCATACCTGATACACCTCACCGCTAACCAGCTCGCCTTCAAGCTCCTTGAACTTGTTATAGACTGCATCCTTCTGCAGGTCGAGAATCTTGCTGGCAAGTGTCTGGCGAAGGTTGAGGATTGCGCGGCGTCCAAACTTGGTGAAGTCGATCTTGCGGGTGTGCTCTTCGCCCACTTCGCAGTCGGGGTCTTCATCGGCGCGTGCATCGCTCAGCCCGATTTCCTTGTTGGGATTTTCCACTTCGCCGTCGGGCACCACTTCAAGGTTCTGGTAGATTTCGCAGTCACCCTTGTCGGGGTTGACAATCACGTCGAAGTTGTCGTCGTTGCCAAACATCTTGGCCAGCACGCTGCGGAACGACTCCTCCAGCACGCTGATCAACGTAATTTTGTCAATGTTCTTAAGCTCTTTGAACTCCGAAAATTGGTCGGCCATATTGACCGCTTCTTGTCTCTTAGCCATGATGGTATGTTAAAATTTTATTATGCATTTTGTTTGTTTCACCTCGTCGTAACGCATTGTTGTGGCTACATCGACCAGCTCGGGGCGCTTTTTGCCTTCTACTTTCATCTTAGTAGGGGTGATGATGGTGAATGTTTCGTCGCCGGCTTCGCTGAGGGTGCCCTTGAGCTTGCGGCCATCGCTTGTGAGAACTTCCACTTCCTGCCCGAGGTTCTTGTCATATTGTTTGCGCACTATCAGCGGTGAGCTGATGCCATAGCTGCCCACCGTGAGCTCATAGTCTTCGGCGTCTTGGTCAAAAGCCTCGTGCACGGCTCTGTCGATGCGCACGCAGTCGTCAATAGAGATGTCGCCCATGCTGTCGATGGCCACGTCTATCACATTGCCGGCACCGATGGTCACCTCCACCAAGAAGAGGTCGGTGCCCTCAAGCGCGTCGTTAACTACCTGTGTAAGTTCTTTCTTGTCAATCATTCTGTTAATCTTTTGGTGGCTACCTTGCTCAAAATCAGGGCGCAACCCAATCATGTTTTATAATAAAAACGAGGAAGCTCATAGCCCCCTCTCACGAATGCTTTGCAAAATTACTGCTTTTTAATAATATGTACAACCTGCGGCGTGACAAAGCTCGGCCAAAACGGCAGAAATGAGCAATATTTAAGAAAGTTTAACCATTGCCGATTGGCGAGAAGGGGGACCCTTCGGACTCTTCCGACTTTTCTGACTCTTCGGGCGCAATAATTTATGCTGTGTGTCACTTTCGTTTAACCGATGAGCGGAAAGAAGCTATAATTATTCACTATTCAGCTAAGAATGTCAATGCTGAAGTTGACATTATTTTTATTGAACTTGGGCTGTTGTTCTATATTGTGGTTGCGATATTATTGATGTTTGTCTATAAATAGCCGGTGCTGCAAACTCTGGCTCAGTGGGCAAAACGCATGTGCGCTTGTGGCATGGCACTTCCAGAGGTTGCACACTTGCAATAAATTTTGTAATTTCGCGTTCTGAATCTAACGACATTACATTACTTATTAAAAATCAAGATATTATGAGCAGAACAATAGAGTTTCAGATTCCCTCGCTCGAGGCGCTGCCGCAGGTGGCTCACGATTTCATGGCCGAGATGGGCGACTACACCGTCTTTGCCTTCTACGGGCCGATGGGAGCCGGCAAGACCACGTTTATCAACGAGCTGTGCCGCCAGTTGGGCGTGGAGAGTGACGTTACCAACTCGCCGTCGTTTGCTATCATCAACGAGTATCGCAGCGACACTACCGCCGAGCTCATCTATCACTTCGATTGCTATCGCCTTGAAAACGAGGCCGAGGCCGAAGACCTCGGGGCCGAAGACTACTTCGACTGTGGCGCGGTGTGCCTGATTGAGTGGCCCGAGCGCATCGAGAACCTGCTCCCCGACGACACCGTGCGTGTGGATCTGAGCGTGAATGAGGCCGACGACAGCCGCCTGATGCGTGTCACATTCCGTGAATAACAAGCCTGCTGTTATGCCTCGATACATATTGGTAAAAGAAACGGCATCGACCAACACCTACCTCAAGACCTTGGCCGATACATTGCCCGGTGGTACGGTGATCTATACCCACCGGCAGACGGCAGGCCGCGGCCAGAAAGGTAACTCGTGGGAGGCCGAGCCGGGCAAGAACCTCACTTTCTCGATGCTGCTAAAGCGTCCGGCTGTGGCAGTGCGCGATCAGTTTGTCATCAGCGAGGCAGTGTCGCTTGCCATTGTGGATGCGGTGCGTGAAGCTCTTGCCGATGCCGATGCGGCTAAGCAAATAGCGGTGAAATGGCCCAACGACATCTATTGCGGCGACCGCAAGCTGTGCGGCCTGCTCATCGAGAACTCGCTCGACGACCACGGCATTGCCCATAGCGTGGTGGGAGTGGGGTTGAACGTCAATCAGTCAGCCTTTGTGAGCGATGCGCCCAATCCGGTGTCAATGTGTCAGGTGGCGGGCCATGAGTTTGAGCTGGAAACGCTGTTGCACGACGTGTGTGAGCGCATCGAGCAGTATTGTGCACAGGGAGCTATGCCTCAAGGCCGAAGGCTCCTTCATGAGCAATATCTCGCGGCACTGTATCGCAACGACGGCCGCCCGCACAGCTTTGTGCTGCCCGATGGCACACAATTTGCAGCTATAATCCACGACGTGGCGCCCGACGGGATGCTCATCTTGCGCACACCCGGGGGTGATGACGAGTTTCATAGCTACGCCTTCAAGCAGGTGCAGCATGTGATAAACGAAGTGATACTATGAACATAGCAGTGTATTGCAGCAGCCGCCCTCACCTTGACCAGTCTTATCGCGACATGGCAAGTGCATTGGGGCACTGGATGGGCATTAACGGGCACACCTTAATCTATGGTGGCGTGAATGCCGGGCTGATGCATGTCGTGGCCAAGGCGGCTCACGAGAGCGGCTCGCAAGTGGTGGGTGTGGTGACACGCAACTTTGCCTCGATGGCCGACCGCCTGTGCGACCGACTCTTCGTTACCGACAACCTTAACGAGCGCAAGGCTCGCATGTGTCTCATCAGCGACCTGCATGTGGTGCTCCCCGGCGGAGTGGGAACAATCGACGAGTGGATCTCGGCACTGTCGCAAATGGTGGTCGATAAGCGTGAAGGCACGGGCATCGTGGTTGTCAATGCCGATGGCATGTACGACAGCCTGCTGTTACAGCTCAGCCAGCTTGCCGGCTCGCGATTTGCCGGCGACAGGCATATGCAGCTCATGCAGGTGGTGAACTCCACACACGAGCTGCTCAACCTATTAGACGAATTATTATCATTGAATCCTATTGAAACCAAAAAGAACGACAACGATGAAAAGTAAAGTTTATACACTCACCGGCGACCAGGGCACGACGTCGCTCGTCGGCGGTAAGCGAGTGAGCAAAGATGACGTTAGGGTAGAAGCCTATGGCACCATCGATGAGCTGAATGCCAACATCGGTGTTTTGGCACATAACTCCAAGCTCGATGCCACCGGCATGACGGGTGTAATCAAGACGGTGATGAACAAGCTCTTCAACATAGGTGCATATCTCGCCACCGAGAACGCTCCCGACACACCCGTCTATGGCCTGACGCAAGCCGACGTCGAACTGCTTGAAAAAAGCATCGACGAGATGGACGAGGAGTTGCCGCCCTTCCGTGGATTTGTCCTGCCCGGCGGTAGCCGCCTCAGCGCCCTGTGCGATGTGTGCCGCACCGTCACACGCCGGGCCGAGAGGCGTGTGATAACGCTTGCCGGCAAGGCCTACGTTGACCCCATAGTGATGAAATATCTTAACAGACTGAGTGACTTTTTCTTCGTTTTAGCAAGGTTTAACAATATTCAGAACCAATTCGAAGAAAATTATTGGGATAAAGATGCTTGAAGTTGAAAATATTACATTACCTTTGCGCACTTTTTATTAAGAACAGAAAATCGTAAAATTGGGAAGACTATGTATTGGACACTCGAATTAGCTACAAAACTTGAGGATGCACCATGGCCCGCAACTAAGGACGAACTCATTGACTATGCTGTGCGAAGTGGTGCACCACTGGAGGTGATTGAAAACCTGCAGGAAATTGAAGACGAAGGCGACACCTACGAGTCGATCGAAGATATCTGGGAGGATTACCCGCGCAACGACGAAGATTTCTTCTTCGACGAGGAAGAGTATTAGTAGGCTTTATTTAGTCTAAAACATTTAATACCAGCGAGATAAGCAAAGATAATTTGTTTGTCTCGCTGGTGTTTTTATAGTCTTGATAAGCTGTTCCTTTACCAGAATCTTTTGCCTTCGAAGTTGCGAAATTAAAAGCTTTTTTTGACTCATTGAAGCCAATTTGATAAAAACTTTCGTAAAATCAGCAGCACTATACGCTGCCTGATGATGTGGAGCGTGACAAGATTTCTGCCAAGGTAGAGGACGGCATCCTGACCGTCACCATGCCGAAGACAGAACCGAAGCCGTTTTTATGTGGCGAAAGTTGCTGAAATGATTTTCTTTTGTGTCATTTGAGCAATTTTCGCCATTTATATTTGCTGAAATGGATGCTTTTTACTATCTTTGCAGCAGATTTCAGTAAAGAATTGATTATAATATGAAGCATACATTGATAGGCCGAGAGCAGGAAGTAAAGCTTTTGCGAGAATATCTGAATACGGACAAGTCAGAGTTTGTTGTCGTATATGGTAGGCGACGCGTGGGAAAGACATACCTCATTCGTCAAGTTCTTGGAGACCAAGCCTGCTTCTCGATGACAGGTATGGAGAATGCCGACATGGGCGACCAGCTTTCAAACTTTTATTTTTCTCTGCTCCGAGTTTGGCCATCTGCTACGCACCCTAAGTCATGGATAGAAGCGTTCTATCAACTTCAGAGTTTTCTTGAAAGTTTGCCTGAAGGGAGGAAAATTGTTTTCATAGACGAACTGCCTTGGATGGATACAACTCGCTCGAAATTCTTGGCTGCTCTTGAACGATTTTGGAATGGATGGGCTGACGGACGTAGCGATATTAAGTTGATTGTTTGCGGTTCTGCCACCTCGTGGATGATAGATAATATCATCAATAATAGAGGGGGACTACATAATCGGAGAACTCACCAAATCTATATCGCTCCATTCACGTTGGAAGAAAGCCGTCGCTATTTCAAGGCCTACGGATTCGGATATCGAGAGAAGGAAATAGCTGAGTGTTATATGGTGATGGGCGGTGTTGCCTATTATTATTCGCTGATGAATCCTAAGGAGAGCGTCGCCCAAAATATTGACCGACTGTTTTTCTTAAATAATGGTGAGTTGGTTAACGAGTTCGAAAACTTATATCGTTCCCTTTTTAAAAAGGCTGGCGATCATATTACTATCGTCACTGTGTTGGCAAAAAAAGGCAAAGGGCTTTCCCGCAAGCAGATTATTGAGCAAAGCAGATTAAACAACAACAAGAAGTTCACCAAGACACTGGAAGAACTTGAGAAGTGCGGCTTCATCCGTAGTTACATCCCCTTCGGTGAAACCAAGCGTGATATCCTTTTCCAGCTGACAGATGCATTTACGCTGTTCCACTTTCATTACATCAAAGAAAACAAATATCAGGATGAAACCTTTTGGACGAATTCCCTTAATAGTGGGAAGTATCGCGCCTGGAGCGGTTATGCTTTCGAAATTTTATGCTTGAATCATATCCGACAGATTAAACAGGCTCTTGGCATCTCTGGCATTCAGAGCCGGGCTTGTTGTTGGAGCAGTAAAGGTGATGATAGTCATAGGGGGGCACAAATTGACTTGATTATCGATCGCGCTGATCAGACTGTCAATATCTGCGAGATGAAATTTTCACGCTCGGATTACGAAATCACAAAATCCGAAGCAGAGGATTTGGATAACAAATTGGACATATTTCTTAGACAGACCAACACGCGGAAGTCTCTGATGCTGACAATGATTACCAGTTTTGGCATTAAGCCAGGAATTTATAGTGGACGCGTACAAGCTCAAGTCACGCTTGAAGATTTGTTCAAATAACATGTGCTGATAATTAATATATATGGCGGAAATAAAGAAGTTAAATTCGAAGCGTAAGAACGATAATTCTCAAGAGGATTTGTCGTTCGATGACTTTCTGACTATGTTACAACAGAAGTTAGACATTGATATTGACAGTTTGATGGAAGATGAGCCTGAAGAGGCGGACAATGAAGATGACTATTATTCAGAAGAAGACTATTTGTATGGTCTTAAGCTGCCCAAGCACAAATTCATTGGGACTTCCAAGCGAGAATATCATATCCGCATTAAGCTGAACGACGCGCCCGTTAGAATTTGGCGTGAACTCGTTGTTCCATCCAATATCACATTGGAGCTACTTGCTTTCGTGCTGATTGATGCAATGGGGTGGGCACATGAACACCTATATCAGTTTAGGGGAAAGAACGATGTGATTTATATGAATTCTCATGAGATAAGGGAACATAAGAATTCATTTTTCGGTTTCCTCTTTCGTGTTCAATATGTGAATACTGAAACAACTTCCTTAGATATGGTTTTACAACCTAAGGGAGGAAGATTTAAGTTTGAATACGATATGGGTGATTCTTGGATACACGATGTATGGGTTAAGGGTGCCCGTGATTATGCGAAGGACGAGGAGCCTGTTATCAAACTTTTGAAAGCCGAAGGTGCATGTCCGCCAGAGGATTGCGGAGGTGTATGGGGTTATGCCGAACTTATAGAGCTTAAGAATAAAAAACGTAAGACAGCCGAAGATAAAGAACGTCTGGAGTGGTATGACATTTCTAAGGATTATAATCCTAAGGATTGTGATCTGGAGTCATTGCAAGATGATGTTGAGGCTTTGTGGCTTGAGATTAAAGACGAAATGGATGAATAAAAAGAGAAAGTTTGTCTAAATCTTAATCGAATCGCCTCTGATAGTCTCAGAGCGCGCGGTTAATTTGGCTAAAAATAATTAATTACGATGCAAGTAATTGATAATCAATATAAATCTGTTGGGAATAAAGTTTTCGACGAGGAAGAGTATTAGTAGGCTTCCGAAGGCCTAAATTGTAAAGCACGTGGGTGTGTCATAATTCAGAAAAAGCGTTGAAAACGCAGGCGCATCGAAGATGCGACCATTTCTTTAACACCATGCAAGCAACATCGAAGATGTGCGCAGCTTGGTGAGAGACAGCGACTTAAAAGGTGCTTCGAAGATGCACTATATCAGTGACGTAATCTCAAAATTCAATCAAAGCCTTATGAAATAGAATTATGACACATCCCCGCGTTTTTTGTCTCAAATGATTCAACGACATCATAGAAACTGGATAAATGTACGTCTTCATCCAGCTTCTCCCAACGTATGTCGTCACCAAATCCTCCAATCTTGAAATCAAGTCGTTCTGATTCGGAGGCTTTTTTCAATATGGTAAATGCTTCCAGCGGACGACTTAAAGTCTCGCCTGCATCTGTCAACAAATAAATGCGATTGGCGTCAAACCATTCCGAAAAGGCGGGCCTTCTTCGTCTTGCAGGGCGGGCATCGGTGATGAGTTATAGACTCGCACGATTGCCACTAATTATTGTGGGGCAGTTATAATGTAATTCAAATGTAACGCGCAAATGCCTGCTGCAACAGCTAAATGGGCGTAACTTTGCACTCAATAAGATTTACATCCAAACATAATTATGGAACAAAACTACTGGATTATAGGGCTGAAGGTGCTGGGCGCGCTTGGGCTGCTCATATATGGAATGCGCATGATGAGTGAAGCATTGCAGAAGATGGCCGGCTCGCACTTGAGGCACATATTGTCACGAATGACTACCAACCGGCTGCTGGGCATGCTCACCGGCACGTTTGTAACCTGTGCCGTGCAGTCGTCGTCGGCAACGACGGTGATGACCGTGTCGTTTGTCTCGGCCGGGTTGTTGACGCTCTCGCAAGCCATATCGGTGATTATGGGTGCCAATATCGGCACCACGCTCACGGCGTGGATCATGTCGCTGGGATATTCGGTCGATTTGACCAACGTCGTGTTCCCGGCTTTCCTCGTTGGTATAATACTTATATATAAACGTCGCTTCCGTTACATGGGCGACTTGCTGTTTGGCATTGCATTCTTGTTCCTGTCGCTGGTGATGCTCAGCAGTGCCGGTCACGACCTTGACCTGGCCCATAACGAGGCGGTGGTGCGGTTCTTTGCTTCGTTCGACACGGGCAGTTATCTCACCATTCTGGCTTTTCTTGCCATAGGCACTATAATCACTTGCCTTGTGCAGTCGTCGGCTGCCGTTATGGCAATTACGATTTTGCTTTGTTCCACAGGTGTGTTGCCCGTCTATTTAGGCATCGCCCTTGTTATGGGTGAGAATATAGGCACCACAGCCACCGCCAACCTTGCAGCTCTGGGTGCCGGCCTCCAGGCACGGCGGGCTGCGCTGGCTCACCTGCTGTTCAATGTGTTCGGAGTGATGTGGGTGCTCGTGGTGTTCTACCCGTTTGTCAACCTTGTGTGTAGCTTGGTGGGCTATGACCCGGCATTGAGTGGCCAGGCCGAGCGTCTGCCCGTTGTGCTGGCAATGTTTCACACATGCTTCAACGTGTCTAACACTGCCCTGCTGATATGGTTCGTGCCGCAAATGGAGCGGGTGGTGAAGTGGCTGCTGCCCGGCAGCGAGACTGAGGAGGAAACTGAGTTCCGGTTGCAGTACATACAGACGAACCTTGTCCAGACGCCTGAAATTGCCGTCCTCCAGGCTCAGAAGGAGACCTCGCGGTTTGCCGATAATGTGCGCATGATGTTTGGCATGGTCATGACGCTATTTGAAGAAAAAGATGGCGGGCAGTTTGAAGAGTGTTATCGCAAAATCGAGCACGAAGAGGACCTTTCCGACCGCATGGAGATGGAGATTGCCCGCTACCTTGAGCAGGTGAGCGACGACCACTTGAGCGATGATACGAAACAGAAGATACGTCAGATGATGCGTGAGGTGGGCGAGCTGGAGTCGATAGCCGATGCCTGCTACAACCTGTCGCGCACGCTCAACCGTCGCATGCAGAGTGGCAAGACGTTTACCATAGTGCAGACAAACGACATCCTGGAGATGATGGGCTTGTGCGACCAAGCCCTGGAACAAATGTGCCTTGTGCTGCACGAGCAACTCGAGGAGCACAACATTAATGAGACTTATCGCATCGAGAACAAGATAGATGCCATGTGTGAGCGCCTGAAGGAAGACAACCTTGAGGCCGTTAACGAACACCGCTACGACTACTCGTTAGGCACGATGTTCAGCGACATGGTGAGCGAAATGGAGCACTTAGGCGACTATGTTGTTAACGTGGCACAGGCCAGATTTGGACAATAATATGTAACTTTGCACCCGATATGGAAAAACAACGTATATTAGTAATCGACGATGAGCCGGATTTGTGCGACATCCTGCTTTACAACCTGCGTGAGGGCGGCTACAGGGCCGACTGTGCCTACTCGGCCGAGGAAGCCCTCGGACTGCCCATCGCCCACTACGACCTGCTGCTGCTCGATGTGATGTTGCCGGCCATGTCGGGCTTTGAATTAGCGGCAAAGTTAAAGACCGATTCATCCACATCGCACATCCCTATCATCTTTCTCACAGCCAAGGATGCCGAGGCCGACACGCTGCAAGGCTTCGACATCGGTGCCGACGACTATGTTACCAAGCCGTTCTCGGTGCGGGAGTTGATGGCCCGGGTGAAGGCTGTGCTCGGCAGGGTGGCTGCCTCGAGCCCCGCCAGTGTGGCAGTGCAGGCCTATGAAGGCCTGGTGTTAGACCTGAAGAAAAAGACCGCCACAGTCGATGGCCTGGATGTGGCTCTGACCAAAACCGAGTTTGAACTGCTGAAGTTGTTGCTCAGTTGTCGTGGACAAGTGCTTGCGCGCAGTCAGATGCTGGAGCAGGTGTGGCCCGAGAATGTGGTTGTTACCGAGCGCACTGTGGATGTGAACATAGCACGGTTGCGCAAGAAGATCGGTGACTACTCGAGGTGCATTGTCGCCCGGCAGGGCTATGGCTATATGTTTGAATGATGAAGAAGCTGAGTGAAGGACGCAAGATGTGGCTCAGTGTGATGGTCATATTCACCATCTATGCTGCGACGTTCATCTTGTTTGACGACTACGACCGCAAGATGCTCGAGCCATTCAATGAAGTGAGCGACTGGCACTTGATGCTGTTCTCGCTTGTGGTGCTGGTGGGCTTGGGCTTCTTGCTGCTGCATTACTCGCGGCGCATGGACGAACGCATCAATCGCGAGCGTGCCGAAAAAGAAAACCAGATGCGTCGTGAACTCACGCAAAACATTGCCCACGAGCTCAAGACCCCGGTGGCGAGCATACTCGGCTATTCCGAGACCATCCTCAACTCTCCCGAAATGGACGATGCCACAGTGCGCCGGTTTATCTCTCGCACGCATGACCAGGCCCGGCGGCTCACGTCGCTGCTGCAAGACATCTCCACGCTTAACCGTATGGACTATGCGCGCGACGTGCTGGCCATGGAGCGCATCGATGTTTCGCAGCTCTTTGCCGAGATTGTGCACGAAACATCGCTCACCTTCGCGCAACGTGAAATGACGCTTAACAACTGCCTGCCTCAAAATGTGATAGTGCGAGGTAACATGTCGCTCATCTACAGTGTGCTGCGCAATCTTGTGGATAATTCGCTCAACTATGCCGGCCGCGGTGCCGTGGTCGAGGTCTCGGCAACAGAGACATCTACTCACTGGATGTTTACCTTTGCCGATAATGGCGTGGGAATTCCCGAAAAAGATATGCCCCGCATCTTTGAGCGTTTTTACCGCGTGGACAAGGGACGGAGCCGCTCATTAGGCGGCACGGGCCTCGGGCTGGCCATTGTCAAGAACGCTGTCCAGCTTCATGGCGGCACAATCACGGTGAGTCGTCCCGAAAGCGGCGGGCTGGAGTTCCGCTTCTCGCTGAAGAAGCAGTGATGTGAATATAGGTGTGTCCGACACTCTAACTATTGTAGGGTGTTGGCTAAAAAATGCTAAATATATGTAATCAAATTGGCATTTTTGAGTAATTGTTTATATCTTCGCATTCAAAACTGACTTTTTCACGATAATTCATGAAACCGATAACCAGCATACTGCTTGTGCTGTCGCTGATTTGCTACGTGTTTCTGCCTTTCTACGTCATCTCGTTTCAGGGCACGATAACCGGCTTCAGTTTCACCGCCGGCACAATCACTCAATATCCCAGCGTGCGCCACATTGCGTTTGCGCTGCTGCCATTTATCTCATGTTTTCTGGCGATAGGCTTTAATACACTCAAAAACCGGTGGTGGAGCCTGCTGTCGGCATTCTTCGTTTTGGGAATGCTGTGGTTCTTCTCTCACACCTATAACTTCCATGAGATAGCACTTCAACATCAGCCCGATGTAATGCCCAACGAAGACATTGGCGAGGGCTTCACGATTGTGGGGTTAGGCATTGGTTACAAGTCGAGTTGCTTATTGGCAATTTTAGCGCTTTGCTCGGCATTGCTGTCGGTGTTGCCGTTCTCGTTTAACCGGACTATAGAGAAGGCTGTGGATGATACTATCGACCGCAGCTTGGAAGACGTGCGAGCCATAGGCACACGCGTGTCGAAGGATGTGAAAGACTGGCAAACCAAGCGTCACAAGCCTCGAAGCGGCACCACTACCGCGACTACAACTCAACCCGATGTTGAAGCCGGCACCGGCGTTGACCGGCCTGAACCCCCTGAGATTGACAAGGAGGACCCGTCGCGCTTCATGCCCAAGTAAATTCGCGCAGCGGCAGGCCGGTGAGCACCAGCCTGCGGCTGTGATTGCATAACTCCAAGATATGAAACAATTTATTAAGCTGCTGACGGCCGTTGCCGTCGTCATGACTATGCACCTGCCTAACGAGGTGGCTGCCGGAAATAACGAGATCATACTTCACGCATGGTCGTGGTCGTTCAACACCATTCGCGAGCATCTGCCCGAAATCAAGGATGCCGGCTACACGATAGTGCAGACGTCGCCCATCAACGAGTGCTATGTGGGTGATAATGGCGGGCGTCAGCTCTTCGGCAACGGAAAGTGGTACTATCATTACCAGCCCACCGACTGGACAATAGGCAACTACCAGCTGGGCACCCGCGACGAGTTCAAGGCAATGTGTGCCGAGGCTTCGCGCTTGGGACTGCGGGTGATAGTGGATGTGTTGCCCAATCACACCGTTATCGACCGTCGCTATATCAACGAGCGGCTCGACAGCGCAGTGGGAGGCCGTGAGAACCTGTTTCATGCCAACGGGCTGTGGCCCATCAAGGACTACAGCGACCGTTATCAGTGCACTACCGGCGAAATGGGTACACTGCCCGACGTGAATACCGAAAATCCTGATTTCCAATACTACTATATGCAGTATGTGAACGACGTGCTGGCCTGCGGTGCCGGCGGGTTCCGCTACGACACTGCCAAGCACATCGGTCTGCCCGGTGAGATGTGCGACCCCAAGTCGCCGCAGAACGACTTCTGGGATGTGGCCATGGGGCGCAAACCGGTGAAAGGCCTCTGGCTTGCCGTGCCGCGCGACCAGCTCTTCATCTATGGCGAGGTGCTGCAAGACAAGAATGTGCCTGAGCAGGGCTATGCCGAGTATATGGATCTCACGGCGAGCAACTATGGCTGGGTGCTGCGCAATGTTCTCAACAAGCACAACGCCAAGGCCGACGACTTGCTCTCGTGGCACCACAGTGTGCATCCGTCGCATTTGGTCACATGGGTAGAGTCGCACGACACCTATTGCAACGATCATGCTTCGGCAGGCATGAGCGACGAGCTGGTGCGCTTGGGATGGGTCTTCCTCACGGCGCGGCAATATGGCACGCCGCTGTTTTACTCGCGCCCTCACGGCAGCACACGCGACAATTACTGGGGAGATAACGAGATCGGCAAGGTGGGTAATGATGAGTTTAAGCACCCGTTGGTGCGTGCGGTCAACGAATTCCGCCATGCCAACTGTGGCCAGCCCGAGAACATCGTCTATAGTGCCGATGGCAAGCAAATCGTCGTGGAACGCGGCAGCAAGGCGGCCGTAGTCATTAACCTTGATGAAAATGCAGCCCAAGTGTCGATACCGGTAACCATAGCCGACGGCAAATACCGCGATGCCGTCACCCATCGTCGTGTGCAGGTCAGGAAAGGCATCCTCAAAGCCTCGCTTGAGCCCCTGACTGCCTATGTGCTTTCGAAGTAATGTGGCCTGCTTTCAAGCCGACGTTTTCAGGGAATATACTGGAAGTCGAGCAGGGTGGGGTTGAACTTGATGTGAGGGTTGCCGAACATCTGTTCCAATGCCTGCTGCTCGATAAGAGCGGGCGTGGGGCCGCTAATTAATTCACCATCTTTGGTTATTAGCCACAGGTCGTCGGCCATGAGCAGCGACTGCGACACGTCGTGGCTCGACAGCAACACGGCCTTGTCGTTGTCGTGGGCTAATGTGTGCAGCAGTTGCATCGTCTCGATGCGGCTGGCCACGTCGAGGAATGCCGTGGGCTCGTCGAGGATGATGATGGGCGTGTCTTGAGCCAGAGCTCGTGCTATCATAGCCTTTTGTCGTTCGCCGTCGCTCAGGTCGGCCATGTAGGCTTGTGCCTTATGGTCGATTCCCACAAGCGTCATGGCGCGTTCCACGGCTTCGCGGTCGTGAGTGCTGAGCCGCCCTAAGAAGCCCGTGTGTGGCTGTCGCCCGAGTGCCACAAGGTCGGCCACGGTTAGCCCGCCCACGGTGATGCGGTCGGTGGTGACCAGCGCAATCAGCCGTGAGCGCTCGCGGCCGGTGAGCTGCGAAATGTCGGCAGTGCCTATGGTGATGCTGCCTTCCAGCGGCTTAGATGCGCAGGTGATGGCACGCAACAGGGTCGATTTCCCTGCGCCGTTGTGACCCAACAAGGCTGTGAGCCTACCGCGATTGAGGCTCAGGTTCAGGTTGCTCAGAATGGGGGTTACACGTTTGCCATCGGTGTACCCCACGGTAAGGTTATGAGTGGTTAGATACATATTTCTACTATTATTTTAGCTGTGTATTTTCTCCCTGACGATGATATAGATAATAATGGGCACGCCTATTATGGGGGTGATGGCATTGATGGGAATGATGCCGTGAGTGCCGTTCACGCTGATGAGCGTGCACAGTAGTGCCACACATGCACCGGCAAGGATGGTGGTGGGTATCAGCCGGGCATGATTGCTGGTTGCAGTCATGAAGCGTGCCACATGTGGCACCACAAGCCCTAAGAATCCTATCGGGCCGCAGAAGGCAGTGACCACTGCCGTGAGAATGCCGGTGACGATGAGCAGCACGTTGCGTGTGCGATGGGTGTTGACACCTAAGTTCTCGGCATAACGTGTGCCAAGCAACAGGGCATTGAGCGGTTTCACCATCAATATTGCTGCTATGAGCGATGCAATGATGCAGGCACCAAACACCGGCATCTGCGCCACCGTTACGCCCGAGAAATTGCCGAACCCCCATGTCACATAGCTGTGTATGCCTTCCTCGCTGGCTACCGAGTTGAGCAGTGAGATAATGCTTGACGCTAAATAGCTCACTAAAATGCCCACAATCAGAAGCATGGTGCTGTTTCGCACGATGGCCGAGAATGCAATGAGAATGGCAAGCACAGCCCCGGCGCCTATCAGAGCACCTATGAGTGTGGTCACATAGCTGCCCACAGCGGTGCCCAGCAGTGTGCTCACCGTGCCTCCGGTGGCCAGCATCACTACTGCCACTCCCAGTCCGGCACCTGCCGAGACACCTAATATCGACGGGCCCGCAAGAGGATTGTTGAAGGTGGTCTGCAACAGCAGGCCGCTCACGCTCAGGGCGGCACCGGCAAGGGCTGCCGTGGCAATCATGGGCAGGCGTGACTGACGGATGATGATGTCCCAAGCCACATTTTCATGCCCATTGCCGGCAATGATGCTAAAAACGTCGCGCGCCGGAATATCAACCGAGCCATATAGCAGGCATGCCACTGCCAGAACCATGAGCAATGCAGTGAGAATGCCCATTACAATCCAAAATCGCACTTTGCTTTTATTGTCAGGTTTCATGTGATTATTATTTTATTCTGTAGCCCATCATAAAAGTTATAAATAATTTAAGTTTATAAAGTAGCTAACATGCTCAGATAGTGCTACAAAGTTCCTCTTCGAGGCACTTTCCCGCGACATGCTGTGACCAAGCTGCGAACCCCGCTGGGGTTCTTGCATGGTCTTTAGCACAAAGTCGGGTCTTCGACCCGCCAGCGTCTTCGACGCTTTTGCTTGCTATTTTCAACATTTTATCTACTTTAGAAACTTGAATAAAAAATATGGTTCGTGGCGAGATATAGGCTATATTTCGCCCATTACTCAGTCAGTGGCATGAAGTAGATGGTGCTGTCGTCGGCCAGCTCGGGGTGGAAAATCTTGAAATATTCCTTCAGCAGTCGGTCGGGGTGGAAGGGAAATTCCTCAAAAAGACGTGTCTTGTTGGTGTCGCACACATACACCCTGCGCTGCTTGAATGCCTCAAACTGGTCGTTTAGGGCATAGAACTGTTTCAGCTCGCGATAGTTGTGGATGTAGAACGACTTGATGAGCCACACATCGGCCTGCTGAGCCACAGCCAGCACCTGGTTGAAGTCGAGGTTGAGCGAGCCGGTGCTCTTGTCGTCGGCCCAGGGGTATCGGGCACCGGCATCTTGCAGGATGCGTGCCATGTAGCTCTCGCCGCCGGGCACGTTCCACACTCCGTTGATAACCATCTCGGTGAGCACGGTGGGGTGTGACTTCGCTCGTGATGCAAAGTCCTTGATGTTGTTATAGTTGGCTTCTACGGCGGCAAAGATTTCGTCGGCAGCTTCCTCTTTGCCTAACAGAAGTCCGTAGAATTTGACCCACTCGGCACGTCCTAATGGGGTGTATTCCATGTAGTCGGCACACTCAATGATGGGTATGTTCAGGTTGTCGATTTGCCCATAAGTGGCATCCTGGTATGGCGAGAGCAGAATGCCGTCGGGTTGCATCTCGATGACTTTCTCAATCGTAGGCGACATCGACGAGCCGCAGTCGGTAATCGTGCCGGCATCGATGCCCTGGGCAATGTCGGGGTCGGGGAAGAACTGGCTGTCGCACACGCCTTTCACTGTGCCGAACATGCCTAATTCCTTCATGATGCTGGTGTGCACGCTCGAATATACAAGTGCCTGCCGCAACGGGGTGCGCACAAGTGTGCCCTGTGGCAGCGATGCCGGCATCACCGAGTCGTAGGGCACAATCACGTAGCGGTGCAGTGCCTCGCCTTCCTTCCAGGGGTTCTTGATGGTTACGAGCGTGAAGCTGTCGCTTTTTTCTATCGTCAGCAGCCGGGCAGTGGTGATTGTGCTGTCGGCATAGCTGCCGGTAGAGGTGGTGGTAGAGCTGCTGCACGATGCCAACAGGGCCAGCAGGGTAATAATGGGTAAATAAAGAAATCTTCTCATGGCTATTAGTCGATTTTTTTTATTACACGGCAAGGATTTCCGGCAGCGAGCACTCCGTCGGGGATGTCGTGTGTCACCACCGAGCCGCCGCCTATCACGGTGTTTGACCCGATGGTCACGCCCGGCATCACGCACACGTTGCCGCCAATCCACACATTGTCGCCCACGGTGATGGGCAGTGAGTATTCTAATCCACGGTTGCGCTCGGCCACGTTAAGTGGGTGTCCGGCAGTGTAGAAGGCGCAGTTGGGGGCTACGAACACATTGTTGCCAAAGGTTACCTTAGCCTCGTCAAGGATGATGAGGTTGGCGTTGGCAAAGAAATCTTCGCCTATGCTGATGTTAAAGCCATAGTCGCACAAGAATGGCGAGATAATCTTAAAACGCTCGCCGGTGCTGCCCAATAGCTGCTTGATGAGGGCCTGGCGCTCGGCAACTTGCGACGGTCGCAGCCGGTTGTAGTCGAAACAGCGTTCGTGGCACTGTGTGAGCACGTTAAGCAGTGTCTCGTTGCGCGTGGCGTCATACAGCTCGCCGCTCATCATTTTCTCTAATTCGTGGCTCAAATCGCTCATGGTGGTCGGTTGTTGTTTTATTGAGTAGCAAAATTAGTGCTTTTTCGCCTAATAGACAAATGTTGAGTGGCGGGCTACGGCAAGCCGTTAGGCCATTTGGCTTGCCGGGCGATGCGTGGAAAGTTGCAGAATTATCGGTTTTCGAAAAAAAAATTTTAATTTTGTGCCATGGTAGTGCAACCTTTTGCACCCGTCGTTGCGTCTAATGCATGAACAATAATTAAACTTTATGATAATATGAAACGAATTATCTTTATCCTGCTGGTGGCTTTGTTCACCTTCGGTCAAGCCGATGCCGGCACTCTGTTTGAGACACGCGGCGACACCACCATCATCATCGACGGTCAGGACACAGTGCGCTTTATGGGCGTGAATGCTCTCACACAGAAAATTACCAGCTTGCTCAACGATACTCTCGTCAATCTGAACGAGGATGGCAGCGAGGATCAATATGAAACCGAAAACCCTTTGCAGACAGGGGAGAAAATTGCCGACACAGTGGCATCAACCGCCGAGAGCATCAGCGAGTCGTTCTTTGTGGCAGTAGTGTTTATAGTGGCTCTTTCGCTGCTGTTCTACTACCTGCATCGCCGCCGTAAATACAAAATGGTGGAAAAGGCTATTGAGAACAACTATCAGCTGCCCGGCTACATTTTCGGAGTCCACCAGGAGCCCGCCCGCCCGGCTTACACACAGGCACCCACTCCGCCGCCGTTTAATGCCGATGGCATTGCTGCCCAACAGCCTGCTCAAGCCGATGCGCCGCAGAGTGCGCGGCCCGGCTATCAAGAGCCGCCCATGCAGGTTCCCGACCGCATCAACTGGAGCCAGATGAAAGACGGCCTCACCCTTGTAGCCGTGGGCGTCGGGCTGATGCTGTTCTTCTTCGTCGTGGGGGCTACCCGGTTGGCGTGCATCTTTATTATTCTAATATTAATAGGTGCAGGAAGAATTTGGGTAAACTATAAAGACCAGCAGAATGCCATAGAATGGGCACGCCGCCAGCAGACGTGGTATGGCACTCAGCAGCCCACATGGCAAGGCACTCAGCCGCCCATGCAGCCACAGCAACCGGCACAACCGCAACAGCCTCCCACGCTTTGATGGTAATGAATAATTAATAATTAATAATGAATAATTAATAATTAATAATGAATAATGGGTCGCATTGCGCACTTGTAGTTCGCAGCTCGCAGCTACCAAGCAATGCTTGGCACTACATGACGGCTGGCCTGTATTCATAATTCTTAATTCATAATTCATAATAAAAAAAGCGTTTCCTGAAATTTTATGAAAAAACTTGATGAACTGGCTCTGATCACCCGCTGTGTGCTTGCCGACGACCGGCAGGCATTCGGGCAGCTTGTGGAGGCTTACCAGAGCCAGGTTCGCAGGTTTTTCCTCAACCTCACGTCGGGTGATGCTGCACTGAGCGACGACCTGGCTCAGGAAACGTTCATCAAGGCTTACATCAATTTGCGGTCGTTCAAAGGCATTGCTGCTTTCTCGACCTGGCTCTACCGCATAGGCTACAACGAGTTCTATTCTCACTCGCGCCGAGCCAGCGAGGAACATCTGACACAAGACACGCCGGTTGAGGCAATAATGGGCGCGAACGACAACACTGAGGCACTCGATGCGGGCCTCACCGTGCGCGAGGCCATGAGCCGCCTGAGCGATACCGAGCGTGCTGCAGTCACGCTGTTTTATATCGAAGACAAGCCGCTCAAGCAGGTGGCACGCATCATGAGCCTGCCCGAGGGCACTGTCAAAAGTCATCTGCATCGCGCCAAGGCGCGCATGAGTGCATTCTTGAAAAATAATTGAGCAATGAAAACAGAAGAAGATATTAAGTTGGAAGCCCTGTTGAAGGACGAGGGCTATCATGCCGACGAAAACCCCTGGTTCACGTCGCGTCTGCTCAACCGCCTGCCGGCGCGTGAGCGCTCGGTGCGCTGGGTGTGGTGGGCAATATGTGCCGTGGCGGCAGTGATATGTGCCGCTTGCTGGTGGTGGCTCATCGACGACCATGACTACACCGTGCTCACGGTGCGCGACATGGTGGACTATGCCATCATGAGTGCAGTCACGCTCGTGTTGCTGTGGCAGTCAATCTCGGTCACCTTTTCCGGGGAATGAGGCGCGATGCTCTGCAATGCGCTATATTTGCCCGGCAAGGGCATTATTAAACTCGGGGCTTTTCATTAAGTATATCGTTGACATTATCGCTCCAACGACTAAAAGTGCAAGCGAAATGAAAAACCACATGCGTGCATTCTGAGCTGCTTCGTCGGCTCTCTGGTAGTCGCCATAGTTATACATCGTGCGCACACTGTTGGACTTGGAAATGCCCACTATGCCGGTTATGAGGGCAATCACATTGCAGCAGCACAGCACGCTCAGAATGGTTATTGTGATGTTGGCCGCCTTCCAGTCGTTGGGCATGGGGGCTGCCGGCTGGGCATATTGCGGCTGTGCGTACTGATGCTCGCCGTAGTATGGAACCTGGCCATATTGCTGTGCCTGGCCCTGCTGCGGCTGAGCGTATTGCTGCTGCGGCTGGGCGTACTGCTGTTGTGGCTGAGCGTATTGCTGTTGCGGCTGGGCGTACTGTTGCTGTTGCGGCTGAGCATACTGTTGCTGCTGCGGCTGGTAGGCTTCGTGCCCTGAGTCGGCTGCGGGAGCATATTGCTGGTTGCTCGTGGCCGGCGCGTTTTGCTGGCCCTGCTCACGCGGCTGTTGTGGCTGGTAGGGTTGCCCAGCCTGCTGGACTGCCGCGCCACGCAGCAAGTTATATACTTCGGGCACCTGAGTGGCCGATGCCCAGTTGTCCATGGTTTCGTTCCACACCTGTGAGTTAACTGTCAGGCCATGCTCAAGCAGTTCCTTCAACTCAAACGGGCCGGCCGGCTGGCCATTCTCGGCAATATAATACTTCATAATCCCAATAGCTTAAGTTTATCACCACAAAGTTACACACATTTTTTTATAAATGCCACTTTCGACCACGAAAAAACAAAAGTCGGTCGAAACAATGGTGACAATATCGTCCGCAATGTTGATTGCACTGACGCGGCAAATTCAAGTTTCTTCAGTGAAGGGAACGTGAAAAATTGCGTGCTAAGTGTCTTTTTTGTAATTTTGTGGGCATAAACGCGAAAACAATTAATCACTCATGGAAGAAACGGTAAGAAAGTATGACTTCGACCGCGTGGTGCGCATGGTGTTGTCGTGCATCACCGTGGCGGTGCTGATTTACGTTATTAATTATCTGTCGCCGGTGCTGCTGCCCTTTGTGATAGGCTTCATCCTGGCCTATGTGCTTGACCCAATAGTCAATTTCATCCAGAACAAGCTGCATGTGCGCAACCGGATGATTTCGGTCGTGCTCACGCTGGCGTTTGTCGTGGGCGTGATATGGTTCGCCTTGTGGCTGCTCATCCCTTATCTCATGGATGAAATAGGCAACATGGCCAAGATGCTCACGGCCTATGCCAAGTCGTCGTTCAAGGTGCCTTATATTCCGGCGGCAGTGCACGACTACGTTCGTCAGTACGTTGACGTGCAGCAAATCTACACACTTTTCAGCAAGGAGCAGTGGATGAAGATTATCAATCAGGTGGCTACGGGCACATGGTCGTTTGTGGGTGGCACGCTAAGTGTGATTCTCAACATAGCATCGTGGCTCGTTGTGCTGCTGTATATGTTCTTCGTGATGCTCGACCTCGACAAGCTGAGCCGCGGATTGAAGGGCGCCATACCCAAGAAATACCGCCGCACGGCCTTCAAGGTGATAGGCGATGTGCAGCACACGATGAGCCGCTACTTCCGTGGCCAGGCCATGGTGTCGCTGTGTGTGGGCATAATCTTTGCCATTGAGTTTTACATCATCGGGTTGCCCATGGCCATAGTGTTCGGCCTGATGATAGGTGTGCTGAACATGGTGCCCTATTTGCAGCTCATCTCCATCCCGGTGGCCGCATTCTTGTGCCTGGTGGCGTCGGTGGCCACCGGCGGCAGCTTCTGGGTGCTGTTTGGCTGGACTATTGCAGCCTATTGCATCTGCCAGGTGATTCAAGACGTGGTCTTGATACCGGCCATCATGAAGTCGGCCATGGGGCTTAATCCGGCCATCGTATTCTTGTCGCTATCGCTGTGGGCCTATGTGCTGGGATTCATCGGCCTGATTATAGCCTTGCCGCTAACCACACTCATTATCAGCTACTATTGTGAGTATGTCCTGCATCAGCCCTACGACCCCACCGGTGGCAAGAAGAAAAAGGAAAAGAAAAGCAAGAAGAAAGCAGCCCTGCTCGCTGCTGTCGCCGCACGCAATGATGACAATCATGCGTGATTACGCCGGAACTTAAAAAATGGCATAAGAAATCCCATAGTTGAGTGGATTTGCGCCAAACATTTAGTTGTAGTATTTTTGTAATTTAATTATTAAATCATGTTGTATGGAAAGTTCTGTTATGGATAATCAAAAACTGACGAATGTATTGGAGACTCAGTTTGCGACATTAGCAATAGGTGCCACGGCTAAGCGTTTAGGCATCACTGCGACTGAACTTCACAATCGTTTGAAAAAGTATGGGCTTGTTAAAAGGCTCTTACTTGACTGCTATGATACATTGCATACCGAGAGTATAGAAGGTGTTGTTTGGAATGTGACCGAGGCACTTCGCAATTGGGGTGAAAAAGAAGGAGGTAAACAATGATTAGATTATATCATGGTTCATATATGAGTATTCCAGCTCCACTTACCGGCGTAGGGCGTAAGGAACTGGATTTTGGCCCGGGTTTTTATGTGACACGAATGCGTGAGCAGGCTGAGCGATGGGCCAATAGAGTCTGTGTTATACGTGCCAAGACTACGCCGATATTATCAATATATGATTTTGACGAAGAAAAACTTCCGCCAAATACTAAGATACTCAATTTACAACGTTATGACCGTAATTGGCTTGATTTCATTACCTCAAGTAGGCGAGGCAAAGAACCATGGAAATACTACGATATTGTAGAGGGTGGTGTGGCAAATGATCAAGTCATCGATACGGTAGAGGACTATTTTTCAGGACGCATTACTGCTGAACAAGCCATTGGACAGTTGCGTTTTGCAAGCCCCACACACCAAATGTGCATTCGCAATCAGGACATTGTTGACAGGTGTCTGAGGTTTTTGGATTGTGTAATAATGCCAATGAAAGGAGGTGAAAGATGAGAGACCAAGTATTATGGCGCAAGTTAGGACGCATAGCTGCCATGCTTGCCGATCGGCTTAATATCAGTTCTGAGCGAGCCTTAGATATTATGTATAATTCTCACACCTATACTTTGATTGCAAATGAAAATAGCGGTTTGCGTTTAATGAGTGATGAATATATACTAAATGATATCTTGCGGGAATTGGAGAATTAGGGGTTTTGAAGGTGACCCTTGTTCACTTTGAGGACTGGCTTTTATCGGTGGACTCGATTCTGATAGTGTCAAAGGGGCTGTTGAATGTGAGCTGCTTGCCTGTGGCCGGATGCACAAATGTGATGCTGGTGGCATGAAGCATCAGTCGCTCGTGGGCCTGGCCGTAGAGTGTGTCGCCCACGATGGGAATGCCCAGCCCTTGCGGATGTGAGGCATGCACACGCAACTGGTGGGTGCGGCCGGTGAGCGGGGTTAGGAGCACCCAGGTATTGCCGTGTGGCGTGTGGCGCAGCACCTCATAGGCTGTGATGGCACTTTTGCCCTTTTCGAAATCTACTACCTGCCGCGGCCTGTCGGCTGCGTTCTGCCTTAACGGCAAGTCGATAACGCCATTGCTGCCAGGCACAATGCCGTCGAGTAGTGCAACATATTTCTTGTGCACTTCGCGCTGGGCAAACTGTCGCTGCAGCTCCTTGTGCGTGTCTTTGTCCTTGGCAAACACCAGCAGTCCCGACGTCTCTTGGTCGAGGCGGTGCACCAGCACGGGCCCGGAGGCCTCGGGGTGGCGTGCCTTGTAGCGTGTGAGTGCCGAATCGCTAAGCAGCTTGCCAGGCTCCGAGAGCATTCCGGCGGGCTTGTTGACGATGGTGATCCACTGGTCGTCGTAAATCTCGGTGATGTCTTGCTCGCTGCTGCGTGCCAGCGGATTGCTTTCCACGTCGAGCCCTTGTAGCATGAAGGTGAGCAACGGCAGGCACTTGCTGCGGCATGCAGGGTAGTAGTGCCCGTGATGCCTTACTTCGCCTGTCGGCGAGGCTCCCCACCAAAACTCGGCCATGCACACCGGTTTCAGCGCTTGGTCATAAGCATATTGCAGCAGTTTTGGCGCGCAACACTCGCCCGTGCCGCCAGGTGGCATGGCCAGGTGCGGCCTGCCTGTGAGCGTGGCAAATTCCTCGAAAATCTGTCGCACCGGCCGCTGCTCTGAGCGAGCGTTAGTTACCACATACAGTTCAAACAGACGTTTCTGCAATGCCACACTCATGGCTTTCCTCTGGCTGTGCAAGGCCTCGATGGGGGCTGTGAGTTGGGCGATTTTTGCCTCGATGGCTTCGCGCTCGGCGGCATGGCGCTTCCTGATGCGCTTGAGCTCGGCCTTGTGAAACTGGCTCTCGTGAATGAGCCTCATCTCGTCTTGGGCAGTAAGTTGTGTGGTAGCCCTCAAGGTGTGGCGCCTTTCGCGGGCCGCCTCACAGTGTTGCCTGAAGTCGTCGGCTTCTTTCTCCTGGCGTGTTATGAGCGCATCCTTTTCGTCCTGCAGCTGTTTGAGTTGTGGGCTCTTTTCCAGCGCCTTGATGCGATGACTCAGGGCAGTAATCTCCCTTTCGCCACGCTTAAACTCGCCGTCGGGGTCGAGCAGGTCGTAGATGGGCGGGACAAAGTAGGGCAGGTCGTTGCTTCCGGCTAAGATACCTGAGAAAGCAGCGAGAAAGCCAAGTTCGCCTGCCGAGTCGCTAACCACGAGCACGCCCAGCATCTTGCCTGCGTTCAGGTCGTTGAGCCACTCGTGGTGTGTGGCCACTTGACGCATCACCTGCTCGGCAGCCAGCACGCTCAGCCGGTGAGGCACATAATGGAATGGCCATGTAAACTGCCTTGGCCGTGCCATGCCGGCCGTGTCGCAGTCGAATCGGTGTAGCCTGTTGTCGCTCATGATGCAAAGTTACGATTTAGCGAGTGCAGAACAAAATGAAAAACAAAGTTTTTTATTTTTTATGCCAAGCGAAAGTAACTTCGACCTTCGGTCAACGTTACGATTTAGCGAGTGCAGAACAAAATGAAAAACAAAGTTTTTTATTTTTTATGCCAAGCGAGAGTAACTTCGACCCTGGTCAAAGTTAATGCTTTTCGCCCAGACCGCGTGGCTCTGAGCCGTGTTTTCACGTTAATTGTTGGGGTAAAAAGACATTTTGCCTGTCGTTTTTCGTTTTAAGAAAATGCCTGCAGGCCGATGTTTAGTTCTGTGGTTCTGCAACGAAATCTTGTAGTTAAAAAGCGCAAATAAATGTAGTTAACCTAAAAAATCATAAATCGGCTGTTATTTTATTGTTAACATTGTGTATATGTCAAAAACGTTTATTAATTTTGTGAGTTAAAATGCGTTATCATAACCTGTGCAATAAATCGCAATAAAACATATTAATATAAACCAACAACAAAGTCATTATGAAGAAACAATTACTGCTTCTGTTATTTTCCGTTGTTGCCGTGCTGGCCTGGGCCCGCACTGTGACCGGAGTGGTGACGCAGGCATCCGACGGCGAGCCCATCATCGGGGCCACCGTGCAGGTGCACGGCACAACTCGCGGCACGGCTACCGACATCGACGGAAAGTACTCGATCGACGTCAACGACGGTGACGTGCTCGACGTGTCCTATGTGGGCATGAACCCCGTTTCTGTGAAAGTGACCGGTGGTAAAACGGTAATCAACATCGAGCTTACCGACAATGCCAAGGTGCTGAGCGAAGTGGTGGTGACCGCCATGGGACAGACTCAAGAGAAAAAGAAACTGAACTTCGCTGTGCAGACCCTCAACAGCGATGCCGTGACAGCCGGCGGCTCGAACAACTTTGCCAATTCGCTGCAAGGTAAGATTGCCGGTCTGCAGGTCAACACCGGCGGTGGCTCGCCCAACTCATCTACCCAGGTGATTATCCGTGCCATCTCGTCGGTTAACAACTCGCAGAACAATGAGCCTCTGCTCATCGTCGATGGTGTGGCAATTCGTGGCCAGGGCTCTTCGCTGGGCGACCTCAACCCCAACGACATTGAGAACATGACAGTGCTCAAGGGCGCTGCCGCATCGGCACTCTATGGCCAGGAAGCTGCCAACGGCGTGATCATGATCACCACCAAGAGTGGTAGCAAGGATGGCTCGGTGAGGGTGACGGCCAGCACCAGCCTTGAGGTGAACACCCCCTATCGTGTGCCCAAGCTGCAGTCGATGTTTGCCCCCGGAACCAAGGGTATGTATAAGGAAAACACCTACGGTGGTGGCTGGGGACCATATCTTAGTGCCACCGACACACGCTATGACAACGTGGGCGACTTCCTAAAGAATGGCTTCATGCAGAAGTATGACGTGTCGATCTCGGGAGGAACCGAGAAATTCAATTCCTATGCTTCGGTAGCCTACATCGACCACAATGGTATAGTGCCCAAGGACTACAAGAAACAAATCACCGTCTTCCTCAAGGGCACATACAAGCCCTCGGACAAGGTGACCTTCCAGTTGTCAACCAACATTATCAACACCAAGGCACGCTCGTTTGGCAATTCAATGTCAACGCCCTATTACTGGGGACGCAACAAGAACATGGCCGATTATCAGACACTTGAGGGCCACGTCAACTGGGGCGCCACCTATGATAACTGGGACGTGATGCTGGACCGCGAGCGCATCACAGCTGCCATTTCGCCCTACTATGGCCGTTATAAAGACAGCAGCGTGACCGAGAGCAACCGTTTCATGATTAACGGCCAAATCAGCTATGAGCCGATTAAGGACCTCGTGTTCTCGGGCAAAATCGGTTACGACAAGGGCTATTCGATGTACGACTCCTATACGGTGCCCCGCTATTACGACGGCGACCTGAACCATGATCTGAGCGACTACATTGCCGACTGGGCCAGCACCGACGAGCAAACTCTGCCCGAGGACCTGATCACGCAGCTCAACGGACAAGGACTGTGGTACAAATATGGTTCAGTAAGTTTTCAGCCGTCACGCAGCGAGCAGTTCACGGCGCAGTTCTTAGGCACCTACCAGAAGACCTTTGCCGAGGACTTTACTTTCAACCTGCTCTATGGTATGGAATACAAAGAGCGCAAGGGACTTGAATCGGCCATAGGCAACGACTGGTTCCAGTTAGGTGGCGACTTCTACAGCTTTGCCAATACCTATTTTAATACCACGTCCAACGACAAGGGCGTGATACTCGACCTGCTGGCTTCTAACCGGCCGACCCTGTATCATTCGCGCTGGAACAAATATGGCTACTTTGGCGAAATCCGCTTCGACTATAAAGGTGTGGCACAACTCTCGGCCACCTATCGCCGCGACGCCTCGTCGCGCCTGCTGCAGGCTGCCCGCACTGCCTATTCCTACCCGTCGATCACCGGCGGTATAATCTTCAGTGAGCTGTTCCACTTGCACAACCAGTGGTTCTCCTACGGCAAGATACGCGGCAACTGGGCAAAGGTGGGTAAAGACTGCCCGGCCTACCTGTTTACCGACACCTACAAGCAATGGGTGACATTCCCCGATGGCGGCTATGGCGTGGATCCCACGACCTCACGTGCTACCGACCTCGAGCCGGAGATGGACAGCTCATGGGAAATCGGTGCCGACCTGCGCTTCTTCAACAGTCGCACCCGCCTCGACATTGCCTACTATGAGACCAAGGCCGACAACCAGATTGTCTCGGTGCGCGTCTCGCCGGCATCGGGCACCATCCTCCAAACCCGCAACGAGGGAACCATCAAGAACCATGGTATGGAAATCACCTTGGCGCAAGACATCATCAAGAGTACCGACTTTGACTGGACGGCAACGCTTAACTACTCGTTCAACCGCGGCCGTGTGACCAAGCTGCCCGAGGACGTGATAGAAATCCAGGGTACGCAGTATGGCGACATCTTCCCGGTGGCCCGCCTCAACGGCTCGTCAACCGGTATCTCGGGTAAGGACTATGAGCGCGACCCCGACGGCAACGTGATATGCAATGCCGACGGTTACCCCATCATCAGCCCGCAGAAGGGACTCTACATCGGTAACCGCGAGCCGAACTTCCTGCTTGGCCTGGGCTCGGTGTTCCGTTACAAGAATGCTACGTTGTCGTTCCTGCTCGACGGACGCAGTGGCGGCGATGTGGTGAACGTGACCGGCCGCAGCCTGATCTCCAACGGCATGAATCACCTCTATGACAAGTACCGTAACCGCGAGATCATTTTCAACGGCGTGCAGGCCGTTACCGCTGCCGATGGCACGGTGAGCTATGTGCCTAACCGCACAGCCGTGGTGCTGGACCAGAACTTTATCAATACCTACTATAATGTGTCGTCCAACTTTATCGAGGACGGCTCCTACATCCGTCTGAGCTACGTTACGCTGGGCTACGACTTCACTCCGCATTTCAAGAAGTCATGGCCCGTGAAGGGACTCACGGCCACGTTCACCGGCCGCAACCTGCTGCTGCTCACCAAGTACACCGGTAACGACCCGGCAGTCCTTGCCAGCACAGCCGGTGGTACGGGTGGCATGGGAATTGACAACTACAACGTGCCCAGCACTCGCAGTTTTAACTTCACGCTTAAAGCCACTTTCTAAACGTCAACAACTATGAATAAGATAAAATTAATAGCTTCGCTGCTTTTAGCCAGCCTTGTCATGGTGGGTTGTAATGATGTGCTCGACGAAAACGTCAATCCCGATAAGGCGCACGTCATCAATGCCAAAGTGGGACTTCCGGTGCTTGTGTTCTACGCTCAGCAGATAGTGTATGACCACTCGGAATATTACGCTTATTTCTCACAAATGCTCACTACCGGCGGAAAAAGTTCCATCGGTGCCTATTCCTACAAGTGCGAGCAGGAAATGCTCACCATGAACCGCCACCCGATGTGGCGCCGTCACTTCTACGACATTGGCAAGAACTCTCTGAACCTGGTGAATAACTCGCGCGACATCAACTCGCCCAACTACGAGCTTATAGCGCGCACCATCATGCTCATGTCAACGCAGCTCACCACCGACGCCTTCGGCGACATGCCTCGCAGCCAGGCCTATCTGGTGAATGCCCCCACCTACGACACCCAGGCCTCGATCTATGCCTGGATGATGAAGGAGATTGACGACCTGATAGCCATGTACGAAGACGAGTCGATCACCAAAAACGTGAATAATGAGAAAATTTCGTCGATCGAAGACCGCGTCTATGCCGGCGACCTCGAGAAGTGGAAAGGCCTCGTGTATGCCATCAAGGCCCGACTGCTGCTGCGCAACATCCCCAATGTGGATCGCAGCCCGGCCATGTGCCAGAAGATTGTGGATGCTGCCGACCAGGCCATCAACCAGTGGCGCAAGGGCGACCTGCTGTATGGCGCATGGTTCGGCAATGAGCCGCGTTATAACTTCGATGGCGGCACGGGCACACAAAATGCCGTGTGGAGTGTTGCACAGCCGGTTATCAACTCCTGGGAGTCGCGTGGCAACCTGCTGGGTAATGCCATTCCGTCGAAATTCTTCATGGTTGACCTGCTTGGCCTTAACTCGCCCGACGACGAAAACAACAACGGCGTGTTTGGCGGCGAGGGAGGCCGTAACGACGGCTTTGCCAACGATCCGCGCTGCGGACTGCTGATGATAGCCCGCACAGGCCCCACAACAGCTTCCAATGCCAACGAGCGTATCAAGATGCGCTATCTGGAGAATAACATCGGCATGGGCTCGAGCTTCAAGATAGCTAACTTCCCCAACCTCTACATGGGTGCCTATGCCGGAGCCAACGACTGCTATAACCCCATCTTCACCATGGAGGAGCTCTACTTTATCAAGGCCGAGGCTCTCTACTGGATGGGACGCAAGGCCGAGGCCTGCGAGCTGACAAAGGAGGCCACACAGTGGAACATCCAGCGCCACCTCGACTTCTTCCAGAAGCAATATCCTAATAGCAACGCCGACAGCAACTACCCCGGCAACGCCATGGCAGGC
The DNA here is from genome assembly GCA_002395965.1 of Porphyromonadaceae bacterium UBA4277. GTDB lineage: Bacteria > Bacteroidota > Bacteroidia > Bacteroidales > Muribaculaceae > Sodaliphilus. Next base: position 79,626 of record DGVT01000121.1, read on the forward strand.
GGCAAGCCCGGCTATGAGTCGAAGGACGCCTGGGAAATGCAGCTCAAGTCGTTCTTTGAGAATTATGAGGAATATACTACTCAGATAATACGCGGGCGCGAAGTGACCACCTACTATGTGCACAAGGTGACCGAGCGCGGTAATAAGCACTGGTTCTTCAACCCCAGCGAATTCTCGCTGAGCGACCTCATGCAGCAGAAGTATATTGCCATGTACTTGCAGCCCGAGCAGTGGACCGACATGCGCCGCTATCACTACAGCAATAACCGCAACCACTATGGCATAGGCGACAACAATGAGATAATCTATCCCACGCTGCGTCGCCCCTATAACCTGTATGCGGCCTACTGGATTGACGGTCTCACCGAGGCTGAAAAGGAAAACACCTGGATTCAGCGTCTGAACTATGACCCCGAGACCGAGGAGAAATATAACCGCAGCGAGCTGCAGCGATTGGGAGCTTACAAAAACTACAAGTGGCTGCAGAAACCCATGAACTGGGCCTATGACTACGGCGTGGTTAAGTCTCTCACGAGCGAAGAATGATTTGAAGCGATTTTTAATATTTCAAACTAATGAAGATCATGAAATTATATAAGATTTTCGCAATAGCGGCTGTGATGGCCATGACAACCACTTCGTGTGCCGTTCACGACCCCTTTGCCGACAATATGGAGATCGGGCAGGTGCTGCCCACCGTCGATTGGGAGCAGAACTCTGTCCTGGTCAAGGCCGGCGGCTATGCAACCTTCAAGGCTAAGTATTACACGGCCGAGGGGCTGGAGATCGATCACAGCGAGGTGTGGGCAATGATCAAGCGCGACCAGACGGCCGAGGCCACGAGCAAGCTCACCTCGTCGTTAGCCTATACCAAGTCGATAACCCAGGCCGACACTGTGCGCAGCATGCAAAGCCTGGCATCGTTCCCCCACAGCAATGCCGAGTGGGATGGTCACGAATATGTGCTCAACGACTCGTTCCCCACGAGCCGCACACTGGCACCGCAAGCATGGGTAACCCCCACCGAGTGGGACGAGGAAAAGTTCAACCAGTATTACCCGCCGACGTTCAAGAGCGAGTTTGTTGAGCACATGATTACCTATCTCACCCGTGATAGCGTGTATTATAACGACTTGCGCAACATCTACATCAACTACGACTTCACTGCCGAGCAGTTTGAGGCTTTGAATGCCAAGTATGGAGTGGATTTCCCCACGGTGACCGAGGCCGGCGAAAAGTCGGACGCCTGGTTCGCAACGTCGGAGGTCGATCACTACTACTATGAGACTGTGGTCGATGGCGTTACTACAATCCATGAGATTGCTACCGCCGATGCTGCTCCGTCAGGAGCTAATGTGTATGAGGTGTATAAGTCCTCGCCCTGGCTCATCAGCCGTTACAGCGACGACACCGGTGGCCGCATCACCTACGTCCGCCACGAGTATATGCCCTACTGGAAAGAACTCATCAGTTCAATCCCGTTTGAGGACTGGATTTATAACACTGCCGACAAGAACTATGCCGTGAATTTCAACCGCAGCTACTCGGTGTTGCCTGAGTTCAGGGTGTATGACAACAAGGGCAAGTTTGGTAAAACCACCGACAATAAGGAAGTTTCACTCAATTAATCTGTCTTGACCTATGAAACTGATAAGAAATTTAGCATTAGCGGCCTTGGCGGCTCTTTCGCTCACGGCTTGCGTTGATAAAGAACCCGACTATGGCGACTTCGCCGGAAAGGATGTCGATTTCACTTATAACGTCGATGGTGATGAATATACGCTCGACTTCTATGTGGTATCTACCATCCAGTTCAATAATACCTCGGCCGTGAACGGGTCGCCAAAGTGGGACTTCGGCGATGGCACGACCTCGACCGAGGCCAACCCGAAACACAAATACCGCGAGGCCGGACTGTATCAGGTTTCGCTCACTATCGATGGCGCAGGCACACGCACCTACCCACTGCTCATCTACGACATTGCCCCCATTCTCTCGGTCACCGAGCAGAGTGCCCCCACAGTGGTAATCAACGATGTCACCGTGAAGCTGGGTATTGAGCTGCCTAACCCCGAGGACCTTGAGTGCTCCTATGAGTGGACGTTCCCCGACGGCACGATGAAGGCCGACGGCACACCCATCACCACCTTCAAGGGTGAAGACCCGGGTGAGCTCAAGTTCCGCAACATCGGGTCGCAGCGCATTGAGCTGAAGACCTACTTCGACGTCAATGGCGAGAACCGTCGCCTCCAGGACTCCTATGTCAACGTGCAAGTGGGCTCTAACGTGCCGGCTCCCACATTGTATTATGCCGAGCTGGGCGGGAACATCAAGGCCTACAAGCTGATAAACAAGGAAGACCTGCCTGCCGGCACTAAGAACATGCCATTTGACATGGGCGTGAGCAGTGGCAATATGCCCACCACGCTGGTGTTTGGAGTGGAGAAAACTGTCACCGACGAAGGCGTCACCGAGCAGGACAATGTCTATATCTTGGACTGCGGCAAGCAGTACTACTATGTCAACGACGAGAACGGCACATTGGGCGATGGCAAGATTACCGTGATGAGTGCCGACGGCACTAATGTGAACATCATGGTAACCAACGTTGGCGGTCAGGCGTTTAACGACCCGTTCCAGGGCGTGGCCGACAGTGAATATCTATACTACACCGACCGCAACACGGGCATTCGCCGCATTCCGCTCTCGACGCGTGGCGAGGTGGAGCAGACCGAGTTCCACAGCACCACTGGCTACTTCGTGGTTAACAACCAGCTGGCCTATTACGGCCAGGGCATTGCCTATGGTGCCATCCACACAGGGCTGTATATCGACAAGAACGGCATGTTCTGGTGGGGAAAGAACTACTCGGGCTATGGCATCTACCGCTTCTCGGTGGGTGATATAGGCAAGACTGCCCCGGGCACTCCTGTGCCACATCCTGTGGTGTTGCCCACCACGCAGCCGCGCGGCTTCACGCTCGATGAGGAGTTAGGCTACCTCTATGTGTGGATGACAAAGGGCTCGACGCCCGGTGTGGGCTTCGGCCAGTATCCGCTGCCTGCCGAAGGCGAGGGACTTGACTACGACAAGTTTATCAAGTTTATCGAAATGGATGCCGACCCCATCAACAGCACCGACGCTGAGGGCGTATATACCACTCAGATGGCTGTTGACTACAACGATGCCAACCATCGCGTCTATTTCGGCTTCCGTGCCGCTGCCAGCGAGAAGAAATACACCACCGGTCTGAGCTTCTTCAATCCGGCCACCGGAACCATTGAGAAGTATAACGACAATAACGACAAGATACTGGGTGTGTGCATCAATCCTCGCCTGACCAACTTGTTCTAATCGTGTCGCATGGGCAACCTCGGCGAGTGAGGTGCCTGTAGGCATAGCATGGGCGACCTCTTTGAGGTTGAGCACCATGCCGGAAACGCAAAAAGGGTGTGTCGGAATGCCGACACACCCTTTTTGCATAGTTGCTTGTTTATTATTCTTTGCCCAGGATGATGCGTATCACATAGTTCACATCGTCGATATCTACGGTGCCGTTACCGTCGGCATCGCCAGGCAGGGGTTGCGGATCGACGGGGTCAACAGGGTCGTCGGGGTCGCCGGGCTGGTCGGGTAATAGCAGTGTGTAGATGCCTGTGCCCTTGGCCGTAATGAGTTCGCCGGCGCTATGGTAGTATAGCCATCCGAAATATTTGAAGTCGTTCACCACGTTGTAGCAATCGAATTGCAGTGTCGTGCTCTGGCCCGGCTCGAGGGTTATGTGCTTAGACTGCGTCTGTATGGATGTGCCATAGTTGCTGTATGTCACGCGGTAGCAGCGGAATGAGATGTCCTCGTCGTAGGTGGTGGGGCCGTCGTTGGTGACGGTGGCCAGCACGCTGAAGGCGTCGCCGGTGATGACCTTGCCCACCGAGTCGGTGATGTTGAGCAACCGGGCATCGATGGTGAGCTGGGCCTCGGGCATCGATTTGATGATGAGCGTGCGCGTGGCGATGGGCGATGTGCCGTCTTCGTTGAGCGAGAAGGTGAGCGTCTTGCTGCCGGCCTCGGTGGGGACAAAGCGGAAAACGACGTCGCCGCTGGCGCCGGGAACCATGTCGGCCATTCCGGCCGAGGTGAACTCGCCGTCAACGTAGAGATAGACGCGGTCGCCGCGGGTTATGCCCTTGTTGGTCAGGTTGGCAGTGATGTTGACCGCCTTGCCGTGGTTGAGCGTGCCGGCAAAGTCGATGCTGTTCACGTCATATTGCGGCGTCCCGGCAGTGCCGTGCCCCTCGATGGTGCAGCGCTTTTCGGCAAAGGTGACCTCGATGTAGTTCACGTCGCTACCCACACATGGCACCCAGTTGCCGCTGTTGTACACGGCGCAGATGGGCACGATGCGGTAGGTGCCCGAGGTGATGCCTGCTCCGAAGCTCAGTGTGCGGGCGTTGGTGGAGATGTAGCCGCCGGCAGCCAGGTTGGTAGTGTAGCCCGAATAGAGGCGGGTAACCAGCTGGCCGTCTTTATACAGTCCCCAGCCCAGGTTGAACGACGAGGTCTGCGACGTGTAGTTGTAGTATCTGCCCGACACGGTGACCGAGAATGTATAGGCCGACGAAGTGCGCGTCGTCGAAGTGCTTGAGATTTCCATGTCGCGGTAGGTGAGAATCTCGGTGTTGGTGCCATCGGTGCCCGGCTCCAGGCCTATGCCCATGCCTTGACCGTAGATGTAGCCATAGGCTCCGGCCACGCTGCCTATTCCCTGGCTGCTGGGGTTGAGCACGTTAAGCAGGAAGTAACCGTCGCTCTGGCTTCCCCAGCCCCAGTTGATGTGGAACATTCCGTTGCCGTCGTAGCCGTCGCACACAAAGGCGTGGCCGCCACTGCTCTTGTTGCCGCCATAGGCCACCGGACGGCCGGCCGCCAGCTCGTCGTAGAGCATCTGCTCCCACTCTTCGGTGCTGTAGTTCTCACGTGCCACATAGCGTGCATCGGGCTTGAAGCCGAAGTAGGTGGCCAGTGCCGACGGTATGCGCGAGGTGAGCGATGAGGAGCTGGAGGCAAGAAAATTCATCTTCACCGACTGTGCGCAATACTTCATGAGCGTGGCCACGGCACGGGCCGCCTGGCGTGTGGTGTCGTCGGTGTAGTAGATGTCCTCCATGCTGTCCCAGTCAAAGTCAACCGGTTCCAGCGACGCCATGTAGATGTTGTTGGTAGAGGTGGTGTAGGCCGGGATGGTGGCTGTGGGGCGTGGTGGCCAGCGGTGGGCATACATGATTTGTGCCATGGCGGTGGCCACGCAGCCCGTCGAGGCGTGTTTGCCGCTCACAAAGGGCAGCAGAATGTTATATGGCGTGCCTTGGTTCCACCGTGCCGGCACAAGCGGGGCAATGGCCGCGAGCCCGCTCAGGTGCTGTGGTACGTCGGCCTGAGGGTCGCTGTCGAGCTCGGCAATCTGTGTCTCATAGCTCTCGAGCAGTTCTCGCATGGCGTCGGGCATGGTGCCGGTATCGAGCGTGCCGTTGTGGCTGTAGCCCAGCACTGCCGGCACGCGGTCGTCGCCGGCCACAATCACATAGCCTCCGCGGCTTATTGTGGTGTTGAAAATGTAGTAGGGTGTCTGAGCTGTCGTCGGTCCCGATGCCAAACGTGGCAAGGCCTTTGCCTGGACAAGTGTTCTGCCCGGCATCACCTGTGCGGCGGTGCGCAATGCCTGCGTGGGGGTCACGGGAGCGGCCACGGCTGTCAAGACTGCTGCTACAGCTGTGGCAAGAGCGTGAATGCGAAAGTTGTGCATGTGATTTAATGAATGATTAGTGATTAAAGCGCAAAGGTAACAAAAAAATAGTGTATTATGAAAATTTATTTCAAAATTGCATGAAATAATAGGTTGACGTGCAAATGTGTAATCTGCTTCTCGATGCTTGTCAAGGTCTTTGCCGTGGTCGGCAACTAAAGTTGCCTATGTGCCTTTTATGATAGTTTATAGGTTCTGTTTAAGCATATTTTCAACTTTGTTATTTAATAATTTGGAAGACTCAGAAAAAATTACTTACTTTGCTTGATTAAAAATATAAACCTAAATTTATTAACTATAAATCGTTTTTTAGCATGAAGAAATTTTTACTATTCCTTGCAACCGGTGCTTTGACCATCTCGAGCATGATGGCTATTACCGACGGTCAGACCTACGAACAGGTAGGTGACTACAAGCTGGTAAATGACTGGGTTATCTCGCGCGTGCACAGCGGCGAGCTGGCTTACAATGCCCTTCCGTTTGCCAACAACTATGCTCGCCGTGCCACAATCTATAACGGCGAGGTTCTCATTGCACAGACGTGCTCTCCCCAGCACATCTATCAGATTAACGACACCACCACAGGCATGCAGTGCGTGCTCTATCGCTACTCGGTGGAGAATGGTGACTATCTGGGCGTGCTGCCGCTGACACTTAACGGCGAGCCTTATGGTAGCACAGCACAATCATCGCTGCTGGCCAACAACATCGGTGTGGATCACTTCGGTCACCTGTGGCTGGCTCAATACACCAGTGAGGCAACCCGCGAGTTCAATATCTACACCGTGGATATGGAAACCGGTGCTCTTGAGTCGCAAGGCGTACTGGTAAAGGCCGAGACTCAAGAAGAAGTGTGTGCCCGTATCGACTATATCGACGTCATGGGCGATGTGACTCGCGAGGAGGCACAGTGTAATGTCATGGGCGCAGGTGCCAACAGTGACCTTATCTATCGCTGGCACGCCGAGCAAGGTTCGGACTGGGAAAAGGGCTTCGACGGTGAAGACTACTACATCCAGATCGTTGATTTCCCGCGCGGATGGGATTCAGTGACTCAGTCGTCATCTAAAGAAATCACCTCTTGGGGCTTCGCTCCGTTTATCAAGATGTGTCTGGGCGAGGACGAGAGCACTCTGTATGATGCCGAGCTCTTCTGGATCGACGGCTTCTATAACGCTCCGGCTCTGTATATGGTCGATGGCAACATGTATGACTCGTTCAACAACGTTGAGTCGTTTGACCTGCAGCCCGAAGAGGGAACCAACGGCCTGACCGAGTTCCACCTCGACGGCAAGAATTTCATGCTCTACTCTAAGGCTCAGTACCAGGGCGATGGCCATGGTTGCCAGGCTAACCTCGTGGAACTTGACGAGAGCCTTGCCCTGAGCTCGATGCAGAAGTACTGGCAGATTCCCGCCGACTCACTGGGCCACACCAGCGACAGCGGTACTCGCATCCACAGCTTTGAGGTGATTCCCGGCGTGGATGAGGAAGGCAATGAATATGTCACAATCCTGACCTATAAGTGCAATAACGGCCTGGCAGTGTATCGCATGGGTAAGAACGTGAAGCCTCATGGCGAGCCCGGCCCGCAACCGCTGAAGGGTGACGTGGATGGCAGTGGCATCGTTGACGTTGACGACGTGAATGCCGTGATCAATCTCATCCTCAACTTCGACGAATATAAGGATAAGTATCCTGGCGTCGGCGATGTTGATGGCAGTGGCATCATCGATGTGGATGATGTGAACGAAATTATCAATATCATCCTCGGGGCTTGATAGCCTGCGACTTAGTTGCTGCAAAGCAGTGACTACTTAGAATAATGACCGTGAATTTTGCCGGCCAGTCTTCCTCAGCCACAATGTGCCTGTGGGTGGCGCAGGCAAAGTTCACGGTTTGTTTTTCACACTTTGTTATTTAATATAAACAATGAAAAAACCTCTTATTTCATTGATGCTTATGCTCTGTGCCGCACTGAGTGCAGGAGCAAGTGGCAGTATCGTTATTAATGGTGACAACTATGTTGTGGACACGCTGTTCCATAATGTGATAGGCCCGGGAACGACTCAGACGTCGCTGTGGATTCACAACAGCAGCGTGAACTTGCGTGCGTTTTATTCCACGGTAGATCTTGAGAACCCCTACATGTCGCTCGAGTGCATCATCGGTCGTGACAAAGTGCCCTCGTGTCAGAACCTCGAGTCGATGTCGCGCCATCACACCTCGCCTGGTCACAAACCGTTTATCGGCATTAATGGCGACTTCTTCATTAACTATTCAGCCCACACCCTCAGGGGCGAGTCGATGTATGGAGCGCCTTCAGGCCCCACCATTTGTGATGGAGACATAATGCTTACTCGTGCCGACCCAACCAACTACATGAGCTTCACGTCGGATGTCAACGGGCAGGTGTATGTGGGTAACTTCGCCTTCACGGGTACGTTTATCGGCCCCGACAACTCCACAGTAAAGGCCTCGGCAGTGAATCCTGTGCAATCCACTCCCGAGAACAATGCTATAACCATCTACAACGAGTTCTACTATAGCAGCAGTAATGTGGCAGGTGGATGCGAAGTGACGGCCATGCTGGCCGAGGGCGAGAAGTTCCAGGCTACCGGAACGACCCACTTTGTCGTGACCTCAGAGCCCAACACCGAGGGCGACATGCTCATTCCGGCCGGCGGAGTGGTGCTTCATGCCCGCGGCACGAGTGCCGAGAACTTCCTGAAGTCGCTCAAACCCGGCGATGAGCTCACACTCGAGACACAGTGCACGTCGGATGGCGTGAACATCATTCCCGACCAAGTGATCTCGGGCTTCCCGCGCATTCTCTCGGGTGGTGAAATACTTGATACCGAGAGCACACGCGGCGACGGCTCGAGTCGTCATCCTCGCACGAGCATCGGCTACAGCGATGGCGGCAAGAAGGTGTATCTGTGTGTGGTAGATGGACGTCAGTCGCTTTCGGCTGGCATTCGCACGTCGGGACTGGCAGCAATCATGCGCTATGCCGGTGCCACCGAGGCTATGAACCTCGACGGCGGAGGCTCGTCGGTGCTGTATTCTTCAATCCTGGGCGAGCGCAACCATCCCAGTGAGGGCTCGCTGCGAGCCGTGGGTAATGCAATGTTTGCCGTGAGCAATGCTCCCGACGACAATGAGCTGGCCGAGCTGCGCTTCCAGGATTATAAACTGACCACATCGCGATATGCTGTTTATACCCCGCATTTCTTCGGCTATAACAAGTATGGCGAGCTCATCAATACCGATGTAAAGGGTGTGACCATCAGTTGCCCCGAGGGCTTCGGTAAGATAAAGAACGACACCACATTCTTTGCAACCGGAATAGGTACCGACCTGATAACTGCCCGCCTGGGCAACGTGGAAGTGTCGATGCCCATGGTGATTGTGGGTGAGCAACTCGACAACATGGCATTTATCAACGACTCGATCGTTACCGACGGCTTGCGCGACCAGCTCATTGACGTGCAGACGTTGCTCGATGGGTCGGTCATGCCGCTCTCGCCCGAGGCACTGTTGTGGGAGAGCTTGAATAGTAATATTGTGAAGATCGACCCCACAACGGGTGTGTTGCGTGGCTTGCGCGACGGTTCCACTCAGGTTATAGGCACAGTGGATGGCATTGCCGACACTATGCTGGTGAATGTGGAAATTCCCAAGGCTCGTGTCATGAAGGCCGATGACCTGGATGCCTCCACTTGGACAATGACCATGCGTGCCGGTAAGGACGGCGTGGCAACACAGCTCGGCGACGGTGGCTTTGAGTGGGCCTTCACAGGTTCTTCGGGCCGCCTGCCCGGCATCACGATGAAGAAGAGCATCAGGCTGTGGAGCTTGCCCGACACCCTGCGCCTGCGTTTCAACAATGGCAATGTGCCCATTAAGCAGCTGGTGTTCAGCCTTTATGCCGGCAATCATCGTTTGGCTACGGCTATAGTGGCGCTCAACGACACCACAAGCGGTAAAGACAAAGTCATCGACTTGCCCACGGCTCAGTGGTGCAACCCAAGTGATATGGCAAACTTCCCCATTACCTTGTCGGGAATTCAGTTCGACATGTTCTCCTCGACTAACGGAGCAAGCTACAAGATGAGGCTGGATGCCATTGAGACGGTGTATTCGCGCGTGCCTAATGTGTCGCCGGCACTCAAAGGCGATGTGGATGCCAGCGGCATCGTGGACGTGGATGATGTGAATGCTGTGATTAATCTCATCCTTAACTTCGACCAATATAAGGATAAATATCCCGGTATCGGCGACTTGGATGGTAACGGCATGATCGATGTTGACGACGTGAACGCCCTGATCAACATCATTCTCAAAGTGTAACAAACGGGTCTGCAATGCGCAACAGTGCATTGCACCCTGTCATGGTGATAGAGTGACCGGATGACGCGGGAATGTCGTCCGGTCACATTTTTTTGCGGCGCCGGTGGTGCGAAAGTCGGGAAAAAACATTACTTTTGCAATCGTTGTTATCAATATCAAGTGAAATGAGCGAAAACGCGCCATCGGCCGATCATATAACTATCACTCGTCCAGAAATGTGGACCCTCATGCTCAAAGTGGGAGAGCATGAATTGCAGTATATCCTTTACAATGAGTCGCAAGAAGAGTCGCTCATCTGGGGCGTGGTGCCGCTCAAGGTGAGCACCACATGGGTGCAGGCCGTAGAGAATGCCGTCTATGACACCGAGCTGCTGCTCGACGACTATGGCCGCGTGGCAGTGGTCGTGGATGCACCGCACTTTGTGGTGCTTCCTGCCGGCATGACCGACGACCATGATGCAATGCTGAGGAATTTCACCGCAGTCTATCCCGACGACGATTGCGACGTGCAGTCGTGCCATCTGCCGCGCTGCGCTGTGGATGTGGCCTATGGCCTGCCACGGGGCTTGCACGGCTTTATTATGCGCACGTTCAACAATGCTCCGGTTTATCATCATCTCTACCCCTTGTGCGAACATTTCAAGCGCCTGAATACCGGAACGGGAATCTCGCGCATGTTCATCAATGTGCATGAGCAGACCATGGACATGGTGGTGTATCGCAAGGGCGAAATGATGCTTGCCAACACATTCGAGTTGCGCAACACGTCCGATGCGCTGTTTCTGGCACTGCACACCTGGAAGAGCTTTGGGCTGGATGCGCTCGCCGACGAAGTGCAGCTCACCGGCAACCGCGAGTTGCGCGAGAGCTTGGCTGCGCAGCTGCGTGAATATGTGCGCTTTGTGATGCCGGCTATTTTCCCGGCCACGGCATTGCGCCTGGGTAATGATGCTATGAGTGCTCCACTCGACTTAATCCTACTTGCCACATGCGAATAATCAGCGGAAAATACGGGCGCCGACGCTTCGACGTGCCCACCAACATCACAGCACGGCCCACTACCGACATGGCGCGTGAAAATCTTTTTAACGTGCTTGGCAACATCGTTGACTTTGAGGGCTTGCGGGTGCTCGACCTCTTTGCCGGCACGGGAGCCATAGGGCTCGAGTTTGCCTCACGAGGCGCATCGGCAGTAACCTGTGTGGAGAAGGCCCACACGCAGTATAATTTTATTAATAAGGTGGTAAAGCAACTTGGCGACGAGGCGACCACGGTTATCAAGGGTGATGTGTTTCGCTTTGTGGCTTCGTGCCGTAGCACATTCGACCTGATTTTTGCCGACCCGCCCTACGACCTGCCTCAGTTGCCCGACTTGCCGGGGCTCATCCTGTCGTCGGCAATGGTGAGGCCGGGCACGCTGGTGATTGTGGAGCACAGCCGCGACAACGATTTCACGGCCATGCCGCAGTTTTTCCAGCATCGCGTCTATGGCAAGGTGAATTTCACATTCTTTAAGGTGCCATAGGGCTTCGGCATTATCTCACATTTTATTAGTGAACTCAAAACCCTAACCGCTTCATTGCCTGGCCAGGGGCTTTATTGTGATGCTGGAGGTGAGACGAATGTCGGTGCTGGAGGCTCCCACCATGATGCTGCAGGTGCCTGGCTCCAAGGTCCACTGCATCTTTTTGCCCACTATTGCTAAGGCAGGACGTGCGATGCGTAGTGTGACTCGTTGCGACTCACCGGCTTCGAGCGTGACGCGGTCGAATGCCGCCAGTGTGCGCTCGGGCTGGATGACCGATGCCCTGTCGTGATGCACATAGAGTTGTACTACTTCATCGCCACTGCGGTTGCCGGTGTTGGTGAGCATGAAGCTCACGTCATAGTCGCCGTTGGCAGTCGGTGTTACTTCAATGTCTGAGTAATGGAATGTGGTGTAGCTAAGTCCGTAGCCGAAAGGGTAGAGTGGCGATGACGGCATGTCGGTATAGTCGTGTGCCGCAGGTGCCGGACGGTTGTAGTACACCGGTAGCTGCCCCACATTGCGCGGCACGCTCACCGGCAGGCGCCCGGCGGGGTTGTAGTCGCCCAGCAGCACGTCGGCAATGGCTGTGCCACCTTGTTCGCCGGGATAATATGCGGTAAGCAGTGCATCGGCATTCTCATGCGCCCAGTTTTTCTCAAGCGGGCGACCTTCGATATAGACCACTACCAGTGGCTTGCCCGTTTGTTTGAGTGCCTTGAGCAGCTCATCCTGCCTGCCCAGCAGCGACAGCGATGCTCGGTCAAAGCCTTCGCCGCAATCCATGTCGCTCACGGTGGTCCCGGTCACGGCAGCTCCGGTCTGCTCATAGGACGTGCGGAAATCTCTTGCCGATGAGCCTCCCACGACGGCGACCACCACATCGGCGGCACGCGCTGCCTGCACGGCGGCATCAATGTCGCAATGCGCAGTATCGCGCACGGCACATCCGCGTGCATAAGTGCAATTACCTGTGGGCAGTTTCTCCTTAATGCCTTCCAAAATGGTTACTACTTTCTCATCGGGCTGCGGGGCAGTGTAGTCGCCCAGCTGGTTATACACGTTGTCGGCATTAGGTCCTACCACAGCCACGCGGGCATTGCGGCTCATCGGCAAGATGCCGTTGTTTTTCAGCAGTGTCACCGATGCCTGTGCCATGCGCCGGGCTGCGCTCACGGCGTCATCGTTGTTCACCATGCTGGCGGCAGATTGGGCATCAAGATAGGGATTTTCAAACAGTCCCATCTCAAATTTCAGCCGCAGCACGCGTGCCACAGCACGATCGAGCCACTCAGTGCTCACAAGCCCGTCATTCACTGCCTGCACCAAGTGAGGAAAGCAGTTTCCGCCCAGGTCAACGTCAACGCCTGCCCTGAGTGCCATGCAAGCCGCTTCGAGCCTTGACGATGCTAAATGGTAACCGCCGCTAATCATGTCGAGGGCAAACAGGTCACTCACCACCAATGCGTCGTCATGTTCCCACTCGGTGCGCAGCACGCCGTTGAGCAGCAGGCTGTCGGCACTGCATGGAATGCCATCGATGGCGCTGTAGGCTGTCATCACCGACCGTGCACCGGCATCCATGGCACGCTTGAACGGCGGCAGAAAAAACTGTTTCAGTTCGCGCTCACCCACTAATGACCGTGCGCCGTTCTGCCCACCCTCGGCTGCTCCATAGGCTATGAAGTGCTTCAACGTGGCTGCCGTGGCATAAGGGCTGTCTAACTTACCGCCCCCCATGCCCTTGATCATTGCAGCAGCCATTTCCCCACTCAGAAAGGGGTCTTCGCCCAATGTCTCCTCCACGCGCGACCAGCGAGGGTCGCGGCTAAGGTCTATAACGGGACCATAGCTGATGTGGCCGCCTTGCATCCGCACCTCGCGGCCTATTACCTGTCCGGCCTGCTCCATCAGCCGGCTCGACCAAGTAGCAGCCATGCCTAATCCGGTGGGGAACACCGTGGCGCCTATCGCCATGTGACCGTGCGGCGCTTCCTCGGCAAGCAGCAGCGGGATGCCTAAGCGGGTGCTGTCTATAGCATAGCGCTGCATGGCATTGACGGCGCTGACGGCAAGCCGCGGGTTTAACCCCGATGTGAGGGTCTTTTGTGTCCATGGGTCGGCACGGAGCACCGCCCAGTACATGCCCACATGCTGCTCCTTGACCTGCTGCCGAAACTCGGCGGTAGTTGCCACGGCATCACCTTGCCTGACATAGGAGTTCCACCCCATCAGGCATAGCAACTGTCCCACCTTCTCCTCCACAGTCATGCGCGAGAGCAGGTCGGCAACACGCTCTTCAACAGGCAGCTTCGCATTCTTATACGGCAGTGTATTTGCCGTTGCCGTAAAGTTTATCAGCAATAATAATGCAGCAACACAAAGCCGCAAAGCACAAAGATTCATATGTTTTATTATTGGCATAATAATGGCAAAGGTACAAATAAATTTCAAAGCCGATTATCTGCAAATTAAAAAAAGATACAAGAAAACTATTGTGAATAAAAAATATTTTGTAAATTTGTCGCCGATCAGTTAGCCCAATGGGCTGGCATGATCATGACATGATAAACATAAGGACGTTACTCGTGACGTTTATCTTCGGCTTTCAAACTTCGCAACTTTGAACCACTTCCGGAGAAACGGCAACGGCAACGTCCATGTCGGGTGTATTACCAGTGTGCCGCATCTGTAAGGATGTCGCACAACATGGAGTGTAATATGGCACGGCGTGGGCTAACTGCGTTGCTTACTCTGAAGTGGGGGCAATGAGAAGGCCTGAAGGCGGGGTAAGCAAACAAGTACAGCGACCCACGTCTTTTCTTTTTATATAATGCTGAATCTGGGGCAGCTATAGGCCAAATCATAGTGGACTCTGTATGTATATGAAAAAAAATGTGTTGCGCTATAATTGCGGGGACCTAATGGGATTTACGAATGATGAATTAAAAGGTGGATTTATGTATAAAAATGTAAATGTCTATGAAAATGACAAACTGGTACATGCTGGCAAGGTGATAAATTTCATTGATGCTGTAAGTGTTGATATTCCTGAAAGAACAGTTGGAGGTTTTTTATTCGCTGATGGTTTTGAGTATGTGTTTGGTAAAAATACTGAAGTGGAAATAATAAATAATTGTTGAACATAAATAATACTATTATGAAAGATCCAAATAAAGAATTACAATCTCGCCGTAAGTTTTTCAAAATAATTGCGACTCATTCATTGCCTATTCTTGGTTGTATTTTTGCGAGTTCACTTCCATTTACGATAGATTCCAAAGAACAAACATATTGTACTGATCAGACATGCAAATATTCTTGTACTGGATGTACTAGTTCATGTAAAGTAGGATGTGGATATGGATGCATGTCTGGATGCTATGGTTGCAGAGAATCATGTGAAGGACAATGCATAACAAGTTGTTATAATGGTTGCCTCCAATCATGTTATGGCACATGTAAAGGTGGTTGCGCTAAACAAGCGTATGCGTAACTACTTAAAATGAAAAATACTGATAAAACTTGGCAAGGTGGTATTGCCAAGAACATCACGTTTATAGTGACAAAGGACTGTCAATTGGCTTGCAAGTATTGTTACCTGGTGGGTAAGAATGAGAAGGAGCGGATGTCGTGGGAAACCGCAAAGGCCGCTATTGACTACATCCTGGGTCACGAGGCCGACTTCCCAGAGGCGAGCGTAGTGTGGGATTTTATCGGTGGCGAGCCGTTTTTGGAAATCGACCTGATAGACCGCATTTGTGACTATTTGAAAACAGAAATGTTCCGTTTGCGTCATCACTGGTTCGACAGCTACCGCTTCTCGTTCTCGACCAACGGCATCAACTACCACACGCCGGCGGTGCAGGCGTTTATCAAAAAGAACATCTCACACCTGAGTGTGGGCATCACCATCGACGGCACGCGGCAGAAGCACGACTTGAACCGCATATGGAAGGGCGCGGGGCCGGAGCGCGGTTCCTACGACGACGTGGTGCGCAACATTCCGCTGTGGCTCGAGCAGTTCCCCGGCGGCGGCACCAAGGTGACCATCAGCAGTGCCGACATTCCCTATATCTGCGAGAGCGTGCTGCATCTCTACAGCCTGGGCATCCATGAGGTGAACATCAATGTGGTGTTTGAGGACGTATGGGCCGATGGCGACGACAAGCGCTTCGAGGACCAACTCATGCAACTGGCCGACGCCATCATCGACGGCGGCTATTACCGCGACTATGCCTGCTCATTCTTCAGCGAGCACATCGGCAAGCCGCTCGACCCTAAGCTGGAGAATCAGAACTGGTGCGGTGCAGGCAAGATGCTGAGCGTGGATGCGGCGGGCAATTTTTATCCCTGCACGCGCTTTGCGGCGTACTCGCTGCGTGAGAAGCAACCCATCATCATCGGCAATGTGCATGATGGCATCGACAAGAATAAGCTGCGCCCCTTCCTCACGCTGGACCGCACCACGCAGAGTCTGCGCGAGTGCATTGATTGCGAAGTGGCCAGCGGGTGTGCTTGGTGTCAAGGCGAGAACTACGATGCAGCTGACACACCTACAGTATATCAACGTGCCACTGCTATCTGCTTGATGCACAAGGCACGCGTTCGCGCCAACAACTACTATTGGAATCGTCTATTCCGTAAGTTGGAGTTGGAGGGAGAGCGCGAGGAGTGTGAAAAGAACAAACCCAATGTTGAACCACAAATTTGCTGATGCCATGCTTCAATACATGATTATCATGCTCGATGACACGAGCACATCGTTTTGCCACTATGAGGTCGACAATACTGAGCAGAAACCTATCTCGCTGGAAGATTTGCGTGCAGGCATTCGTTTAGCCATGATTGAAAATCTGACTATCCAGTTTGTCTATCCGGTATATGAGTTGCCACAGGAATACAAGGATGTGATTCACACCATTGATCACAGCAACATTAAGCCAATGCAGACATCAACTGTCGATGCCGACGTTGTGGTGCTGGATGGCTGGGAGCAAAATACGCCTTCAAATGGCTCCGTAGTGGTGATACGCACCACTCTGACTGAACTTCTCACCCACGCCGATGTTTTGTGTAAATGGCTGACTAAGGTGGCAAGGCTGAATGTGGTAATAACTGATGTGGATTGTTTTACCGATGATTTGCAACAAGCTTATAGTGACTTTTTAGCACAAGTGGGCGATGCCATTGAACGCCTCTATGTCAACGGCAGGTCGCCCCAGCTTAATCTGCTCACCGACCGCATGATGCTCACCAAGATGAACAACTGCGGCGCGGGCGACACTTGCATCACGCTGGCTCCCAATGGCAAATTCTACATTTGTCCGGCATTCTACTACGAGAACGAGGCCGACAGTGTGGGCGACCTGCAATCGGGTCTCAACATCCCCAACAAGCAACTCTACAAGTTAGGGTACGCGCCCATTTGCCGCAACTGCGACGCCTGGCAGTGCCGACGCTGTGTGTGGTTCAACCGCAAAACCACGCTCGAAGTCAATACTCCGAGCCACGAGCAATGTGTGGTTGCGCACCTAGAGCGCAACGCTTCGCGTGAATTATTGGCAAAAATTCGTCAAAAAGGCACATTTTTGCCCGAAAATCCCGAGATTGAAGAAATAGATTATTTAGACCCTTTTGATAAACTATAAAAATAATGAAGAAATTAGTTGGACAGGTGACACCTGAAGAAAAAGACGAGATACAGCGACTGTTTGAGCGTCGCAATGGACTGAACGAGTTGGCAAAGATACTTACTGCCGACAATATGGAACTCTATGAACGTCTGGTAGCCGATTTGGGCGAGACCAGCACCAAGTTCCAGCAGTGGTGGGACGCAATGGCAGCCAAATATCAATGGGAAAGCATTCCTGATGGTAACTGGGAAATCAATTTTGACACTTGCGAAATCTATCTTGTAAACTGATAAAAACCACAAGACTAAATGCTTCTTTACCACACGTTAAATATTCAGTGTTGGACGAAATATGAGTAAGAAAACCGTGGAAAAATCCTATGTTTTAAAAGATAGTTACACCAGGTTCAAAAAGTAACCATTATTGGCAGTACATTAGCACCTGTAATTTCAATTTGTGGTGTGGTGTTGCGGGCATCGGCGGGGTTCCACTCGATGGTGATTGTGCGGCGCTCGCCGGGAAGCAGGTGGAAATAATTGTCGCTGTAGATCACCGGCAGTATCTGCTCGCCGTCACTGCCATTGAGATTAAGCCGGAGCATCATTGCCGGCACAGTGCCCGTGTTCTCAAGCGTAACAATCGCTTTAGTGCCACTCATCGTTACCGCGGCATCAACTATAGCCTGCGGCAGTGTGCGCAACACCTTGCGACTGCCTGACGTGGAACATACATAGTCGTTTTGAGAACGCAACCGACCTTGATTGTCGGTAAGCGTCAACCGCAAAATATACACGCCTCTGAAATCGGACGGAAGCGCTACCGGCATAGCCTGCAACGTAGTGTCTTCGTCGCAATTATATGGCCTGCTTTCAGCCCATAGCTCCGTTCCGTCGAGTGCAATAGCTACTGCCTTGACGGTGCCTTGCTGGTGGCCCGCAGAGCGATTAATCACCTCAACATTGGTTGTGATGGGGTTCCACTGCACATGCAATGGCTCGCAGGCATGCTTCACGCCGAAGTAGGCTGCCGTGGGCTCAAGGTAGTAGTCGTAGGTCTGCCACGCCATTGTGGGCCAGCAGGGGTGACTCATCCATATCAGCAGCCCCATGCGATCGCGGCTGCCGGCCTCATACATGGCACGGTAGCCCTCGTAGTTTACCCACTGCGCCCACTCGGTAAACTCCCGCATTGAAGCCGGTGAACCGAAGTCGTCGGCTATCATACGGTTAAACGACTCGCCGCGCTGCGCACCTTGCAAGGTGAAGTCGTGCCGCCCCCAGAACTCGTTTTGCGGCCATAGGTGCCCGGCATCCAAGGTGCGGCTCAGACCTTCTGTTGTCATCACACAGGGCATGCCGCGCTCGGTGTGCAGCTTGCCCGTCTGGCGCGAGAAATATTCAGCCGGAGCAAGGGCGTGATATGGTCCGTGACCGCTCACTCCATCGTCGGCCGAGTTTGAGATGTAGTCCATGCCCGGGTGTAATTCGGCTACGGCCTGCCGCAGTCCTCGGTCGAGAGTCTCAGGCGGATAACCCTCGTTGCGACCGCAATAAATGGTGATGCATGGGTGCCGGCGTATCTTTTTGACCAGGTCGTGAGCATTGTCCATAAACATCGGTTCATCGGCAGGATCGGGGCCGTCGGCGGGATTGGCCAGCCAAAAGTCCTGCCACACCATGACGCCATAGCGGTCGCAAGCATCGTAGAACTCTTCGTCGGCAGTCATTCCCACCCAGTTGCGAATCATGTTGCAGTTCATTTCGCGATGATAGCGCACGGCGGCATCATATTCCCTGCCGCGGTAGTTAAGGTTATTCTCACTGAAGCCCCAGTTGCCGCCCAATGGCACCACGCGCCTGTTATTGACGTAGATGCGTAACAGCGAGTCACGGCCGGTGGTGGTCACCTGGCGGATGCCGGCACGGTAATGAATGCTGTCGCAGGGACGGCCGGCTGCGGCAAACGAGAATTCTGCTTCGTGCAAGTATGGCTCGCCATAGCCGTTGGGCCACCACAGGCGCATGCGGCGGTGTCGCAGTTGGGGGTAGTCGTCGGGAGAGAAGACGACCTCTATAGTTGTGTCGGCAGGGAGTGCTATGTCTTGGTCAAAACGAATATTGCCTATGTGGCCGGTGATCGTACCCCTCACGGGATGTAGTGCATGGTTGGTGAGCATAACGGCAGGTGTGATGGTGGCAAGGGTGTCGCCGGTGGCAAGGATGGTTGTCACCACCGGGTCACTCACTGTAACGTCGCCCGAGGCGGTGAGATAGACATCGTCCCAGATGCCAATGTTGCGGCCGCGAATGGTAGAAATCCAGTCCCAGCCTATGGTTGCATGGAATGTGGGGTTGTCGGCACCCAAGATGCCGCCGTTGAAGTCGGTGCTCTGCGCTGTCTTCAGCTTCACTCCGCCGGGGTTGGCATTGGCAATAATGCGCACAGCGAGCACATTGCCGGTGGGCTTCAGGTAGGGAGTGATGTCGAATTTGCCGCGCTTGAAAGCTCCCTCAATGCGTCCCATTTTTTCACCATTTAGCCAGATGTCGGCCTTCCAGTTGATGCCGTCAAGGTTGAGCATCACCCGCCGCCCGGTCATTTCGCGAGGCAGGTCGAAGGTGCGCCTATACCAGAAGTCGCCGCCGAACCACGACTCGGAGGCTAATAGCAAGTTGTCGTCATGGTTCATGTCGGGCAAGGCTCCGGCGTTGACGTAGCTCGACAACACCGTGGCCGGAACGGTTGCCGGCAACCACTCGCCGGCATTAAAGTCGGGCATTGATATGCTCTCGCCGCCGGCCGGCACTAACGAAGCGCGTTGCAGGCGCCAGTCGCCGCCGTCAAGCAGCCATCGGCTTCCATCACGCCCTGCCGGAGCATGAGGCACGATGGTGACTCCGCCTGTGCCCATCACTTCCACCTCGCTAAGGGTGTAACAAGTGGTGTCACCTTCGGCACGAGGCATGCCGAGGCGTACATATCGGCAGCGAGTAGGAGTAAACGTTATTTCTTGCATGCCACACTGCTCAGCGCGGGTGACGGCGGTTGCCACACGCCAGTCATGACTATTGTCGCTCACCTCGACGCGTACCGGAGCAGGGGTGTCAATCCAGTGCATGTTCACCTTGTCAATGGTGGCGTCAGCGCCAAGGTCGATTTCCAGCCATTCATCACTATTCTTGCCGCTGCTGCGCCAAGCGCTGGTGAAGTGAGTGGCCGGCAGGATGTGGCGAGCTGCTGTGCCGCCCCGCCGCATTCTGACTTCGGTGATGGTCCAGTGAGCCGCGGCAGGGGATTTCAGCTCGATGCGTAAGTGAGAATGAGAGGCTACGGGCAACTTGAATGAATGATTGATGTTGCGTGTGGGAAGCAGGCGGTCGCCCGAGTCTTGTTTGTTGGGGTCGCTATGCACTTGGCGGCGTGAAGAGGTGCCGGGCAGTGAGTCGGCACTACACTCATCGGCCACCGTCCAGTGCTTGCCATCGCTCGATGTGAGCAAGCGCATCACCGAGCCTGAGCTGCGCTCGGGCATATATGCCATGCTGCACACCAGTTGCACCTCGTCCACATCAATGCTCATGCCATGCCAGTCATATTGCAGCCAGGTGTCGCTGCCCATCAGCGTGCAGCTGGTCCACTCGTTGCCGTCGATGGTGGCCTCGCGCCCCGGCATGGGATGCTCACCGGCGGGTGTGCTGACCGATAGCCATGCCGGCTCTTCATGGCTTATTACTCCATCGGTGAGCAGCTGTGCCGTGAGGTTGAAATCCCATGCCGACGACTGGCGCACAGGGCGATGTAGTGCCACGTTGCGATAGTCGCCACCGGGCACTATCGTTGGCCCGAAATATTCTGCCGGATTGCCCGGGTACATGCCTATGCCGCGTGTGGGCAGAGGCTGGGCGGTGGTGGCTGGCAGGAGCAATGTCGCTAAGCAGACAAGCAGTAGAGCTTTTTTCATCATGAGGCGAATTAATGTGCTCAAAGTTACGCAACCTGCATCAAATATGCAAATTTGCTGATGCTTATAGTCGGCATTTTCGACTAAAACTTGTGATATAGAAATGGAATGGCTAATTTTGTGCAAAATAATGAAGACCACGAACCTCGTTCTGTTAAAACCTAAACTTATTAGATAATGAGTCTTTACCCGAAATTTATATTGACTACCGACGGGCATTTGCGCCTGGGAATGGTGCACTTGCATCGTGAGCTGCTTGAGCCGCAGGACCATTGTGCCGGTGGCGGCTTTTATCGCTTTGATGCCGTGGAAGGCCGGCTACTGCTCGAGCGGGAATCTTACGACTATGGCCCCCCACGGTGGAGTGCCGTGGACAGGCTCATCGTGCCGCGCGACTATGAAGGGTTGCGCCTGGTGTATGTGTCAAGCGCATGGCCCTATGACGAGCATGATTTGACTTCGTTGTTCGGTGTGACTTACGAGTGACCTATGATGCCGTGCTCTTGCGTTTTGCGTGATGTCTAAGAGCAAGAGGCTTTGCTGGTTAATGGCCTTTGGGCTGATTACGATTAAGCGAATGACCATTTTGTTGATTTTTTTTGAAGGTAGGCATTAAAGTGAAAAAAAATACCTATATTTGCAAGCTCAATTTACGCGAATGCTGTAAAGTGCTGGCAAAATGTAAAAAGCAGATTGAATATTGACTAATTATATATTTTTACACATTAACAAACCTTTTTTTATTATGAGTATTAAGAAAAATTTGCTTTTAGTGTTGGCTATTCTCTTGCCGTTGACGCTATTAGCAGGTGTGGTGAGCCCCTCACAGGCACTGAACGAAGCAAAAACCTTTGCTCAGGGTCGCAAAGTGATGGCAGCCGTTAACACACCTGCCGGTGCAAAGCGTGCTCAGAGTGCCGATGCATCAGCCTACTACTATGTCTTCAACATTGCCGACAATGGCGGCTTTGTCATCGTCAGTGGTGACGATCGCACCAACCCCATTCTGGGCTATAGCGATGCCGGCTACTTCGACGCAACGAAGATTCCCGCAAACATGAAGAGCTGGCTCGATGGCTATGCCGAGCAAATCAAGGCGCTCGACACCATGAGCGACGGCGAGGCTGCACGCCTGCTTGCTGCACCACGCAAGGCTGCCGTGCCCACGCGCAACTCTATCGCCCCGTTGATTACCACCAAGTGGGACCAGGCTACTCCCTACTGGAACGAGTGTCCGCAGTTTATGAACTCAGACGACGAGGCCGACGGCTATGAACTGGCCTATACCGGCTGTGTGGCTACCGCCATGTCGCAAATCATGAACTTCCATAAGTTCCCCGCACAGACGTCGCAGGTTATTCCTGCCTATTCGTTTACCTATAGCGACGGCAACTACAACTACAGCACCGTGCAAATGGACGAACTGCCCATCACCACCTTCGATTGGGAGCACATGCGCGACACCTACACCGGTGCCGAGGACGAAGTCTATACCAAAGCTGTGGCTCACCTGATGCTCTATGTGGGCTGCGCCATCAAGTCGCAATATGGCGTGTCGGCAACAGGTGCCTACACCGACGACATCCCCAAGGGCTTCGCGCTGTTCGGCTACGGCTCGAAGCTGGCTTATCGCAACGACTACACCCAGGAGGTGTGGGACGACATGGTGTATGCCGAGCTGGCAGCCGGTCGCCCGATGATCTATAACGGCACTGCCGGCAGTGGCGGCGGTCACTCGTTTATCTGCGATGGCTATGAATATGGCGACTACTTCCACATCAACTGGGGTTGGGGTGGAATGGGCAACGGCTACTTCCAGCTTGCCGTGCTCAATCCCAAAGCCAGCGGAATTGGCGGCTCGGCAAGTGCCGAGGGCTATAACATGAAGCAGAACATCGTCTATAACATCGTGCCCGGCGGTGCTACCCCCAGTGGCGATGACGACGAGGAAGAACCCGCCCTCACCGTTACATTCACCAACGGCCCCAGCGGATGGGAGCGCGATGCTGCTTCGCTTCCGTTCAAGATCTATAAGTCTAAGATTGTGAAGGTGGGCTACTCTGATCACTCCGGCTCGGGCAAGAAGTTCAAGACTGCTCTTGCACTGCTCAACCCCGCCGACGGCACTTTCAGCGTGCTTCCCAACTCAGAAGACAACGTCTATATGCAGGTCACTACGTCGGCCCTGGGTCAGACCCACAGCTTCGGTAGCGGCGTTGCATCCAACTCAAGCCTGGTCATCCCCTTCGGTGCAGGCCTTACCGGCACCTACCACTTGGTGGGCGTGTATCAGCTTGAAGGCACCACCGACTGGAAGGTGATGAAGGAAGCCGACCGCCACTACCTGGAGGTGAACATGAGCAACACCGACTGCCAGGCAAGCGCACATCCCGTTATCAACCTGCAAGCCACCAACTGGGAGTTCACCGGCGGTGAGCGCGTGAACGCGAAGGAGCAAATCCACGTCACACTGAAGAACAACAGTGTTGACCGCTTCTACGGCGACCTGTACCTCGACTTCGGCGGCCAGCAGATCGACGAGTATTCACAATATACTACCGTGGTAACCGGTGAAGTGCTTCCCGGCCAGGAGAACACCATCACCTTCAACGTGACCCCGGCATCGTCGGGCAACAAGACCGTGCGGGTGATGCTCATCGACCAGTATGGATACTATAATACCATAGCTCAAACGACCGTCAATATCGCCGAGAGCACCGAAGCCGAAGAGCTCAACCTCTCGGTAGTTATCAAGACCGAAAACTCGGTACCTGCCGACAACGCTGGTGACTTCGACGTGATCTACGACAGTCACGCACGCTTCAGCGCAGCTATCACCAACCACAGCAACGGCGAGTACAACAAGTATGTGCTGGCTCCGCTGTTCATCGTCGAGAAGAACGAAGACGGTTCGGTGGTAGGTGGCTCGATGGTGACCTACAAGCAGCAGACAATCTCGCTGGCTGCCGGTGAGACGAAGACCTACTACTTCGACTTCGACAACTTAGCCTATGGCTCGACCTACGCAATGAACATCTACGCACGCAACAATGTGCCCGACAGCGAGGACGCTTCTCACGTTGACAACATCGTTGAGCCCGGACACTCGGTGTACTACGACATCAAGCCCGGTATCATCACCTGGACTGCCGACGGCACTCGTAACGGCGTGAAGCCCGTGGAGAACTTCCAGGTGGCTGCCGACGTGGCTGCCGTGAGCCTCGAAGGCATCACCCTGAACAACATCGTGCCTAACGATAACCCCAACACCATCTATGTGCTCGACGAAGGCGCAACTGCTCCGCAGAGCATCGCCGGCCTTAACGTCGTTACCGGCAACACTGCTTCAAGCATTGCACTGAAGGATGGTTACCCCTACTTCATCCCGCAGAGCTTCACCGCAGGCACTGTGAGCTATGAGCGCACTTTCACTACCGGTCGCGTGGCCGGTCAGGACGGTGGCTTCAGCACTGTGGTGCTGCCATTTGCTCCCACATCGGTTACTGCTGCCGGAAGCGAGCTGCAACGCTACAATGCAGGCACCGACGCCGGCAAGGACTACTGGATGCTCTACTTCAACCAGGAGAACGACGGCGTTGCCAACTTTGACTATGCAAGCCAGATCGAGGCCAACGTGCCCTATGTGATGGCAGTGAACAGCAAGCTCATCGGCAAGCCCGTGACTATGGCTGCCGAGAACGTGCTTCTCAAGCCCGACCCCATTGCCTATACTTCGGCCGACAACTATGTGATGATAGGCTCGTTTATCGACCAAAACCTCGATAACATCTACACAATGAACGCACAGGGCAACCGCTTCGTCGTGAGTGCCGACACTCAGAACGTGGATCCGTTCCGCGCCTACTTCTTAGCACAGACCGAAGTGAGCGATGGCGGACACATCGACATCGTGCTCAACGAGACTGCCGAAGAGCCCGTAGAGACTATCAAGGGCGATGTGAACCTCGACGGCCGCGTGGATGTGGATGACGCGAACATCATCATTGCCATCATTCTGGGCAAAGATCAGGCCGAGAACTACGACCGTCGTGCCTATGTCAATGATGACGATGCAGTGGATGTGGATGACGTGAACGCAATAATTCGCATCATCCTCAACAAGTAACAATCAAGTTACATATATAGAAGATCGAGGCTTGGAAAGTTCCAAGCCTCGATTCTTATTTCATAAAAGTCTTAGGATTTTATAGGATGACTTAGGTGTTTCTAAGATAACCTAAGGGGGGAGAGCCTGTTCGCGTCAGCCCAACTGTCAATTATTCATTATTCATTATTCATTGTTCATTATTCATTATTCATTATTCATTATTCATTATTCATTAGTAATTATTCATTATTCATTATTAATTATTAATTGGCTCTCGCCAGTCGCCGCCGGCCTTGATCAGGGCGATGAGGTGGTCGATAGCCTCGTCAGTGGGAATGTTCTTCTCCACGCACTGCTTGTTCTTATACAGGCTGATGCGTCCCGGGCCTGCACCCACATAGCCATAGTCGGCGTCGGCCATTTCGCCCGGCCCGTTGACAATGCATCCCATCACGCCAATCTTGAGGTGCGACAGGTGAGCCGTGGCCTGCTGCACGCGGTGCACGGTGGTCTGCAGGTCGAAAAGAGTGCGTCCGCACGACGGGCACGAGATAAACTCGGTCTTGCTCATGCGCAGCCTTGCTGCTTGCAGGATGCCGAAGGCGATGCGCGTCACATCGTCTTGGTTGTCATAGGCCGGTGCGTCAATCCAGATGCCATCCACCAGGCCGCTCATCACCACCGGCCCCAGGTCGGCGCCGGCTTTCACTTGCAGCCACTCGAGGTCGGTGTCGTCGTAGTGTACGCGGGCGATAACCGGCAGT
Organism: Porphyromonadaceae bacterium UBA4277; assembly: GCA_002395965.1. GTDB lineage: Bacteria > Bacteroidota > Bacteroidia > Bacteroidales > Muribaculaceae > Sodaliphilus. The sequence continues at coordinate 105,776 of DGVT01000121.1, forward strand.
GTGTTACCCTCGTCGGCAAGCTGGTGAAGCTGTTGCAGCAGTGAGCCGGGTATGTTGGCGTTTTCGGGTGTGACGACCAGCAGCTGGCCGTAAAGGTCACCCAGCTGGTCGGGTGTGAAGTCGGGTTTCATGGTGGCATCATCGGTCATCTCGCTCACCACGAGTGGCGTGCGGTGCCCTGCCACGGTGGCTGCGGCGCGGTGAGGCGGGCACAGCGGGTCATAGCCCTTGCTGAGGCTGCCCTCGATGTGTGGGTGCCCTTGCCGTGCGGTGACATATTTCACGAGCTTGTTGGCTACCGGAATTTCCAGCTCAGGGTCTTCGCTGAGCGACACGCGAATGGTGTCGCCAAGTCCTTCGCTCAGCAGAGTGCCGATGCCCACTGCGCTCTTGATGCGTCCGTCCTCGCCGAAGCCGGCTTCGGTCACTCCCAGGTGCAACGGGAAGTGCATTCCCTCGGCATCCATTGCGGCCACCACGCGCCTCACGGCCTCGACCATGACCACGACGTTGCTGGCTTTCATGCTGATGACAACGTCGTGGAAATCCTGGGCCACAAACACTCGCAGAAACTCCATCACGCTCTCAACCATGCCGGCGGCTGTGTTGCCATAGCGGCTCATGATGCGGTCGCTCAGCGACCCGTGGTTCACACCCAGGCGCACGGCAGTGCCATGCTCGCGGCAAATCTCGATGAACGGCAGCAGCTTGTCGTGTATTTTTTGAAGTTCGGCCTGATACTGCTCGTCGGTGTAGGTGAGATGCTTGAAGGTGCGTGCCGGATCCACGAAGTTGCCGGGGTTGATGCGCACCTTGTCGGTGAGTGCGGCGGCAGCAAATGCCGCCTGTGGATTGAAGTGAATGTCGGCCACCAACGGCACATTGCAACCTTGCTTGCGCAGCAGGTTGCGCACCATGCCTATGCCTTCGGCTTCGCGCACGCCTTGTGCCGTGAGCCGCACATAGTGTGCCCCGGCTTGGGCTATGCGCAGGCACTGCTCGGCACTGCGTTCGGTGTCGTTGGTGTCGGTGTTGGTCATCGATTGCACTCTTATGGGGTAGTCGCTGCCCATGGGCACGCCGCCCACGTTCACGCTCACCGTCTTGCGGCGGTTATAGTCAAATGCGCTGTTCATTATGCAGGAATTAATAATGATTGAAACAATTAACCGAATAGTTTTATCATCAGTGTCACGCAGGCATAGCCATTGGCAAAGCCTGCCAGCACTTGCAGCAGGTCGTGGCGCTTGAGCACCATGCGCGATGTGCCTAAAATGCCTGCCAGCAGAATAGTGAAGCACAGCACCCAGAACAGGTTGAAGGCGCTGAGCCCTTGCACATGAATTTGATACAGCAATGCCACGATGCCACCAATGCCCGCCATGTGGGCACTGATTTTCCACCACAGGTTCACGATGAGTGATACCAGGCATGCCAGTCCGCCTCCGGCAGCAAACATGATGAACCACATGGGTGAGTGGATGTTATTAAGGTAGAAAGCAGCGGCGGCATAGCACAGCACGGCAAAGGCGTAGGGGATGAGCCGCTCGTTGCGCTTGTCGAGCCGCTTGTTGCTGATAATCTTGAAATGGTGCAGCACGCCGATGGCACTAATCGGCAGCACGGTGGTGATGCCGAATATCATGATTAGCACCATGATGCGTGTGCCCATGGGCAGCAGGCACAGCACCGATGTCCACAGCACGAGAAACACGCCATAGGTGGGCATGACCAGTGGGCTGAGCACCGATGAGAAGAAGTGTGCCGAGCCGGCAATGAGCCTGTTAATGTTATATCGTTTCATTATGTAGTGATAATGTTTTTCGTCAAGTGGCCCGGTGGGTTGTCACAGCCGGGAGTGTCAGTGTATGATTTTACGCAGTGATGCTTTGGGTATGCCTTGGCTCTCACGATACTTGCTGATGGTGCGGCGGGCTATGTTGTAGCCGTTGCGGTTAAGCAAGTCGCACAGGGTGCTGTCGCTGTAGGGGTGGCGCTTGTCTTCGCTATCGACGATGCGCTTGAGGGCTTCTTTGATTTCGCGTGTGGAAACACCGTCGATGCCCTCGGAGAAGAAAAACTTCAGCGGCTTGATGCCCCATTGTGTGTCAACATATTTGTTGGTCGTGGCTCGTGAAATCACCGATACGTCCATAGCCACGTCGTCGGCAATGTTCTGTAGCGTGAGTGGCCGTAAGTCGGCACTGTCGCCGGTAAAGAAGTATTCCCTCTGCCGCTTGATGATGGCATCCATGCACTTGAATAGCGTCTGCTGGCGCATCTTGAGCAGTTTGATGTAGTTCTGAGTGCGATTGTAGGCCTTCATCACGATTTGTCGGTTGTCTTTTCGCTCGCGGGTTACGGGAGGGTTGTTTTTGTAATCGGCCATTGAGCGCTCATAGCTTTCGGCAATGCACAGCTCCGGAATGTTGTTGTTTAGTGCCAGTGTGAGTGTGTTTCCGTTCACCTCGACGATGAAGTCGGGCGAAATCTGGCTGTTTTGCGTTTCCGAGGGTCCGCCCGAGTAAGCACTGCCCGGCTTGGGGTTAAGCGTCTGTATCTCACGCCTGTTTACTCTGTCGAGTGTGGACTTGTCGATCTTGAGTTGTGAGCAGATGGTGTCGAAGCGCCTGTGTGAGAATTCGCTGAAAAACCGCTCGATGATGGTGAGTGCTATCGTGGCATCGTCGCCGCTTTTGCGCTTTAGTTGCAGCATGAGGCATTCTTGCAAATTGCGTGCAGCGATGCCCGGCGGGTCGAGCTGTCGCACGATGGCCAGCACTTGCTCCACTTGTTCGGGGTCGGTGTCGATGTTGTCGTTAAATGTTATGTCGTCGGCAATGGCACGGGTGGAACGTTGCAGATAGCCGTTGTTGTCGAGGTTGCCGATAATGTTGGTTGCAATCACCTTTTCATGGTCGGTGAGTTCGCGCTCTGAGATTTGTTCGAGCAGATATTCGGCCAGGGTGGTTTCGTTCACCACCTCGGGTGTGTAGTAGGTGTCGTCGGCACTATGGTTGGCCGCACGGTAGCGCTGTGTGGGCATCACGTCGTCTTCGTCGCCGTAGTCGTTGCGCTGCATTTGCTCGCTCGACTCACTGCGGCGGCCGTCTTCGGTGGTGTTGTTAAGCTCGTCGTCGGCCTGACTGCGCTCCAGGGCGGGATTGTCGAGCAGTTCGCGCTCCACTTCGTCTTGCATCTCGTTGCTGTTTTTTTCGAGCATTCGGCCCAGCTCGCGCTGCAAGATAGTGGAGAGCCGTTGTTCCTGACGTTGTTCGGTTGTTAATGATGACTTATTTGCCATGACAATTTATTTTTTGCAAATATAGTAAAAATTATTGCAAGTGCCATCGCTTGGTGATGATTTCATGTGGTGTGGGTGGCGCAAAGCCGGGTGGCGGTGCTTTAAGCTGGTGGCGAGTGTAGAGGGTGTAGAGCAGGTCGTCGCAGCGGCCGGTGTTGTTGCGGTCGTTGTAGTCCCACACGTTGTAGCCCCAGGCGGTGAGTTGTGCGTGATGTGTGGTGTCGGCCACTAAGACGAAGTCGGCCTCGCCGTTTTTCACGGCCTGTTCCTGAGCGCGTTGCATGGCAGGTGTGGCACCGTTTTGTCCGGCCCAGTACTTGCACCCGGGCAGTCCGCCGGCGGCTGTCTCAAAGCCGGTGCTGTAGATGTCCCAATAGATGACTTTGGGCTGCTCCACCTGCTGCATGAGATAGGCATAGCGGTAATAGGTGTCGCGGGCTTTATTGTGTGATGTGAAGAAGTTTTGCGGAGTGATGGCTATGCTCCAAGCCCCGGTGGCCGCCGTTACGGCAAGGGCTGCTGTCGCAATCACTGCACGCGGCGGGGCGCTCATGCGGCGGCTGCACAGCACAGCCACGGCGGTGATGCCGAAGTAGAGAGTCCATGTGCATGAGTTGTAGTAGTAGATCCACCAGGCGTTGGGCACGGTGCCGATGAAAAACCATGCGGTGGCTGTTATGGCCACCCATCGCTGGTGCTTGAACACTAAGGCATGCACAATGGCTCCGCCGGCGCACAGCAGCGGGAACAGGGTGACGATGTGGTGGTGGCGCAACTTGAGCAAGATGTCGATAATGGTGCCATTTTGGTGGCGCAGGTGGTGCAGTGTGTCGAAGGTGTTAATGAAATATTCCTGCACAAATGCCGTGAAATTGCCTGCCAGGGCAAAATATGCAGCCCACGGCAGCAATGCGATAGCAAAGCCGGCTAATCCCCACATTATTGACTTCGATGGCGACAGGCCTTGTCGCTTGGCTGCCGGCAGGGCCAGCAGTGCAAAGATTGCCGTCATGCCGGCAAGCGAGTATTTCATCATCAGCAGGCAAGCAATGCTCAGCCCGATGGCTGCGAGCGAGCGTCGCACGGCCGCAGCGGTGAGCCGGGGGGCTTGCGTGAGCAGTGTGGTGCTGTAGAGGCATAGCGCGATGAATGGTTGCGCAAAGTCTTCGGTTTTTATCTCTTCGTGAATATATGGGTAGAAGTAGGCTAAAGGCATGAGCGTGGCGCACAGCAGTGCCCAGCGCCTGTTGCCCGTCAGCAGTAGTGCCGACCGGTAGATGAGCCAAAGTGTGAGGGCATAGCTCATGCAGCTGAGCCAGAACACCCCGGTGTAGTCGTGCCGGCTGATGAGGTAGCCGGCACCGTAGATGAGCCATAGCAGCGGCCCTTTTGAGTCGGTGAAATCGACGTATGGCGTCATCCCCTCCATCCATGCCTTGCCGCACATGTAGAACCATGCCGAGTCCACACGGTTGAACAGGTCGTGCAGGTAGCTGTCGGGCGACACCAGTAGCAGGCATGCCGTTGCCAGCAGTGCCAGCAAGGCCGGTATGCGCCATTGGCAGCCGTGTGTCGTGGGGTGGTGATGACTCATATTCTGAGTGTTATTGGAATAGCTCGGTTTCGACGTTGTAGCGCGGACGATCTTTCACCTCGATGTAGATTTTGCCGATGTAGATGCCCACGATGCCCAGCCCGATGAGCACGCAGCCCCCGATAAACCACAGCGACATGATGAGTGATGCCCATCCGCTCACGGCACGCCCGGTGAAATAGGCCACCAGAGCATAGGCGAACATTGCCAGTGCAATCAGCGTGAAGATAATGCCTAAGCTGAGCACCATGCGCACGGGCTTGATGCTGAACGAGGTGATGCCATCCACGGCAAAGCTCATCATCTTTGCTAAGGGGTATTTGCTCTGGCCGGCCTTGCGCTCGCTGCGGTCGTAGTACACACACTCGCTGCGATAGCCCACCAGTGGCACCATGCCGCGCAAGAAGAGGTTGCGCTCGCGGTACTTGAGGAGCTGGCTCACGGCCCTGCGGCTCATCAGGCGGTAGTCGGCATGATTGTAAACCGATTTCACACCCAGACGTTGCATGATTTTATAGAAAGCTAAGGCAGTGTTGCGCTTGAACCAAGTGTCGGTCTTGCGCTCGCGGCGCACGCCGTACACGATGTCGCACCCATGCTCATATTTTTCGATCATCAAGTCGATGACGTTGATGTCGTCTTGCAAGTCGGCATCAATGCTGACAATGATGTCGGCTTTGCTGCATGCGCTCTCCAGCCCTGCCATCAAGGCGTTCTGGTGTCCGACGTTGGCAGCCAGCTTGACGCCGCACACCTCGATGCCCTCACGGCTGTGCTGCTCTATCAGCGACCATGTGGCATCGGTCGAGCCATCGTCCACATAGAGGATTCTGCTCTCGGGCGCAATGAGCCCGTGGGCAGTGAGCTGCCGCAGCTTCTCGACCATGGTGGCCGTGGTGATGGGCAGCATGTCCTGCTCGTTGAAGCATGGGATGACGATATAAAGTATGTCCTGTTTCATGACTCTTACTACTCTTTTGTGCAAAATTACGAATTAATTGTGAATTATGAGCCATGAATTTCAAGTTTCGGAATTTGAATTGAATTTAGCACACTTAGCAGCCGTTATGCAGCGGTTGCCAAATGTTTTCTTGGTAGTGCAATGAGTGCGAATTTTCTATGCGTGAAACTTGCATCCCCGGAAAATTAACGCTAATTTTGCACATTGAGAGAATAGGTTAAACGTGAAAAAAGAATAGCCATGTCTAATTTGGTGTTGGATAAAATAGAATACCTCATCTTGCTGGTGGCCGAATTTTCTGCTCTATGCAAAGTTACCGAGGCGCAAGCCTATCACTATCTGAGCCGGTATGGTGCCCTTGAGTTGTGCGATAAGCATTACAATATCATGCACACGCTTTCGGTTGACGACAATATCCAGACACTACGTTCCTATTGCCGGCGGAAAGGAGGGTCGCTATGAAACTTTACCACGGCACGATTGTTGATATTGAGCAGATTGATTTATCAAAATCCAGACCGAACAAGGACTTTGGACGTGCCTTTTATCTTTCAACCGAAGAGGCTCAAGCAATGGAGATGGCTCAATTCAAGGCTGTATTTGAGGATGCAACGCCTATTGTTAACGTCTATGAATTTGACGATAGCCTGTTTGACCGTTTCCGTTGCAAACGATTTGAGGGGTACACAAGCGAATGGGCGCACTTTGTCTATGATTATCGCTCAGAGCCCAATGGACGCACCCTACATGATTTTGACATCGTTTATGGCCCGATAGTTGATGACCGTATCGGGGCCCAAATCGCCCGTTTCAAGCAAGGTTACATCACGTTTGATGAGTTTCTCAACCGCATTCGGTACATCAAGGGTATTACTTTCCAATATGCCTTCTGTACGCAAAGGGCTGTTGACAAATTAGTTAAGTTATGAACGTGTCCAAAGCTGAATATCAGAACATGAAAGCCGATATCGTGAAAGACATGATATTCAGGCTTATGGACGAGCATAGACTCTCCATGCAAGAGGCTTTTGATGCAGTCTATTCTTCCCGTTTGTTTGAGAAATTAAACAATCCCAGCACTGGCCTTTATTTCCAGTCCTCAGGATATGTCTTTAGTTACCTGAAAGACGAATTGGGCTATTAAAACTGAAGAATATCGCTCAAGTATGTCGATGCGAAGACGTCGAATCGTCCTTGCCCTCTCGTGTCCTGTTTTTCCAGCGCCATTGCCAAGAACTATGATACAAGAATTCAAGTTTATAAAAGTTTAGAAACTTGAGGATTAAGGATTGAGGGTTAAGGATTGAGGGTTAAGGAGTATGGATTAGGTAGTATGGATTAAGGGTTAGGCAGTAAATTTTTTCATGTTTTTTCGTGAAACGAGCACCTTTGTTCACCACTCTCTACTCGCAACTCAGTGAGCAAGTTGACATCTTTCGGAATTTGAATTGAATTTAGCACACTTAGCTGCCGTTATGCAGCAGTTGCCAAATGTTTTCTTGGTAGTGCAATGAGTGCGAATTTTCTATGCGTGAAACTTGAAATCATGAATATTCTTTGCTGGCGGCATTGAAACTCGGGATTTTTCAGTATCTTTGCGCGATAGTAACAATGTAATTCTTAGTGTAATGAAATATAAAATCACAATCTTTGCCATGGTGGCTGTGTGTGCACTGGCAGCCCGTGGTGCCGCTCCCCAAAATGAGCGCATGAACCACTTTATTGACGACCTGATGAGCCGCATGACACTTCAAGAGAAGATCGGACAGCTCAACCTGCCGGTGACCGGCGACATCATCACAGGCAGCTCGGTGAGTGGTAACGTGGTTGACCTTATCGAAGCCGGTGGCGTGGGCGGCTTGTTCAACATGAAGGGCGAGCGTCAGATACGCCAGTTGCAAGACGTGGCAGTGAAGAAAAGCCGCTTAGGCATCCCGTTGATTTTCGGTATGGACGTGATTCACGGCTATGAAACGATATTCCCCATTCCGTTGGCGCTGTCGATGAGTTGGGACATGGATGCCATTCGCAGCTCGGCACGCATAGCTGCCCTTGAGGCTACTGCCGACGGCATCTGCTGGTCGTTCAGCCCCATGGTTGACGTGTGCCGTGAGCCGCGCTGGGGACGCATGAGCGAGGGGAATGGCGAGGATCCGTATCTTGGTGCCGCCATTTGCCGCGCCATGATAGAGGGCTATCAGGGTCAGGACCTTACCGACCGTGCCACCATGATGTCGTGCGTGAAGCACTTTGCACTGTATGGTGCGCCCGAAGCCGGCCGCGACTATAACACGGTGGACATGAGCCGTGTGCGCATGTTTAATGAGTATTTCGAGCCCTATAAAGCCGGTGTCGAAGCCGGGGCGGGGAGCTTCATGAGCTCGTTCAATACCATCGACTATGTGCCGGCGTCGGCCAATCGATGGCTCATGACCGAGGTGTTGCGCGACCAGTGGGGCTTTGACGGCTTTGTAGTGACCGACTACACCGCCATCAGCGAGATGATGAACCACGGCATGGGCGACTATCAGACGGTGGGTGCACTGGCACTGAATGCCGGTTGCGACATGGACATGGTCTCGGATGCCTATCGCACCACGCTCGAGAAATCACTCGCCGAGGGCCGGGTGAGCATCGAGACGATAGACCGTGCCTGCCGGCGTGTGCTGGAGGCCAAGTACAAGTTAGGGCTGTTTGACGACCCCTATCGTTACCTCGATGCCAAGCGCCGCGGCAAGGAGATATACACAGCGGCCAATCGTGCCGAGGCCCGGCGCATTGCGACTGAAACCTTTGTGCTGCTGAAAAACGACGATAATGTCCTGCCGCTAAGGCGTGAGGGCAAAATAGCCCTTGTGGGGCCGTTGGCCAACACTCGTGCCAACATGCCCGGCACATGGAGCGTGGCGGCAACAAGCGACCGCTACAGCACCCTGCTCGAAGCCATGCAGCGTGCCGTGAGCGGCAAGGCCGAGGTGCTATATGCCAAGGGCTGCAACGTGTGCTACGACGAGGAGCTGGAGAAGAACTCCACAATGTTCGGCCGCGAGATGCGTGACCCGCGCGATGCTGCTGTGATGCGCGACGAGGCCGTGCGCCTGGCGCAGCAGTGCGACGTGATAGTGGCTGCCATGGGCGAGCCCAGCGAGATGAGTGGCGAGGCAAGCTCACGCAGCAGCTTGACCATCCTCGATGCTCAGCGCGACCTGCTCGAGGCACTGCTCAAGACCGGCAAGCCCATTGTGCTGTTAAACTTCTCGGGCCGCGCCACGGTGATGAACTGGGAGGCAGAGCATCTGCCGGCCATCATGAATGTGTGGTTCGGTGGCAGTGAGGCTGCCGATGCCATTTGCGACGTGGTCTTCGGCGATGTGTCGCCCGGCGGCAAGCTCACAGTGACCATGCCTCGCAACGAGGGGCAGATACCCATCTATTATAACCATCTCAACACCGGTCGCCCTAATCCAAAGTGGTTTACCAAATACACTTCTAATTATCTCGATGTGCCCAACGATGCGTTATTCCCGTTTGGCTACGGATTGAGCTACACCACTTTCAGCTATAGTCCGCTCACTTTGAGCAGCAATGCCATGACGGCCACGGGCAGTATCACAGCCAGCGTGACGGTAACCAACACCGGCAGCTGCGCCGGCGCTGAGGTGGTGCAACTCTACATCCGCGACATGGTGGGTAGCATCGCCCGTCCTGTGCAGGAGCTTAAGGATTTTGCCCGCATCCAGTTGCAGCCCGGCGAGAGCCGCACAGTTTCCTTCACCATCACCCCCGACAAGCTCAAGTTCTACAATTCAAATTTAGACTATGTGCTCGAGCCTGGCGACTTTGAGGTGATGGTGGGCACCGATAGCCGGCACGTGCAACGGTTGCCGTTCGCTGTGAAGTGATGAATTACCGGTGCCGGCGTTTGACTATGCGGCGCAAAATGATTAATTTTGCGTGACCAAAGAAAAATAGGGAAGTTAAGAATATGAATAAACTGAGAGTTTTATTGACCGTCGCCCTTGCGGCAGTAGCCGTGAGCATGGTGGCTTGTTGCAATAAGGGAAATTGCAAGAATAATTCGGCCGTGAGCGATTCGTGCCCAGCCCAAGAAGTGGTTGTGGGCGCAGCGCGCACCGATGTGTATGTGCCGCAGCTCAAGGGCAAGCGCATTGCGCTGTTGAGCAACCAGACCGGCATCGTGGGCGACAAGCACACGCTCGACGTGATGCTGGAGCATGGGCTGGACGTGACCACTATATTCTCGCCCGAGCATGGGTTCCGCGGCACAGCCGACGCCGGTGAGCACGTGAGCAGCAGTGTGGACGAGAAAACCGGCATTCCCATTGCCTCGCTCTACGACGGCAAGTCGAAAATCCCTGCTCGTGAGACGATGGACAAGTTTGATGTCATTGTCGTTGACTTGCAAGACGTGGGGCTGCGTTTCTACACCTATTATGTGACGATGATTAACCTCATGGACGCTGCGGTTATATATAATAAGGATGTGGTGGTCTTCGACCGTCCCAATCCCAATATCATGACCGTGGATGGCCCCATACTTGACATGAAGCTCAAGAGCGGGGTGGGGCGGTTGCCCATTCCCACGGTGTATGGCATGACTATGGGCGAGCTGGCGCAGATGGCCAATGGCGAGCACTGGCTTGATGGCGGAAAGACGTGCCGGCTCACTGTGGTGCCTTGTGAGAATTATACGCGGCATACGCGCTATCGCCTGCCGGTGGCTCCGTCGCCCAACCTGCCTAACATGCTCTCGATCTATCTCTACCCGTCGATGTGCTACTTAGAGGGGACCCCGGTGAGCCTGGGGCGCGGGACCGACTGGCCGTTCCAGGTCTATGGGCACCCCGACATGACGGGCTATGATTTCTCGTTCACGCCGCGCAGCCGCTTCGGAGCCAAGACACCGCCCTGCCAGGACCAGTTGTGCCATGGCGTTGACCTGCATGCAATCGACGAGGAGGCTGCAATAGCTCATGGCATAAACCTGGAGTATGTGATCGATGCTTATAACCACATGAAGATGGGCGATAAGTTCTTCACGCGCTTCTTCGATCTGCTCATGGGGCGCGCCGACGTCAAGCAGATGATAATGGACGGCAAGAGTGCAGCCGAAATAAAGGCAACCTGGGCAGGCGATGTGGAGCGCTTCAAGCAGCAGCGCCGGCCCTACCTCATTTATAAAGATTAAATGCGGGTTTGTCTATTACTTATTACTTACCGCTTAACAACTTAACACTTAATGATATGACTCCTTGGATTGTATTACTGACGATAGTTGGTTACTTCTTGTTACTCTTCTTGATATCGTGGGCCGTGTCGCGCCGTAGCGACAGCAACGCAGCCCTGACGGGCGGCCGCGAGGCGCCGTGGTTTATCGTGGCAATAGCCATGATAGGAGCCCCCATCTCGGGCGTTACCTTTGTGTCGGTCCCCGGCATGGTGGTGGCCAAGGGCTATAGCTATTTGCAAATGGCCCTGGGATTTATCATAGGCTACTTTGCCATAGCCTATGTGCTGATACCGCTGTTCTACAAGCGCAATCTCGTTTCAATCTATGGCTACCTCGAGCAGCGTTTCGGTGCCGGCACCCACAAGACCGGTGCATGGTTTTTCTTCGTGAGCAAGATGCTTGGTGCTGCCGTGCGCTTCTATGTGGTGTGCGTCACGCTTCAGCTGCTCGTGTTTGCGCCATTAGGCATTCCCTTTATTATAAATGTGATAGCCACCATAGCGCTGATTTTCCTCTATACACTTCAGGGTGGAGTGAAGACGGTGATCTGGACCGACACGCTCAAGTCGTTCTGCCTGATAACATCGGTGGTGCTCTGCATAGTGTTCATTGCCGGTGGGCTGGGTTATGACCTGGCCGGAATGTGCAAGGCAATAGCAGCCGACGACACGTCGCGCATGTTCTTCTTCGACAATCCTAAGGAGGGCACCTACTTCTGGAAGCAGTTCATTGCCGGCATCTTCATGGTGATAGCCACCACGGGCCTTGATCAGGACCTGATGCAGCGCACCCTTGCCAGCAAGAATGCTGCCGAGTCGAAGAAGGGTCTCATCGTGAGCGGCATAACGCAGTTTTTCGTGATAGCACTCTTCCTCATCCTTGGCACCCTGCTTGCAATGCACGTTAAGGCCAATGGCATGACAATGCCCGAGAAAACCGACGAGCTGTTTGGCGCGGTAGCCTTCTCTAATGGCATGCCGGTGATAGTGGGCGTGCTGTTCATCCTGGGCTTGGTGGCCGCAGCCTACTCGGCAGCCGGTTCGGCGCTGACGTCGCTCACCACTTCGTTCACGGTCGATATACTCAATGCCGACAAGCGCCAGGACGAGAAGGCGTTGACCCGCACGCGCAAGTTGGTGCACGTGTGCATGGCTGCCGGCATGGGAGTGGTAATCCTCATTTTCTATGCCATCAGCAATAGCGATGCCATCAGTGCCGTCTATACGCTGGCAAGCTACACCTATGGCCCAATCTTGGGCCTGTTTGCCTATGGCATGATGTGCCGCACACAGGTGCGTGACGGCCTGGTGCCGGTGGTGTGTGTGGCAGCTCCGGTGATTAGCTTCTTTGTGCAGATGTGGCTCGAGCACAGCTTTGGCTACACTCTGGGCTTTGAGTTGCTGCTGTTGAATGCCGCGCTCACCATGGCGGGACTGCTGCTGCTGCAAAAGAGGGGCAAATGATAATAACATCACAACTGCACTAAACTTAATCTTGAAGGATGCGTAACGCGGTAAATGGATATATTTGGCTCGTGGACACGATACGCAGGTATGGGCGTATCACGTTTTCTGAATTGAGCGACCTGTGGAAGGAGAGTCCCTATAGTGGCGGCCATAAGTTGGCGCGCCGCACCTTTCACACCTATCGCAACGAGGCCGAGCAGTTGCTCGACGTGAACATTAACTGTGACCGTTCGACCTATGAATATTACATCTCGGGCCAGGGCGGTGAGGGGCGCAGGCTCCAGGACTGGCTTCTCGACACCATGGCCGTGAATAACGCCTTGCGCAACGTGGGCGACGTGGCCGACCGCGTGCTGCTCGAAAACGTTCCCAGTGCGCGTGAGCATTTGCCCGTAATCATCGATGCCCTGAAGCAAAACAAGGTAATCAGGTTCTCCTATAAGTCCTATGCACGTTCTCAGCGCATGGCCGGGGTTGAGGTAGAGCCTTATTTCGTGAAGATTTTCAAGCAGCTGTGGTATGTGATAGGCTATAACGGTGCCGATGGGAAAATCAAGACTTATGCCCTTGACCGCATGAGCGACTTGAAGCTGCTTGCCGACAAGTCGTTTAAGTTGCCCGAGGAATTCAATCCTCAGGAGTTTTTCAGCGATTGCTTCGGCATTATCACCAACCAGAACGAGCCCAAGAAAATTGTGCTGCGTGTAGAGCCCACCCAGGCTAAATATTTCCGTGCGTTGCCGCTGCACCATTCGCAGCAGGAAATGGTGCACGACTCCTATTCAATATTCACCTATCGCATGCGCATTACCTACGACTTGCGTGAAGAGCTGCTCTCGCATGGCAGTGCCATTGAGGTGCTCGAGCCCCAGGAGTTGAAGACCATGATAGGCGATGAGCTGGAGCGTGCACTGAAGCTCTACCGGTAAAATCGTAGGGGCATTACCTCCCAGGGCCTGGATAAAACTAACCTTCGGTAACGCAGGCAGGCTGTGTCACCGAAGGTAAATTCATCATTACACTTTTTATGTGCGGCTCATCTTCATCTGCTAAGGGGGTGAGCCTTAGTCTTTTCTCATTAGAACTCTGTTGAGAGGATATGCAGTCGGAAGGCATTGCCTATCAGTTCTGCAACATTGCGCGATGCAGTCTTGCGCAGCAGCTGCTTCCGGTGGTACTCTACCGTATTGGGGGAGATATACAATTTTTCAGCAATGTCTTTGCTGTTGTGCCCATACGATAATAATTCCAGCACCTCAAGTTCTCTTGCCGTTAGGTCAATATTGGGGTTGCTCATATAAATTGTTATGAAAGTTTTTTCTCATGAATAATTTGGAGTTGCAAATGTACTTTATTAACTGAAATATTTCCAAATAATTGAGCTACAAAATTGAGCTATGTTCCTCAAAACTACTTATTTCAGTATGATTGTGCGACTCAGTTCACTGTTTTTTGATACAATTTTGTAACAGAACTTTTGTCGTGCTGGCGAGCTTGTTTTTTCTCAAAAAGCGCGGGGCGAGTTTTGACGATTTGAAGCCTATTAATAAAAGTAGTTTTAAGTGGGTGATTTTATTGACTTTGTAATTAAAAAATTGATTTTTGTGATAATTTTATAGTGAAAATTTTGCAGTTAAGTAAAAAGTCGTTATATTTGCAGGCGAGAAGTCATGGTAAATGCTGATGATTTCAAGAAAGTAAATTTTCTCATACTCTAAGATTGTCGTGCGTGATTTTGTGAAAAATTGCGCACGTTTTTTCAAGTTTCGCCTCTCGGACTCTTCCGACCCTTCGGACTCTTCGGTTGCAAAAGCTGCAATCACCGCTAACTCACCGTGAGTTCGACGGAGCCTTATCAGTAAATTGGCGCATTGTCAGCTCCCCCTCTAAGTTAGAGGGGGCACGGGGGAGTGTGTGCTTCGGCGCATCGCGCCCCCGCCCGAGCAGCCAGGGTAGAGTGTCAGCCTGGGGAGAGTATATGTTCCAGCGCTTTACGAGAACCACACTCCCCCTAACAGGGTGTGTCATAATTCAAAAAAGCGTTGAAAACGCAGGCGCATCGAAGATGCGACCATTTCTTTAACACCATGCAAGCAACATCGAAGATGTGCGCAGTTTGGTGAAAGACATCGAATTAAAAGGGTGCTTCGAAGATGCACAACATGTGTCGGGTTATACTTCGATCACCTCTGATTTTCTATAATTTGAATTATGACACACCCTCACTCG
>DGVT01000026.1:0-4160 GCA_002395965.1 Porphyromonadaceae bacterium UBA4277
TCTGCAGGTTGTAGCCGGGCTTGGTTTGCCCGTTGTTCATCGCGTCCTCCTTCATGCGCATGAACGTCGCGTCGGGGTCCGTCTTGGACATCGAGTTGCGCTCGCCCATCTGCCCGAGGCGGCCGTCGTACTCGCCCAGCTTGTCTCCCATCTGTCCGAGTTCCCTGATGCCCTTCTCCTTTTGGCGGCGGGCTTTCTTGTCCTCCCTGGTCTCGGGGGCGGGGCTTGCGGAAAGCGACTGCCGCAGTTCCTCGCATATCTCCGTCAGCTGTGCCGGCGTGAACTCCACCGACTCATCCAGGGCGGCATTCTCCTGGGCGATGGCTTCGTCGATCTGGCTCAGCAGCGCACGTATCTTCTGCAGCAGTTTTTCCCGGTTCTTCACCACCGTCTTCTTCCACACGAAGGTGTACTTGTTCGCCTTAGACTCCATCTTCGTGCCGTCGATGTACTCCACATCAAGGCTGATCAAGCCACGCTCGGCAAGGATCAGCACCAGCTGCGTGAACACGTTGTCGATCTCGTCCTTGACGCGGTTGCGGAAGTTGTTGATCGTCTTGTGGTCGGGCTGGTCATAACCGGCAAGCCAGATGAAATGCACGTCCCGCTTGAGCACGTTCTCTATCTTGCGGCAAGAGTAGATGTTGTTCATGTAGCCGTAGATAATGACCTTGAGCATCATCCTCGGGTGGTAGGAACTCGCGCCGCGGTCATAGTACAGGGCGTATATGCGCCCCATGTCCAGGCTGTCAACAACCGCATTGACCAGACGGACCGGGTCGTCCGGGGCAATATCTTTATCGATTCTTTCAGGAAAAAGAACCAATTGGTTGTTTATGTGCTCACGAAAGTGTAACTTTGCAGACATATTTTTATTTGTTTGAATGTCACAAAGTTACTAAAACTTTTTGACATGACAAAGCCTCCGCTTGGGAAAGTAGAGGCTTTGTTATATGTTTTACAACATGTTACAACAAAAGGGTGCGCCAGAATTATGACACACCCACTTTGTCATCTTGGTAAATCCTCCCCTAAGCATCTCGCAAAGGAGGTGGAGTATATGAGAAAATCCCATCGCAGTAACCGGCACTTCGAGGCTGACATAATTCCGCCAACGGGTTACACTTCTAAATAGTGCAGAAGAAAGTAACGAGAAATGGTACGGTGAAATCCACGATAAAGCCGTGGAATATCGACAACATCACAAATTGGCTGCCCGAATAGCGGGTGATGACGGGTAGTGTGGTGTCCATGGTGGTGGCGCCGCCGGTTGAGATGGGTGCCAGCGGACCGAAGTATCGCACCAATAGAGGTGCCCCTAAGAGGGTGAACACCTCGCGCACGATGTTGGCAAGCAACGCCACAGTGCCTAATTCGGCACCACGATATTGCGTGATAAACACGCTCGACAATGAGTAATACCCAAATCCCGACCCCACGGCAAGGCAGTCGGCAAGCGAGCGATGAGGCATAGCCAACGACAAGATGCTGCACCCGGCGAGCGTGCCCACTATGGTCATGAGCGGCAGCAAGGCAAGCCGCGGGTTGAGCTGCCTGAAGCTCCTCAGCACCTCGGTGTTGTGACCGACGCCCATGCCCACGCAAAACATCAGCAGGCACAGTGTGACGTAGCTCACATTGCCATACCGGCTCAGGTCGGGCAACCAGTGCATCACGCCGCACACGATGCCCGCGACAAAGAACGAGACGATGATGATACTGCCCTTCATGGGTGGCTACCTCCTTTCTGCCCCTGTACTACGCGCCACAGCGCCCATGCAAGTAGCACGCTGCCGGCAAGACCGGCAAAAGCTAATAGCAGGGCTTCAACCCCCAAGTCGTTAAGTGCACCGATGATAGTATCGTTTGCCCCAACTTCCACGCCCAAGAAGAACAGCAACAGCCATATCAGCACCATTATGAGTGCTGAGAGCCACGGCAACGACCGGCGGCGCAACAGCCAGCCCACCGACATCCCGCCGAACATGATAGCAACAATCTTCAGCATCAATTCAGATAGAGGCTGCGCTATTCGACCAGTTCGTTATATTTGACATGCTCCGATTTAACCAGCACCAACTTTCCTTCGCGCCACTCATAGGTGGTGATGTCCACGTCGTTGTCAAGGCGCCACACACCCACTATTCTTTTTTCGGCAGCATATATCTCGGGGTCGTTGATTTCATCAAAACCCTTCACATCCTCCTTCAAGAAGCTGTGCGATAACTGATCCCACAAGAATGCGGTGTAGGTGAAGTTGCCGAACATGTTCACCGGACCGTTGCACACCATCAGGTCGGGGTAGCCGTCAAAGTTGATGTCCTCTTCCAACACATTGCCGAAGCCCTGCCAGTTGACGGTGTCGAGCGGCTCGGCCCACACGCTTCGCACCTCGGTGCGCCCACGGCCGTCGGTGATAAACAGCAGTATGCTGTCGGCATGGCACCACTGGTCGTCATCCTCATCACAAGAAGTCATCACCTGTGTGCGGAATGTGAAATCGCCACGCTCAGTCACATAATCGCGTGCCAGCACTGGTAATGCGCTACATATAATAATTGCTGCGAGAATGGCAACTACAGTGTGTTTCATAATAGTAATATTTAATATGTTATTGTATTCAAAATACAAATTTAATAAAATTTTCAGAAACAAGACACTCATTCAATTAGTTTTCCTTAATTTTGCATTATAAATCATTTTCAAGTTGATAATGCTTAACTAAAATAATTTATAACACAATGAAAAAATTAATCTTAATGGCAACAATTGCAGTCATGGCTATTGCTCCGGCTACGGCTCAGACGCATGGCTTGAACCGTGCCGACATGAACCTGAGTGTGAACCCCGGCGACGACTTCTATGAGTATGCCGGCGGTGGCTGGATGAAAGCCAATCCCTTGAAACCCGAGTATGCAAGCTATGGCGTGTTCAACGACCTGGCCGAGAACAATCGCAAGCAGCTCAAAGAGCTGTTCGACAACCTGGCAAAGGAAAAGCATGCCCGCGGCACCGTGGGGCAGAAAGTCACCGACCTCTACAATCTGGCAATGGACAGCGTGCGCCTGAATAAGGAAGGCAACACCCCGCTGCTTGCCGACCTTGCCGTGGTGCAAGGGTTCAAGAAGAGCAACCTCACACCGTTTATTGCCAACCAGCATCTGTACTTGGCAAACCCGTTCTTCGGCATCGGCGTGGAAGCCGACCTGATGAACAGCGACATGAACGTGCTCTACGTTGAGGCCGGAACAAGCGGCATGCCCGACCGCGACTACTACCTCAACACCGATGCCGACAGCAAGAAGATACAGAAAGCCTATATCGACTATCTGGTGAAAATGTATATGCTGGCAGGATACAAGAAGGGCGATGCCACTCGAGCTGCCAAGACAGTCTATGACATCGAATATCAGTTTGCACAAGCCGAGATGAGCAAGGTGGAAGCACGCGACTACTCGAAGCAGTACAACATCTTCACCATCGAGCAAATGCAGGAGCGCTTCCCGGCCATCAACTGGCGCCAGTATTTCGACCTGATGGGACTGCCCACAGCCAAGCAGGTGATTCTCACACAGCCCAAGGTGATGGACGTGGCACAAAAGTTGATGACCACACTCACCGAGAAGCAGATTAAAGACTATGTGGCTAAAGGCGTGATCGGAAGGGCTGCAGGCACACTGAGCGACGATTTCCGCGATGCCAACTTTGAGTTCTACGGCAAGCTGCTCAGCGGACAGAAGGAGCAGCAAGCACGCTGGAAACGCGCCATGAACTTCCCCAACTCGATGCTCAGCGAAGCAGTGGGCGAGCTATACGTCAACAAATACTTCGCACACGGCAGCAAGGAGAAGATGCTCAAGCTCATCAACAACCTGCGCAAGTCGCTCGCTGCACACATCGCAGGACTCACCTGGATGAGCGACAGCACCAAGGTGAACGCACTCGTCAAACTCAACGCTTTCACCGTGAAGATTGGCTACCCCGACAAGTGGCGCGACTATAGCAAGCTCGACATCGACCCGGCTCTGTCGCTCTATGAAAACGTGAAGCGAGCAGGATATGTTGAGACTCGCCGCAACCTCGACAAGATGGACAAGCCTGTTGACAAGGAAGAATGGGGCATGCCACCACAAATGGTGAACGCCTACTACAACCCCACC
>DGVT01000026.1:4211-4417 GCA_002395965.1 Porphyromonadaceae bacterium UBA4277
TACAACCCCACCACCAACGAGATTTGCTTCCCCGCGGCCATACTGCAAGCTCCTTTCTTCGATGTTGAAGCCGACGATGCTACCAACTATGGCGCCATCGGCGTGGTTATCGGTCATGAGATGACCCACGGCTTCGACGACCAGGGACGCAACTTCAATGCCGACGGCAACATGATCGACTGGTGGACTGCCGCCGATGCCGACAA
>DGVT01000024.1 GCA_002395965.1 Porphyromonadaceae bacterium UBA4277
TTCGCCAGGCACGAATTTGCTGCATCTTCTCTGTCAATAATCTTGAAATTTTTTTATAAAGGAATTGCTGCCAGTTGCAACTTTTTATACCTCTTGTTGCGTCTAATGACAAAACAAGAAGTATAACAAAAAAAATTCAAGACATGAAGAAAGTATCTATTATTGCAGTTTGCATTGCTTTGTTCCTCACTGTTTGTTACGCAACAAGTGGGCATCTTCACTTGCCCGGACATGGCAATGTGGAGAAACAGAACCTCCAAGAAGTTGTTGTAAACCATGTGACTTCAACGCTCACCAATGGTGAGTCGGTTGAGTTTGTTAGCAATTACGGCAACGACTATTACAAAGAGAATGGTGATGTTCGGTTCTCAACAAATGTGGTCTATAACGTCATTGCCCGGGACGGTTCAAAAGAAAAACGTACTGCCCATATAATCTGCAACGAGGATAGAGACAAAATATACGAGTGGAAAGACATCTAAGTCTTGTCTTTTAGGCTGACCTCATAACTCCATAATTTTGCGGTGAGAAAATCGCAGAATTATGGAGTTAAATTTTTCATCAGTAGAAACAATCCCCGGCTTGAACGCTTCGGCGGCGTTTCAGGTGGACTCGGGCAAGGTATTCAAGGAGGATGTCGATATGGTGCCCACCATCATCGACAAGTCGCTGTTATGACAGGCATTGACCAAAAAGATTTCAACAAATGGATGAGGAAACAGATTGCCAAGTACACCACGCAAGACATTCAGCCTCTGCGATAACTTATTTGGAAAATAATGGCACGGTAATTGCTTGTATATGAGAAAAAACAATTACCTTTGCAATATTAACTTAAATGAACTTTACATGTGGCATTACAATAAAATAGCAAATACAATGTGCTACATAGCATTAACAGTTCTTACTCCATGCGCTCTGTAGCACATTTCCTGATTGGCTTCATGGTGTCATTGTTGCTGCTGTCGATGGCGTTCTTTGCCATCCACTCGCGGCTGGAGCTTGATGCAGCACAAGTTGGAATAGCTTTGGCGTGTTTTGTGGTGAGCATCCCCATTCACGAGCTGATTCATGGCTTGACTTGCGCTTATGTGTCAGCCAACGATTGCACAACAATCACCTACGGAATCAGCCTGCGCCAAATGCGCGCTTTTTGTCGCTATACCCTCCCAGTTAAGTCATCAATGGCTTACTGGATTACGCTGATGCCTGGCATAGTACTCGCGCTTTTCCCTGCCCTGGCTGCCCTGATTCTTGGCAACGAGGTAGTTTGCCTGTTTGCTGCTCTGAGCTTTGGAGGCGCGTCAAGCGACATCCACAAAGCATGGATGCGTTACAGCAAAGGACGTTGCGGTTCAGATACTGCAAAAATTTAACCCAAACCTGTCAAAAGACGCACACGCAATCTGATGAAGGTCATTATTTAATTAGGGCGAAAACAAGTCGTCAAAAAGTCGTCAATTTTAGGGGTATAAAACAAGCAAGCCGCTGAAATTCAGCGACTTGCTTGAAAAATAGGTGTCCAAGATGAGATTCGAACTCACACAGCCGAACGGCCACTACCCCCTCAAAGTAGCGTGTCTACCAATTCCACCACCTGGACAATTGGAGCGAAAAACGGGACTCGGACCCGCGACCTCGACCTTGGCAAGGTCGCGCTCTACCAACTGAGCTATTTTCGCAAGTGTTTACATCATTACTGATGTGACATATTGTGTTTCAAAGAACTGTGAGCGAAAGACGGGACTCGGACCCGCGACCTCGACCTTGGCAAGGTCGCGCTCTACCAACTGAGCTACTTTCGCAAGTGTTTACATCATTGCTGATGTGCCAAATTCTGTTTCAAAGAACTGTGAGCGAAAGACGGGACTCGGACCCGCGACCTCGACCTTGGCAAGGTCGCGCTCTACCAACTGAGCTACTTTCGCAGTCGCGCGCAATTCTGAATTGCGACTGCAAAATTACGTCAAAATCTTGAACTGACAAAATTTTGCGCAAAAAAAATTTCATCGCCGCTATTTTTTCTTTGCTTGTGATTTTCGTTCATGGCGGTTAAAATAGTCATAAAGCATTAAGCAAAGGCTGTTTATAATTTCAACTTAGTTTGTTGAAGATTTTTTGTGTATCGGCCTATCGACACAAAAAAATGGCATCATGAAGTTTGTGGCATGCTGTGAGTACGCCCGGGTTAGTATAGGTGCCCGGAAGTTTGACACTTTTGGCACGGAAGTCCTCACGCTCGGAAAATTGCAAACAAGTTTGCATTTTCACTCGCGCTTATTCGATAACGTTGGCCTGCGGCCTAAGTTACTCACGCTCGGAAAATTGCAAACAAGTTTGCATTTTCACTCGCTTATTCGTAACTTTGCATCAAATTCTGTAATTAAAACAATCATGAAAATTGCCATCTATACCCTCACCTCACCGCTTCACGACGAAAAGGCCATAGCAGCCGAAACCGAGGAGTTTATTTCTCAACTGCTACTTACCGACTACCAGCTCATCACCGGAAACGACTTTGAAGGCTACGGCACCCATGCCCTTGACCTGATTTACGTACGCACCGGCGGCACCGAAGGCTTGTTCAAAAAGCTGTTGCCACAGCTCAGCGTCGCCAGGCAAAAGAGATTTTACCTGCTCGCAAGCGGCATGAGCAACTCACTTGCTGCATCGGTCGAGATATTGTCATATTTGCAAAACAACGGTTTGCACGGTGAAATCATTCACGGTCAGCCCGACTTCATCACCAGCCGCATCGAGATGCTTGCCAAGACCGGCCAGGCACGGCAGAGCCTTAACGGATGCCGGCTGGGAGTGATAGGCAAGCCCAGCGACTGGCTCATTGCAAGTGGTGCTAATCGCGTGATTATCAAAGACCGCCTCGGCATCGAATTTATCGACATCGAAATAGCCGAACTAATAGCCGAGATTAATCAGGCCACAGCCTGCGAGGTTGCTCCCGAGCTCGACAAGGCTGCCGGCTCGCCGCAGGTGAAGGCCTCGATCGATGGTGCCTTACGCATCTACAAAGCGCTCAAGACAATCGTTAGCCGATACAACCTGAGCGGGTTCACACTGCGCTGCTTCGACCTGTTAGGCGCTGTGCACAACACCGGATGTCTGGCACTGGCCAAGCTCAATGCCGAGGGCATCGTAGCCGGCTGCGAAGGTGATGTGCCGGCATTGCTGTCGATGACCATTGCCAATGCAGTTCTGGGAGTATCGGGCTTCCAAGCCAACCCCACCCGCCTCAACATCGAAGCCGGACTCATCCTCTTCAGCCACTGCACCATCCCGCTGAACATGGTAAAGCGCTTCAAGCTCGACACACACTTTGAGTCGGGCATCGGCGTGGGCATCAGCGGTTATATGCAAGAAGGACCGGTCACTATCTTCAAAGTGGCAGGCGACCTCTCACGCCACTATGCCGAAGAGGGAATGCTCGTGCGCAGCCAGTCGCGTCCCGGACTGTGCCGCACACAGCAAATCATACACATGCGCGATGCACAGCACATCAGGTATTTCGTTACATGCCCCATCGGCAACCACCATATCATCTTGCCCACACACTGCAAGGCTACTCTCGACGAACTAATGCGCGCCGATTAGTAATATCGCTCGGCATAAAAAATAAAAAACTTCGTTTCTTATTTTGTTATGCTCTCGCTTATTCGGTAACGTTGGCCGGCGGCCTAAGTTACTCACGCTCGGCATAAAAAATAAAAAACTTCGTTTCTTATTTTGTTATGCTCGCGCTTATTCGTAACGTTGGCCGACGGCCTAAGTTACTCACGCTCGGCATAAAAAATAAAAAACTTCGTTTCTTATTTTGTTATGCTCTCGCTTATTCGTAACTTTGCAAAATTAAAAATTAAAAAGCATTATGATAATCATAGGCATTGCCGGTGGAACCGGCTCGGGTAAAACTACTGTAGTGAGAAAAATCATGGAACGCCTCCCCAAAGGCGAAGTGGGTATCATCTCCCAAGACTCCTATTATAAAGATTCAAGCCACGTACCTGTAGAGGAGCGCCAGAACATCAACTTCGATGAGCCTGCCGCCTTCGATTGGGACCTGCTTCTCAAGCACTTGAAGATGCTCAAGAATGGAGAATCCATCGAGATGCCCACCTACAGCTATCTCACCTGCTCGCGCCAGAAGGAGACCGTGCCCATGGGGCCGCACGATGTGGTGCTCATCGAGGGCATTCTCGTGCTGAGCGACCCGCGACTGCGCAAGATGATGGACATTAAAGTATTTGTGGATGCCGACGGCGACGACCGCCTGATTCGTGTCATCTCCCGCGACGTGATAGAGCGCGGACGCACAGCCGAGGAGGTTATCGACCGCTATCAGAAGGTGCTCAAGCCCATGCACCTGCTCCACATCGAGCCCATGAAGAAGTTTGCCAATATCATTGTGCCCGAGGGCGGTCATAACGAAGTTGCCATCAACCTGATCACCGACTACATTAAGGGGCAGCTCAAAAAACAGACTCACTGATGAATATTCCCTTCCTGAAGAAGAAGCCGGCAGGGCAAGACAAGCCGCAAAAGGCGCTGAAACCCGGATCGGCCGAGGTAGCAAAGGCCCTCAATGCTTCGGGCGAACGCGGCGAGCTGGTGCTCACTACCGACAACCTGGTCAAGAAATACCGGCAGCGCATTGTGGTCAACCATGTCTCCATTGAGCTGCATCAGGGCGAAATCGTGGGACTGCTCGGCCCTAACGGAGCCGGCAAGACCACCACATTCTACATGACCACAGGACTGGTCACACCTAATGAGGGAAGGGTTTTTCTCAACAATGTTGACATCACCACACTACCGGTGTATAAACGCGCCCAACTGGGCATCGGCTATCTGCCACAGGAGGCATCGGTGTTCCGCACCCTGTCGGTAGAAGACAACATACGCACCATCCTGGAAATGACCGACACCACCCCTGAGTATCAGCGCGACCGGCTGGAGCAACTCATCGCTGAGTTTCACCTTCAAAAGGTACGCAAAAACTTAGGCAACCGTCTCTCGGGTGGTGAGCGACGCCGCTGCGAGATAGCCCGTTGTCTTGCCATCAACCCACGCTTCATCATGCTCGACGAGCCGTTTGCAGGTGTCGATCCAATTGCCGTGGAAGACATTCAGAGCATTGTCTATAGCCTGAAATCGAAAAACATCGGCATTCTTATCACCGACCACAATGCCCCCGAGACACTGTCGATTTGCGACCGAGCATACTTGCTTTTCGAAGGTAAAATCCTCTTTGAAGATGCAAGCGAAAAGCTGGCAGAAAACCCCACCGTGCGCGACAAATACTTAGGACACAACTTCATCTTCCGCCGCAAAAACTTCGACCACCTGCTCAAAGTGCACAACGCCAATGCCGATAACGACAGCGATGTGGCCCCGAGCGAAAATGTCACCGCCGATGACTCACCGGTCATCGGCACCGACGACAGTGCATCAGATAGTAGCAACGACGCCACTACTGCATAATCACGTTCACTATAACCCAGTGAAAACTACTTCTTGAGCATGACGGCACGGCGGCGGGCAAGCTCGGCATAGCCGCGACGATAGGTTTCCATGTTCTGCGGTATGAGCTGCTGGCAGTAGCCGGTTCCCTCACTATTGTAGAGTTTTTTAAGATCGATATAATGCTTGCCGTTGCCCCGCTTGTTATGGAAGACTTCGGCTTTACGGCGGTTCACTTTATCGCACTGCACCGAGTGGCGCCCGGTCGTGCTACCGGTCAACTCCTGCGGCACCCCACCCTCTCCGGTCCAGCACGCAAACACCTCGGCACAAGGCGGATAACCCAATGCAATCCACATGGTAGTGAGGCGGCCGGGCTCGCCGGGCAACACGCCCTCAATCACCACCGACGCCGTGCTGATGGCACGGGGGATGAAATCCTGATCCACCACCCACTGCTCGCTATAAGTGTAATCCTTGCCTAACTGGCTGTGATAGAACGTGCGCGAAAGCACCTCGGTGAAAACCGACGGCGTGATCTTGCCTTCGGCGATGTATGGCTCAAGCAGGTGCTTCTCGTTGGCATGACGAATGTAGCCCATACCCTCGTCTTTACGGCCACTGAGCGAATAATTGGTGCGAGTGAGGATGCCCGAAGGCTCATCGGCAAGGTCATATTTCTTATAGGTGAAGTTTCCTGTCTCAAAATAAGCCCCATTGCCATAGGCATCAATCACGCCGAAGTTGGCTTCCACGCCCATCGGCTTCTTCCATTGCTGCAACAGTCGCTCAAAGTCATCGACGGTGATGCAGCGCTCCAGCGCATAGCGCATCACCACGCCTTCCTTGTCCATGTCGCGTTCAGGCACATTATCCTTGTTCAGGTTGTAGGACGCAGTATTCATGATTGCAAAGCCGCGCTCGTTAAAGCCCATCCATGCCGCAGTGTCACGCCTGTCGCGCGCATCAAACAGTGCCACAAACTCCAGCAGGCCGTCGTGAGCCTTGATGCGTTCCACACGATTGTTCTGGTCGCCGGTGTCGCGGTTTTTCCACAGCAGCGGGCGCCCGTTAGCTGTCAACTTGCCACTCACGATGGCCGACGTACAGGCCTCGGCAGCAAGTATTCCTATCATAGTAATAAGTAAAAAGAAATATCGTTTCATAACTGTGGATTAATGAAATGTGGGGCACACATTCACAACTGCATGCCCCACATTATAAATTAGTTTTCAGCTTCTGGCTCAACGGCACGGAAATCGGCCAGGTCGGCAGGCGAGAAGGCCTGCACATAGGCACTGTGAGCCTTGACATTGGCCTCGGCCATGCGCACATACACGCCCGCGCTGCTGGCAAACAGTTCCGGAGCACGCGAGGCATCGTCGATGATGAGCAGCGACATGATGATCTCGGCCGTCATGTCGTAGAGACGACGCGCAAGGAAGTCGTGTGCCTCAACATCACCCATCTCTTTGACAGCTGCTATGGCCTGCTCATATTCTGCCACCATAGCCTTGACACGCTCCTTGAGCGGCTTCATGGCATCGGCGCACTCGGCTTCGAGCATTTCATTGATCAGGTTGAGATATGTGCCATTAGTTATATAGCGCACTGCTGCCACAACCTGCAGCTGAGTGGTTCCCTCATAAATCGAGAAGATGCGGGCATCACGATACAGGCGCTGGCTCTTATACTCCATGATAAAGCCCGAGCCGCCATGAATCGAGATAGCATCATAGGCATTCTGGTTAGCATACTCCGAGTTCATGCCCTTTGCTAAGGGGGTGAAAGCATCGGCCATGCGCTGATACTTCTTCATCTCCTGGCGCTCCTCGGGAGTGAGGGTGCGCTCGCGGGCTATGTCTTCGAGAGCCTTGTAGATATCGACATAGCGTGCTGTCTGATACAGGAGCGAGCGGCCGGCATCCAACTTAGCCTTCATGCGCGAAATCATGTCATACACTGCCGGGAAGTGAACTATCTTCTTCCCGAACTGAGCACGTTCCTTGGCATAGTTAAGGCCTTCAATATATGCCTCTTGCTCCACGCCCACACTCTGTGCGGCAATGCCAAGGCGGGCACCATTCATCAGAGCCATCACATATTTAATAAGGCCTAAACGAGTGCTGCCGCACAACTCGGCCTTTGCATTCTTGTAAACAAGCTCACAAGTGGGTGAACCGTGAATACCGAGTTTGTTCTCGATGTGACGCACGTCAACGCCGCCGTCGCGCTTGTCGTAGATAAACATCGACAGTCCGCGACCATCGGTAGTCCCCTCTTCGCTGCGAGCGAGCACCAGGTGTATGTCGCTGTCGCCATTAGTGATAAAGCGTTTCACGCCATTCAGGCGCCATGTGCCGTCGGCATCCTGCGTGGCCTTGAGCATCACACGCTGGAGGTCGCTACCGGCATCGGGCTCGGTCAGGTCCATCGACATGCTTTCGCCGGCACACACGCGAGGGATGAACTTTTCACGCTGCTCTTCGTTGCCAAACTCATAGAGCGTGTCGATGCAGCTCTGAAGCGACCAGATGTTCTGGAAACCGGCATCGGCAGCCGAAATCATCTCGCTCAGCATCGAGAAGACTACGTTGGGAAGATTCAGGCCGCCATAGCGACGAGGCATCGACACACCGTGCAGGCCGGCCTTGCGTGTCGCATCCAGATTCTCGAAGGTCTTTGAGGCATAAATCATGCGGCCGTTTTCCAAATGCGGCCCCTCCTGATCCACACTCTCGCTGTTAGGCTCGATAATCTCGGCGGCTACTTCACCGCAAATTTCAAGCACGCGTTTATAGTTCTCGATTGCATCTTCATAGTTGACTGGTGCATCGGCATATTGATCCTTATCGGCGAAGTTGTGCTCGCGAAGTTCGACAATTCGCTTCATCAACGGATGATTAAGGTGGAACCCAATCTCCGGACGGTCGGTATAATAGTTTGCCATAATTATCTATTCTTATTTGCTGTTTTGCTTGTAATACTTGATGAGCTTGGGCACGGTTTCCTCCACAGTGCCTACGATCACATAGTCGGCAATCTTGTTGATGGGTGCATCCGGATCGCTGTTGATCGAAATGATGATGCCTGCATCCTGCATGCCGGCAATGTGCTGGATTTGTCCTGAAATGCCACAGGCAATATATACCTTCGGGTGGACGGTGACACCGGTCTGTCCCACCTGACGGTCGTGGTCAACCCATCCGGCATCCACGGCGGCACGCGAAGCACCCACCTCGCCGTGCAGCTCCTTAGCCAGCTGGAAGAGCATGTCGAAGCCCTCCTTGCTGCCCACGCCATAGCCACCGGCTACGACGATAGCAGCACCCTTGAGGTTGTGCTTAGCCTGCTCCACATGGCGCTCAAGCACCTTCACCACATAGCTCTCGGGCGAAACATATTTCGCAACATCGGGGGCAACCACCTCGCCACGAGCCGTGCCACTGTAGAGCGCCTTCTGCATCACGCCGCTGCGCACCGTGGCCATCTGGGGGCGATGGTCGGGATTTACGATTGTGGCCACAATGTTACCACCGAAGGCCGGACGTATCTGATAGAGAAGATTCTCATAGTGCTTTCCGGTTTTCACATCATCGTAGTCACCGATTTCAAGCTGGGTGCAGTCGGCAGTCAAGCCGCTGGTGAGCGACGACGACACGCGCGGTCCGAGGTCGCGGCCTATCACCGTTGCCCCCATCAGGCAGATCTGCGGCTTCTCTTCCTTAAACAGGTTCACTATTATATCGGTGTGAGGAGCCGACGTGTAAGGAAACAGTCCCTTGCCATCGAAGATAAAAAGTTTGTCCACGCCATAAGGCAGAATTTGCTCTTCAACCTTTCCCTTGATACCGTCGCCTATGGCCACGGCATGAAGCTCGACACCAAGTTCTGTAGCGAGCTTGCGCCCCTTGGTGAGCAGTTCCTGCGACACCTCCACTACGGTGGTGCCTTCTATCTCGCAATATACAAATACGTT
>DGVT01000019.1 GCA_002395965.1 Porphyromonadaceae bacterium UBA4277
TGTGTCATAATTCAAAAAAGCGTTGAAAACGCAGACGCATCGAAGATGCGACCATTTCTTTAACACCATGCAAGCAACATCGAAGATGTGCGCAGCTTGGTGAAAGACAGCGAATTAAAAGGGTGCTTCGAAGATGCACAACATGTGTCGGGTTATACTTCGATCACCTCTGATTTTCTATAATTTGAATTATGACACACCCGCTTTCATTTTACCACCCCCAAGGGTTTGTTACTGCTCACTGAATATATCGCAATCTAACGTACCACTCACTGCGCTCGGTCACGGCAAAGGACGCCCCTGCCCGCATGCCAACCACCCAGATGATTTCGCCGTCGGCTTCAAGAAGCCACAGCCGGCGCTTTTCGGCCAGTGTGAGGTGAGCATCGCTGAAAATATCGCTCAGCAGCCGGCTGCCCTTCATGCCATACGGACGCATGCGATCGCCATGACGCCAGTGCCGCAGCACCACACGCGAGCAACTTAGCAACTTCGAGTCGAAAGCCACAGCGCATTTCCCATCCACTGCCGAGCGGTCAAATGGCATCTCGCACCTTGAAACTTCAAGTTTTACTGGAAGTACCGAGGTATTGTCGAAATCAACATCAACCACAACATTCTGAGCATCGCTTAACCTCTCAACGATAAGCTGTTCGCTCGACAAAGTTGCAGCATTGGTCGAACTATAAAAATGTACCTTTCCGCTCCTGTTTTCATCACCCGCCACTGCAGCTATCTGCTCACACTGGCTCATACCGAAACCATAAGGCGACAACATGACATGCAGCAGCAGTTTGGGGTGGGGATAATAATTGAGAGGCGCCAACGAATACACCACTTTCTCATCGTCGCATTGTGGCACTCGACAGCTTTCCACAACGTCACCCACAAGCTCATCAAACAGTTCGCGCCACTGTGCAAGGTTGGCCATAGTGTCGGCGATGCGCTCGCGCCCTTGCGGAAACTCACTGTCGATGGCATTAAGGAGCACGTTGCGCACTTTGTTGCGTCGGTAATCATTAGTGAGGTTGGTACTGTCGGTCACATAGTCCTGACCTATTTCACCCAAATAATCTTCTACATCTGCCCTGCTCACGCACAGCAACGGCCTAACCACACGGCCATGGCACGGCTTCATGCCCACCATGCCGGCGATGCCCGTGCCGCGAAGCATATTCAAGAACATCGTCTCAATATTGTCGTCACGGTGATGAGCCACGGCCACGCACCTGCACTTGTCTAAATCAAGCAATTCGCTGAACCACGCATAACGCAATTCGCGACAAGCCATCTCCACCGAACTGCCATGATGCTCACTACGGTAGCCCTCCACGTCAAAGTCGCGGACATGAAGCGGAACACCGAGCCCTTGGCACAAAGTGCGCACAAAGTGCTCGTCGCGCACCGACTCATCGCCACGCAAGTGAAAGTTGCAGTGAGCAGCCACGCAGTCATATCCCAGCGCCAGCAGCACACGCAGCAGCGCCACCGAGTCGGCACCGCCACTTAGGGCCACAAGGAGCCGTGCATCAGGCTCCAACCGGCACTGCTCACGCACATATTGCGCCACTTGATTCTCGAAATTGTCATGTTTCATAATGCAAAATTAGCATTTTCCGACAATATTGGCAAAATACTGCAGAAAATGCTAATGTCTAACTCAAAGTCTCAGTCGCCCCGGGGGCTTATCATTTCACCGAGAAGCGGTAGATGCAATGGCTGCTATAGCGCTCGCCGGGTCGCAACACGGTAGCGGGGTATGCAGGCTGGTTGGGAGAGTTGGGATAATGCTGAGTTTCCATGCAGATGGCTCCGCGGTGCGGGTAATACACGCCATGCTTGCCGGCAACCTTGCCGTCAAGGAAATTGCCCACATAGAATTGCAGGCCGGGCTCGTCGGTGAACACTTCCATCAAGATGCCGTTGGCCGGATTATAGATGCTGGCCGAAACCTTTGAGATGTCGCAGCCAGTGTTGAGCACGAAATTGTGGTCATAGCCACGGCCGTTGCGCAGCTGCTCGTCGTCGGCCTCGATGTCGCGACCCACCGCCTTGGGCTGCCTGAAGTCGAAGGGAGTACCTTCAACGGCCATCATTGTGCCGTGAGTCATAAACGTGCTGTCGATGGGCGTGATGCTGTCGGCAGCTATCATCACCTCATGAGCCAAGATATTGGAGGCATGGTCGCCCAGGTTGAAGTAGCTGTGATTGGTCAGGTTGACGATCGTCGGAGCATCGGTTACAGCCTCGTATGCGATGTCGAGAGCATTGTCGTCGGTCACTCGATAAGTCACTTTCACGTCGAGCCGGCCGGGATAACCGGCAAAGCCGTCGGGTGAGCTGTGAGTGAGCTCAAGAGTCTGGGCATCCACTTGCCGGGCTTGCCACATCTGGGCAAAAAAGCCCTCAGGACCGCCGTGCAGACTATGCCCGTAGTTGTTCCGAGGCAGCTGGTAAGCCTTCCCGTCGAGCGTAAAACGGCCGTTCTCAATGCGATTGCCATAGCGGCCAATCAGGGCTCCGAAGTTGTTGCCTTCGACGTTAACATAGGGCGCAATCGAGTCGAAACCGAGCACCACATCACGATAGTGCCCGTCGCGATCGGGGACCATCACGCTCACCACGCGGCCGCCATAGTTGGTCACGCACACTTCCATGCCCGAGGCGTTAGTGATGACATACAGGTGTGTGCTGTCGCCACCCACCACCGACTCAAACGCTGCTTCACTTAGGCCCGACTTCAAAGCCCGGGCCCGGTCACCACTTGTGCAACCAACCACGAGGGCCGATAAGCACACAATCAGAATTAAAGAGATTTTTTTCATAAATAGTATGTTGTGAAATTATTACGCAGCATAATACAGCGCAAAAATAGTAATAATTTCTGAATGCTTAAGCACGCATGACGTCCGTTTTTAATTACGGCCTGAAATTCTTAGCAACTTTTCTCGCCGGCTGCTACATGGATGTGGGAAATAATGATTAATTTTGCATGATTATCAACTATCGAACATGGATTTCAAACTTCACTCACAATATGCTCCCACGGGCGACCAGCCACAAGCCATCGACGAGCTCAGCCAGGGCGTGCTCGACGGCACTCCGTTCCAGACGCTATTAGGCGTTACGGGCTCGGGTAAGACGTTCACCATGGCAAACGTCATCGCCCGCACCGGGCGCCCCACTTTAGTGCTGTCGCACAACAAGACGCTGGCAGCACAGCTCTATGCCGAGTTCAAGAGCTTCTTCCCCGAGAACTCGGTGCATTACTTCGTGAGCTACTACGACTACTATCAGCCCGAGGCCTACATCCCGTCAACCGACAAATACATCGAGAAAGACCTTGCCATCAACGACGAGATAGAACGCCTGCGCCTATCTACGGTCACGGCGCTGCTCAGCGGCCGCCGCGACATCGTGGTGGTGTCGAGCGTGTCGTGCCTCTACGGCATGGGCAACCCCGAGGACATCAACGCCAATGCCATAGAATTGCACACTGGCGACAACTTGGACCGCGACTCCTTCCTTCGCCACCTGGTGGATGCTCTGTACTCGCGCAACGAGATTGACATGAAAATGGGCAATTTCCGCGTCAAGGGCGACACGGTGGATGTGTATCTGAGCGACGAGGACATCATGCTGCGTGTCATCTTCTGGGGCAATGAAATCGAGTCGCTGCAACTGCTCGACCCGCTCACGCAGATTCCGCGAGAGCAGGTGGACAGCTTCCGCATCTTCCCGGCCAACATATTCGTAACCACCAAGGAGCGCATGGCAGGGGCATTAGGAAAGATTGATGTGGACTTAGGCACACAAGTCGAGGCATTTAACCGCGAAGGGCGCCCCGTGGAGGCCAAGCGCCTCTATGAGCGCGTGACCTACGACTTAGAGATGATTCGCGAGGTGGGCTATTGCTCGGGCATCGAGAACTACTCGCGCTACTTCGACGGCCGCCGGCCGGGAATGCGCCCCTTCTGCCTGCTCGACTATTTCCCCGACGACTATCTCACCATCATCGACGAGAGCCACGTCACCATACCGCAAATACGCGCCATGTACGGCGGCGACCAGTCGCGCAAGACCAACCTTGTGCACTACGGCTTCCGCCTTGAAGCGGCCCTCGACAACCGCCCGCTGCGCTTCGAGGAGTTTGAACAGATGACCCACCAGACCATCTATGTGAGCGCCACTCCTGCCGACTACGAGCTGCAAAAGAGCGAAGGCGTTGTCACCGAGCAGCTCATCCGCCCCACCGGACTGCTCGACCCGCGCATCGTAGTGCGGCCGTCGCAAGGGCAGATCGACGACCTGCTCGAGGAGATACAGCTGCGTGTGGAGCATGGCGAGCGCACACTCGTCACCACCCTCACCAAGCGCATGGCCGAAGAACTGACCGACTACATGGCACGCCTCGACATACGCTGCGCCTACATGCACAGCGACGTGGAGACGATGGACCGCATACAGATTCTCGACGACCTGCGGGCAGGCGCCATCGACGTGCTCGTGGGCGTGAACCTGTTGCGCGAGGGCCTCGACTTGCCCGAGGTGAGCCTCGTGGCCATTCTCGATGCCGACAAGGAGGGCTTCTTGCGTAGCCGACGCTCGCTCACGCAGACCGCCGGGCGCGCGGCACGCAACCTTAACGGACTGGTCATCATGTATGCCGACCACATCACCGAGTCGATGCAGCAGACAATCGACGAGACCGAGCGACGCCGCTCGCTCCAGCTCAAGTACAACGAGGAAAACGGCATCACACCACAGGCTATTG
This sequence comes from Porphyromonadaceae bacterium UBA4277, assembly GCA_002395965.1. Taxonomy (GTDB): domain Bacteria; phylum Bacteroidota; class Bacteroidia; order Bacteroidales; family Muribaculaceae; genus Sodaliphilus. The sequence continues at coordinate 4,775 of DGVT01000019.1, forward strand.
TCAAAGCACGACAAGCCATCATCGGCGTGGATACCGACATGGAACGCACCGACGACAACAAGAAGCATGCCCGCAAATATGAGAGCAACGTGGACGACTACAGCAGCGTGAAAAAGGCCGTAAAGGGCTACGACAGCCACGAGAAGCAACTCGCTGCCGAATTCGACAGCTCGGCTGGTGTGGCTGCCGACCCAGTCATTGCCTACATGAGCAAGGGACAGATAGAGGCGGCTATCGACCGCTTAAAGCAGCAGATGGTGGATGCCGCCAAGCGGATGGACTTCCTCGAAGCTGCCCAATACCGCGACGAAATTGTCAAACTTCAGCAACGCCTGTAGAAGCCTTCTTTTTTCATGAGTGATAATTATGGCTGTTAAAGATAAAAAATGGATTGAGGACAAGAAACGTCATGCCGGTGATAAAGTAGCTTCGATGAAGCGACGCAGCGACATGAACGACTATTCTGATCGTAACATTTATCTCATCACGTTAAACATTGAAGGGCGCAAGGCTCTGCTGGGAGAGCTTAAAGGCACTGTTCAAGAGCCGGTTTTCATCCCTTCAAAGCTGGGCTCGGCAGTTCATGATTGCTGGCAAAAGATTCCGCTTTATCATCCCCAAGTGAAACTGATTGCATTTCAGCTCATGCCCGACCACCTGCACGCAATCATTCAAGTTACCGACAAGATGGACCGCCACCTCGGGCAGATAATCAGCGGGTTTAAGGCCGGCTGCAATAAAGCCTACAGAGAGCTAATGGCTGAGGCAATGCCTCACCCTACAAGCAAACCGAGCGAGCACACCCACTGCGCCCCCACAGGCGAGGCCAGCCGCAGCTCAACGCAGGGCGAGGCACCGCCTCGCCAGAGTTCCAAGCAAGGCCTTCTCTTCGAACTCGGCTACAACGACCTGATTAACAAGAGCTACGAAATGCTCCCACGCCTCATTCTCTACTTGCGTGATAACCCGCGGCGTCTTCTAATGAAGCGAGAGAAACCCGACTTGTTCCGAGTCCATTTCAATATTAATGTAGCAGGACGCTCCTGTTCGGCACAGGGGAACCGCTTCCTGCTCGACTATCCCGACAAGCGCCAGGTACAATGCTCACGCCACCTAAGCGAATGCGAAATCAACGACTGCATCAAGACGGCACTTGCTGCGGCACGCAACGGCGCAGTACATGTGTCCCCAGCTATCTCACATGGGGAAAAGCGAGTTATGAGGGCACTGCTTGATGCCGGAATGCCCATCATCTTCATTGCTGAGAACGGGCTCACCTCATTCAGCAAACCGAGCGGAGAGTTCTTCAATGCCTGCTCCCGCGGCCAGCTGCTAATTGTCGCTCAGTGGCAACACCACAACGAACGTGTCATCATCACTCGAAACCAGTGTAAAGACCTAAACGCCTTAGCACAATCAATCTGTTTAATACCATAAATTTTCTCCACAAAGACTGCTGCGTTCTTAATCGTTTACTTCTCCTACCTAAAAATCGCATTTTTATCTTTACTGACTATGGCTATTCCAGAATAATAGTTTAATTTTGCAAACTCACAATTCTATTAATTAACTCATTAACTAATTTATTAAATTTCACAACTTATGTCAAAGAAATTCCTGCTTTTTCCGTTTTTGATGATTGCCCTCTGCGTGGGTTTTGTGTCTTGCGGCAGCGATGACGACGACGGCCCGGTAAATCACAACATTGAGCTGTTAAAAGGAGACACTTGGAACTTCCAGAAAGCTTCAGTTACTGTTTTGGGCCAGACAATCAATATGTCGTATCGTGAGATTCTTGACTACATGAAACAAACTACCGGGGAAAACAACCTCCTAGTGATAGACGAGAAACTGCGCTTTACCGACGACGAAATGATTTTCGTTAATACGGGCGACCGTGTGCGTTACACTTACTACAGCAATGGCAACTTCACTTTCGATGGCTTAGATGCATTGAGTGAAGAAGGCATTAATATTTCCATGAAGATTAAGACGCTGACATCTAATCAATTAGTGTTTACATTGAAAATCACCGCCGAAGGTACGACCATCAGTGAAGACCTGCACTACGCAAGATAAAATCTCGCTTGAGTCATACAAATGAAAATGTGGGTGTGTCATAATTCAAAAAAGCG
>DGVT01000136.1 GCA_002395965.1 Porphyromonadaceae bacterium UBA4277
ATTGTTGATGAAGATGATGGCGATGCTCTCGCCGCGGTTGCAGGCGTGGATGCTCTCGCAGGTGCCGATGGCGGCAAAGTCGCCGTCGCCCTGATAGGTGAACACCAGCTTGTCGGGCATCAGGCGCTTGGTGGCGGTGGCCATGGCCGTTGCGCGGCCGTGGGCAGCCTCCAGCCAGTCGATGTCGATATAGTTATAGGCAAACACCGAGCATCCCACCGGCGACACACCTATTGCGCGCTCTTGCAGGCCGAGCTCTTCAATCACCTCGGCTACCAGTTTGTGCACCACTCCGTGGCTGCAGCCCGGGCAGTAGTGCATGTGAGCATCGTTGAGCAGTGAAGGGCGCTGATACACCCTGTTCTCTATCTTGATAATATCGTTATTTTCCATAGTTGCTGGTCATCATGCGTTAATAAGTTCTTTCTTCAGTGCAACGAGAATCTCATCGGGCGAGGGCACGTTACCGCCCAGGCGGTCGAAGTGAGCCACCGGAACCTTGCATTCCACGGCCAGCTTCACGTCCTCGATCATCTGTCCGGCTGCCAGCTCAGGCACCAGGATGCCCTTGACGCGGGCGCCAATCTCGGCGATGGGCTTCACTGGGAACGGCCACAGTGTGATGGGACGAATCAGACCCACCTTGATGCCTTCTTCGCGAGCCATCTCCATAGCCTTCATGGCGATGCGGGCCACCGAGCCGAAGGCCACGATCAGGTAGTCGCAGTCGTCGGTATCGACCAGCTCATAGCGCACTTCGTTCTTCTCTATCTCGCGATAGGTGGCCTGGAAGCGGTGGTTGTTGGCTTCCATCTTGTCGTCGTCGAGCTCAAGCGAAGTGATGATATTCTTTGGACGCATGTCCTTGCGGCCCATAACGGCCCATGGACACTGCTTGCGGATTTCCTCCTCGGTGCGGCGCGGACGCTGCTCGGGCAGGATAACCTTCTCCATCATCTGGCCCACCAGGCCGTCGGCCAGGATGAGCGACACGCAGCGGTACTTAAAGGCCAGGTCCCAGCCTAAGGCCACAAAGTCGGCCATCTCCTGCACACTGGCCGGAGCCAGCACGATGGGGTGATAGTCGCCGTGACCGCCGCCCTTGCAAGCCTGGAAATAGTCGGCCTGCGACGGGTGAATGGTGCCCAGACCCGGGCCGCCGCGCATCACGTTGATAACCAGTGCCGGCACCTCGCTGGCGCACATATAGCTCATGCCCTCCTGCATCAAGCTGAAGCCGGGGCTTGACGTTGACGTAAACACTGCCTTGCCGCACGAGGCACCGGCATATACCATATTGATGGCTGCCACCTCGCTCTCGGCCTGAAGCACTACCATTCCGGTCGTCTCCCACGGCATCTCTTCCTCGAGCTTCTCGAGCACTTCCGACTGCGGGGTAATGGGATAGCCGAAGTAGCCGTCGGCACCATAGCGGATCGCTGCCATGGCAAGTGCTTCATTACCCTTCATCAACAATACTTTATCGTTCATAGTGTAGTTAAAAGTTTTTTTAAGGGATTATTCAGTTAATAGACTTGTCGCAAACGGCATCGGCGAGAAACGCACTGCCATGCCGCTGAATGCAACGTTTACTTCTCGACCACGCGATACACCTCGATGCAAGCATCGGGACATACCAGAGCACAGCTCTGGCAACCAATACACTTGTCGGGCTCTGCCATGTAGGCAAAGTGATAGCCGCGGTCGTTCACTTCTTTCTGCATCAACGCCAGCACGCCGCTCGGGCACGCCACAACGCACAGGTTGCAGCCTTTGCAACGCTCGGTGTTGACTGTTACAGCACCTCTGATTTTTGCCATGTTTTAATGTTTGATTTTAAGTTATTAGTTAAGTTGTGCAAAGATAAAAATAATTATTCAACCATGCAATTTTTTTTTACAAGATTAAGATTTCGCTGTGGCATTATTGGCCATTATGAGGCTCTCTTAGGCTTTCCTGGGGTTTCCTAGGGTTTCCTATGCTCTCCTATGGCTTTCCTGCGCAGCCCGCCAAAAAAAAGCTGGCGCAGAACTCTGCACCAGCTTTTTTCACTTTTAGCTTTTAGCTTAACGCACCACCTTGGCGGTCGAAGCAGTGCCGTCGGTGTAACGGGTCACCACGATGTTGATGCCATCGAACGGCTTGCTGCTCTGCACGCCTGCCACGTTATAGTAGGTCACGCTCAGCACCTCGCCTGCAGCCTTCACATCGTTCACTGCAGTGACAACATCACCAGTCTTGGTAATCGACGTCGGCATCACGGTGTATCCACCGGTAGCTGTCTTCATCATGCTACCAGCAGTCCCAACCTTAGCGATACCCTCAATTTTATATACGCTCGTCAGAGCATCATTGAGTCCCTCTGGGGCAGTCATATAAGTCCATTCAACACCAAAGCTGCCTTGCAGGCCGTGAACATTTGCGTTTTCATTAGCTGATGATTCAGCAACCACAAACTTCGAGCCGTCCCACATAGCCCACTCAACGCACATATACTCCATGGGCTTGGGCTGAACGAAGAAGTAGGTCTCGCCGTCATTGCCTTCCTGAGTGCCTTTGAAACTGGGAACTATGTAAGTGTTTGGATTATAGACAACCTCGTCACCAACAGCTGTTGGTTTTGCATCGAGTGTCATCTCGGGATTCACCTTGTTGATGAGCTTGCCAGTCACATCAGTCAGCATATGGCCCTCCAAAGAGGCATCAGCAGAAGTGACACCACTCACATTCAGGATAACCCAGTTGCTCTGGTCATAATTTTTACCCATGTAGTCAATCTGCCCGTTTTCTATTACATCTTTGTCTGCATAATGACCATTGTCCTTACAGATTAGCTGGGCGTTATAACCCGCCATCGGAATGATCTTTACGCACTGCAAATCGGTAACAGTGTACTTCTTATTGACATCCTTGGTCACAAGCTCAGCCAGAGTAACAGTCTCAACAGGATTATCAACTTTCTTGTAGAGAGCTACAGGTTGTTGACCAGTCTTATAATAGCGGAAACGGAGTTGATCGTTATTATTATTATAGCGCATTGTACATCCACCCTCTGCGGTTATAACAGCATTGCCATACTCATCAAACGTGATGGTATTGGTATATGCAGTTGATTGGTCGTAATCAAGACCATTTGCATAAGTTTTTTTACCGATATAGTAACCGCTTGCACTCTTGAGGGTTCCTGCGGCTGAATCGTATGTGAACGCCGCTGCATCAACAGCATCACTTGATGCTATAGTGTAATTGTTAATTTCTACAGGGTCTGCAAGAGTGTTACCAACAGCATCAAGAGATGTCCTGCTGCCATCAAAGACAATACCATTTTCGATTGGAGTTCCCTCCATCTCATAAACAATGAGGTATTCACCATCAGTGAGGTCGGCTGCATTAGTAACCTTTACATAATCGCCGTCGCCTGAAGGTTGTCCGCCTGATGTGATTGTGTAAGTGGCATTTACAACAGAGCTCTTGATGCCATTTCTTACAACCATAGCGTAGATGGTATGTGAGCCTTCACCACTGACATTTACAGGGTTCTCATAGAGGGTGCCGTTGGTTGACATTTGAGCAGCTGTTGGTGCACTTGCTGGATCTAACATGTAGTAGATTACAGCATCTTCATACTCGCTGCTGATAGTTACATTGAATGCATCATTGTGAACAGTACCAGAGGCTGGATTGAATGTTGGTGGATTAGGATTGGTGAACCTATAGTAAGATGTTGCAATCTCACTGTCATCCATGTCTGCCTTAACAGCGATAGCCTTAACGGTCACGTTACCGCCAGTGCTTGTCAAGTTAAATGGTTCGCTATACTGATTTGAACTGGTGGTTGGATTGCTGCCATCGGTAGTGTAATAGATGGTGGCTCCACTGGTAGCACAATTGATAGTGATTTCTTGTTTTCCACCATAAACAATATATGGTGATGATGAATCAGCCGATCCAGGATTAAATGTTGGAGTAGCTACCTGGTCACTTGGAGGTGTGATGGAAGCACCCTTCTTGAATAGGTAAACAGGTTGCTGGCTACCTGCACTTCCATAACAAGCAAAAAGTTTATTGCTAGCGTTATGTCTTAGATATTTATTTGTGCTAGTGCCTTGGAAAGTGATAGCTGCAGACTTAGCATCAGCATCAATTACGATTGTGGCTTTAGCGTTGTTGTCCTCATCTATTTCAGCTTCAGTTTTTAATTGGTTGTTATTACCTGAACCTGATGCATAAAGATAGCCATTGCCTACATTGAAATACCAAGCGTCTGTTTGACCTTCAAGGGTGATAACCTGAACAGGGTTTCCTTCCGCATCAAGTTGACCATTGATAATAATTTGTTTGTCAGAGTTGATAACTATAGGATCTGCTGTCTGTCCGCGGTTGTTGTTTCTTTGCCCAGCCATTGCATAACCTGCTTCTTGTGTGGGCAAGCCTTTACTCATAATAACATACTGAGCACCATCAACAAGGTCATCTGCGCTTTCAACAAGAGTATAGATGTCACCTGTTATAGAAGTAATGACGAGAGTCGTAAGGTCGTTGTTGGCAGTGAACTGATAAGTTCCAGCAATTCCCATCTTGTAGTTGCCAATTTCATATCCACCATCAGTCGTCATTGGAATGTTTGTTCCTAGATGTTCTGTGCCAACTGTCCATTTAATATCAATATACTGACCAAATTCGTCAACGAAACCGAACTCATTGTTAACAGCAGCAGTTTGGATTGTGGTCCAACCATTTGCAGAAGCAGTCATCGGAACCTCTGTCCAATTGTTTGTGAAGTCGCCCTTGATGGCAAGTGATGCTGTCCTGTTGACATTGAGATTAGTTGGGGTGTTATTATCCAATGTAAACGAGAAACTGGTGACACCTGCACTTTGAATTGTGTAATTCTGGCTTCCATTCATCGGAAGGTTAGTGTGGTGTCTGTGATGAATGTTATAAACAACATCACCTGTGCCACCATACCATGTGGTTCCATTCTGAACCTTTATAATCTTGAATGTAGTGTTGGCGTCAGGGAAGTTTACATTATTGAGGAAATAAGTACCATTGCTTTCTTCAAACTTGTAGTCGTCACTTGCTTGCCAGGTATTGAACGAACCAACAAGATAGTATGTTGGTGCTGAAGCATCAACATTCTTAACCTTGAAATTCTTGATCTCCCAAGTTCCAGCACGACTTGTGGTAGAAGTGTACACAAAAGCTAACTGAATAGTTTCTCCTGCATAATCAGCTAATGAGGTTGTGTTGTCAACAAATGTCCAACTTGTTCCATTTGGCCAAGTGTTGATAGTTAAGTTTGACCAATCCGACCATCCTGTTTGATTGAGAACTCTTACCTTAACTTTCACATCTGACTGCATATTGGCAGTGCTATTGAAATAGTTTCCAGCATGAGTGAATGAGAGCTCTGGATTAGTAGCGCCAGTTAAGTCGATATAAGGTGAAATTAACCAACCTTCAGCGGCAGTGGCTCCGCCGCTATATCCAGAAGCTTTGGCGTAATTATAAGAAGCATCTAAACTCCAAACGTTTATCCCTGACACATTCTTTGTATAGAATTTTCCGAATTCTGTAGAAAATGTCTCCTCATAAGTAGGAGTTACAGTCTCAGGTGTGAAGATGGTATAAGTAGCACTTGCTACTGAACTTGGGTCATAGCCTGTTGCTGTTGCTATAGCCTTGATTGTCGTGGTTGAGCTAACAGGGATTGCACTGCTATAAGTGGGTGAACTTGCAGTAGGAGTTGTGCCATCTGTAGTGTAATGGATTGTTGCACCATTTGTTGTGCAGCTGATAGTCACATTCTGAGCCTCAGAATAAGTTCCTGCGGCAGGTGAGAAGGTTGGAGTGGCGCAAGTAGGAGTGACTGTGCCGCCAGTTTCGTAGGTAACTACAATAGCATTTGAGGATGCCAATTTGTTTGTTCCACTTGCTGCTTTGCCATTTTGGTAAAATGCGAAGAAAGTGAAATTATCAGATGTACCTGGTGTCCATGTTAGAGTTTTTGCTGAACTGTTCCATGTTCCAGCAGTTCCACCAGTAGTAGCTGTTACTTCAGATGTTCCTCCAAGAAACATTAGTTTACTAGCATCACTAACAGTTAAAGCTGAAAAGGTAATAACAACCTTAGTAATCCTTCCAGAGAAAGCACTTGTGTTGTAGAATCTAAATTCACTTGCAGCATTACTCTGATTGGTCTTTACTTGTAGTGTTGATGGATTCCATTGGTTCATCTTCCAGCTTACACCATTATGGGTGAATTCAGTTAATGTAGTGATGTACGAAGTTGAACTAGAACCTGTCGTTGTTTGGTCTGGTGTCATGCTATACGTCACCGTTTCTGCCCAGCCTACTCCGAAGAATAGGGTGAACAGGGTTAGAAATGTTAATAATTTTTTCATAAATAATTAATTAATTATAAATTGATAAAATAGTGAATTGTTATTTCTTTTTTTTATTGTTTTTATCGGAGCTGTCGGTGGGCTTGCTTGTCAATTTATAATGCAAAAGCACGCTATGCGCGAGTGAGTCGCGCATGGCGTGCTGCTGTGGAGTGATTTTTTGCATTTTTATAGTGATAAGTCGTGTTCCCTGCTTTAGGTTAAGTGACTATGTGCTAAGTGTGTAGCACTTTGTCGCTCTAAACTTGTTGCAAAGGTAATGTTTTGACTTGACATGCGCAAGTGATTGGCAATATTTTTTAGCAGGCAAGTGAATTAGAAAACGAGTGAGAAAACGAGTGTTTTAACCTGCGAGTGGCTGCCGCCTGTAGTGCACCGCGCGGTGCGCGGCGCTACCCGACGGCCTGACGGCCGGCTGCGCCCACTGGCACCGCGCGCCCCCCTGCGGCCTGGCGGCCTCACTGGCCCCGGGTGCTCCCCTGCGGCTCGCTGCGGCCTGGCGGCCTCGCTGGCACCGCGCGATGCGCGGCGCTACCTGACGGCCTGGCGGCTGGGCTGGGGGGTTGGGTAGCGCAAGGCATGGCCTTGTGCAAAATGATTGTGTGGTTGAAAAGTTGTGAATAATTCTTGGCTTAGTTTTTTGGCTCAAAAATGTGTAGGCAGTAATTTTGCTGCCGAAATGGCGACGTTACACTGCGCCTTGGCAATTAAAATGGATTGATTCCCTTTTATTGCTTTTGACTTGCGGTAATGTTGCATTAATAATATGCATTATGGAAGAGAACAGAGACGAACATCGCCGCCGCTGGTGGCATGACTACATGTGCGGCGCGCATATGGAGCCATCGATGAAGCGCCGCAAGCGTGGTCATGACTATCGCAAGCGCTGCATCTACATGATTACGCTGGTGGTAGAGGGCAGGCGGCCGTTGCTTGGCACGCTTCGCTATGCCGATGAAGAGCACGAGAGGGCGTGGGTGGAGCCGAGTGAGCTCGGTCGTCGCGTGCTGGAGTGCTGGAAGCGCATCAAGGAGTTTCACCATGAGATGCGTGGCATAGACGTGCAGCTGATGCCCGACCACTTGCATGGCATTTTGTTCATGACGCGCTACAGCGAACAGCCTCTCGGGGTGGCTGTCAACGGCTTCAAGCACGGCTGCAATGAGTGGTCGCGCAACCTTGGTTTCGGGTTACTGTGGGAGGCCGGTTATCAAGATACGATTCTCAGTCGCCGCGGCCAGTTGGACGTGATGAAGGCTTATCTTCATGATAACCCTTACCGGCTGTGGGTGAAGCGTCACCGTCCGGAATTTTTTGTTCAGCAGCATGGCGTGCAGATAGGTGATGACGCTGTTACCATAGCGGGGAACCGATTCCTGCTCGACCATCCCGACAAAGCCCTGGTGGTGTGCTCGCGTAGCTTGAGTGAGCGCGATATAGACGAGCGTGTGGACTACTTCATGCGTCGTGCTCTGGAGGGTGCCGTGCTGGTGTCGGCATGCATCAGTCCCGGTGAGAAGGCAGTGATGCGGGCGGCCTATGAGCATGGGGCAAGGATGATAGTGCTGCTGGAGAACGGGTTCTCGCAATATTGGAAACCCGGCGGCAGGCAGTTTGACGCCTGCGCTGGCGGCCGGCTGCTGCTGGTGGCGCCGTGGCCGCATCACAACGAGCGGCGGGTGATCACCCGCGAGCAGTGCCTGCTACTGAATGACCTGGCGCGTAACATAGTTTTAAGTAATAATGAATGAAAGGGCTGACGGCCTGGCTGCGGCCTCACTGGCACCGCGCGGTGCGCGGCGCTACCTGACGGGCCCCCTGCGGCTGGCTGCGGCCTCATTGGCACCGCGCGGTGCGCGGCGCTACCTGACGGGCCCCCCTGCGGCCTGGCGGCCTCTTGGCGGCTGCGCTGGTGGGCTAAAGGCAAGCGGGCTCGGCATACATGCCGGGCCCGCTGCTTCATTCTTCATTATTCTCATTGCTCTTTGCCGAGGATGATGCGAATTGTGGTGCTCACGTCGTCAATGTCGATGCCGCCATTGTCGTCAACGTTGGCATTGCCTGGATAGTCGGCCTCGGTGGCCTTGCCGAGGATTATGCTAATTATGGCACTCACGTCGTCGATATCGACAGTCCCGCTGCCATCCACGTCGCCGCGCAGCAGCTGCGGTGCGTCCTTCACCATGGTGATGCTGAAGTTGTGCATGAGCAGGAAGCCGTAGGGTGCGATGGAAGTGGAGTGGAAGCCGAAGTAGTAGGGTCCCGATGCTGTCGGCACGATGTCGGTCTGTGTGTAGTCTTGGCTCACCGGGCTTGAGATGGTGTATCGGTCGCCGATGGCAGTGTAGGCGTCGGTGTCGAAGCCTTTTCCGTAGGCCAGCTGCAAGTAATCGACATTGGTAGCCACATAGGTGTTGGCGTTGAATGTGACGCGGTAGGTGGCGCCCTTCTTCAGGTTCAGCGGCGGTGACAGCATCCAGTCGTCGTTGGTGCCTTGTTTTGCGTCGATGGCAGCGCGGTTGCTACTCCATCCCTTGTCCCAATACCATGAGTTGCCGTCGCCGTTGGCGTCGATGACGGTGATCAGGTCGAAGCTTGAAGTTGCGTTAAAGCTGTGTGTGTAGGGCACGTCGAGAGCCGGTCCCACTACGGCTGCCGCTGTGGTGGCACTCTGCCCGGTGATGTCCTCGCACACCGGCTCAACGCGGAAGCTGTAGGCCGCCAGCACTTCGGGGTCGAATGGTATGGTGGCCTGGCACTCGGTCACGCCCTGTGCCATGAGTTGGTCGGCGGGCATGAGATAGATGTTAAATGTCATCTCCTGTGCGTTCAGCTCAATGCCGTGCGTGCCCTGTTGCGGAGCCTGCCAAGTGACGGTTGCCTGCCGTGCGTCGAAGTCGTAGTCCCATGCAAGGTTGTCGGGTGCCAGTGGCACGTCGGGTCCCACATAGAGCGAGAACTCGGTCGCCGGGCTCGCACCGGCCTCGTTGGCCGCTGTGACGGTGAAGGTCACCTCGCCGGGCTGCACTGTGACGGCCGCTGTGACCTGCTCGCCGGGCATTGCAGTGCCTTGTGCCAAGGTGTCGGTTCCGCAGGCCACGGTGTAGGTGAGCGGTGTGTCGGCATCCAGCCCGTCGCCGGTGTAGGAGAGTGTGGGCATGGTGAATGTGACGATGCCTGTGGTGGCTGTGCCGTCGAAGGTGGCGTTAAGGTCGGTGACTGCTGCGGGCGCGTCGTCGCCGGCCTCAGCCTCGGGAATGTAGAGGTTGACGAGGAAGGCATTGTCGGGCACCTGCATGAGCTTAGTGGCTGCTACCTGACCGATGTTGTGGTTCACCTCATACAGGTAGCTCTTGCCGTCGTTAAGCACTACGCTCCAGAGGAATTTTCCGGTAAACGGGTTGAAAGTCATCGAGCTTGGGTAGGTGGAGATGTTGTCGATGCCCAGGTCGCCCAGTGGCAGCACTTCGGCCTCGCTGCTGGTGTCGCCCGTGGGGGTGGTGTTGATGGCATACAGGAAGCCGTCCTGCCCGATGCCGTAGAGCACGCCCTGGTCGCTGCATGCGATGGCTGCCATGGGAGTCGTGACGTTGCCAATGATGGTGCGTGTGGGCACCGGTGTGGCGAAGCTGATGCTTGCGAGCTTGCGGCTGACTACCTGCCAGCTCATGTTGAAGTTATAGAAGATGCCCCATGCCGTGCCGGTGACCGGGTCCAGGGCCAGCCCGCAGCTGGAGATGTAGTTGCGATCCATGTCGCCCAGTGTGTAGGCATAGGTGCGCTGCCACGACTTCATGTCATATTCCACATGGTAGAGCGTGTAGGTGTTGGCCTGGTCAAAGGGATCGTACGTGGTCTTGAAGTGAATACCCTTCATGGTCCCGTCTTGATAGATGGCACCTCCCAGGGGGGCCTGATAGACGTCCTTGCCCTCGGTGAGCTTGGTGAGGGCTCCGCTCTCAAGGTCAAGCTCGTAGATGCCCTCTTGTGTGTTGTCGGTCAGCCATGCGTCGCTCTTTACAACGCCGCAAATCGCCTTCACCCTGTAGGGCGCTTGCTGCTGTGCCCATGTCGTGGCGGTGACAGCCGCGAGCATGGCTACAAAGATAGATAATGCTTTTTTCATACTCATTGTGTGTATAAAGTGTTGTAATGTTGAGGTTAATCAGCCGAAAGCTCTAAGCTACACTTAGTCGCCGAAATTTTCAGCAACTTAAATTAGCTTACAAAAATAGACATTTAATTGCAATTATAGCCTTGCCGGTATAAATAATATGTGTCGGTTTAAGCATGTTTAACGATTGCCCGGTTGTGCTGTAATTGGGCGATATACCATGATGTGGTGATGACGGCTTGCAGTTTATACCATGAAATGATTAGTAATTATTTTTTTATGCTGTGAGTGGAGTGTATTAGATCTCCGTTATCGGTTATTCCTTCAATGGTAATGGTGTATGTCGTACGCTCTACGTCGTTGGTGAAGAAATTAAAAGAGCTCTTACCGTTTTCTTGAATTTCTATATTAGGATTCCAATAAAGGGTGTTTCGCAAATCAGGTTCATCACCCGGCATCATTTCAGCTCTCTCATATTTAGGCGAATAGAATTCCACAGGCTTTTGGTATCCCAATGGCTGGGTCGTGAACAGATAGTAATTCTTCGTATGTACCTTTGATAATTCCTCGCCCGATTTGGTAACAATCCACAAGGCACCTGTTTGTGCAGCATGCGCCCCTAATACTGCCGCCGTTCCGGGTGGAATGAAATCTATTCGTTTAATTACCTCAAACGGGAACATATTATTAAGTTCGCTTAGCACATCGTCGTTAGCGGCAGCAGCCCCAGGAACCTTAATTGTCATCGTGTTAGTTTTGGTTTCAGCAGCTTGGCCTTGACCAACAGCGGCCACAGTAGCTGGCCCTTCTGTGCCTCCACCTCCACCGCTTCCCATGCTATTTCTAAATGGTGTGCCATCAATAAAGACCGGCACTTCCTGGCTGCCACCAATAATGCTCGAGCGCCCGCGGGTAGATAATATCGCCCCCCTTGAAAGGCGGATACCCGGAATTCGGCTAAGCACCTCCTCGAGAGTTGTCAGCTTCCTCTTCTCGAATTCTTCCACATCAAAGTGAACCCTCGCAAGCGATTCAAATATGTCTTCGGGCATTTTTTTGGCCTGGGCAGTAATTGTTACTTCATTAAGAAGTATGTTGCGCATTCCGTCGATGGTTGAGATTCGTGCCTGCTCCTCAGCCAAGTAGTCATTCTCGTCGTGAGCCGATTCAATCAATCTCTCTGGCGACATTGCCGTGTAGCTCACCTGTGGAAATGATTGTGAATCAATCTCCACGTTCATCTGCTTCTTCCCTTGCTTGCTGTAGGCCTGTAGCACACACATGGTGCCATCGGGGAAATTGGGCAATGCTATTTCAAAACGCCCGTCGGCATTAGTAACGCCAAGCTCGGCGGCCGAAATTCTGGGAGCCATCAGGTTGACAGTGGCATCACTGAGTGGCTTTTTACCCCATTCACCCAAGACACGCCCACTCACCACCTGAGCCTTCTCGATGGGAAACTCCGGCTCAATCATGTGCCCCTTCATGACCCTGCCAATGTCATATCGGCGCCAGCCCTGCGTCATCATAAGCATGTCTAAGTGCGACCTGTGCTCCTCGTCGGCCGAGGTGAAATAGTATTCAGGCTTGTTGATTCTTCCCTTGAGCTCACTTTGCAAAAGCAGGTTGACGCGAATGGCCGCAGCGCTGTCGGTCTTGACCGAACGGTCATCGGTCACCGACACGGCATACGAGCCACGAGGCACTTTGTCACCTTCCACAAGCATGGTTACATGCACCGGCTCGCGATTAGAATAACGGGGCTTATCTGTGGAGATGCTGGTGTTTACCATATCACCGCCAAAGTTATAGAACAGTCGCTCGCTCAGCAAATGCCATTGGTTGTCAAAAAGCAATGTCTGAACCACACCTTCAGGCACCGCCTCACATTCGAAAGTCAGTTCCTTGTAGCCTACGCCAAGAAGCACTCCTCGCTGGTGGGCTATAATGATAGCCTCGGCGGCATTGTGCCCCACGGCACGCACAGTAACGGCAGTGTCGCCGTTATGGCTCAGATGCAAAACAGTGGCTTCGCTACGCGCTTGCGGTAAATCAAAGTGTTTTTCCGTCCCGTTTTCACCGCTGCACACTGCACGATATGTTCTACCGGTCTGAGGGATGAAAGATACTTTTCCCATACCGTCATGCTCAGTCGATAGCGCGGCTATAATCCGACCGTTGTCATCCACAATGCGACCCTTAACGCTATAGCTCATGCCATCGGCCGAGAGCGACTTGAACGTCGTTACGCACTCCACGTTGGGCACCAGATAACCGCCCTCGGGGTAGAAACGTAGGTCAAAGTCGTCGGCACGCCGGGGTATTGCAATGAATTTCTTGTACCGGTCAAATCCCACGAGCATAACCATCGACTCCGCTTCATCGCCCTTAAGATTGACACGCACTTCGCCCTTGCCGCCCCCGCGCCTTTGCCGCTCCTTGCCATTGACCAGATATGTCATCTGGCTGTATTTGCAAGGAGTGCCGTCGGTGCGGTTAACAATGCTCAGTGCCATTTCAAGCTCATTACCCTTCCATCGCGGCACGGCATTTATTGCATAGCGCGTGGCGAGTGGACTGGTAATGTTTATCGCCCGCTTAAAGAAGTAGGACTCATCTAAGCTTTGCATATACATAGTGTAGGCCGATAGCTGATATGTCCCTTCGGGCTGGTCGGCAGGCGTTGGCAGGTAGCCACTGAACGCCCCATTGCTGTTACGCAACTTGATGCGTGTCACCACAGTGTCGAGTGGATTCTGCAATTCCACATACACAAACCGGCTGGCATCCACCGGCTGGTGCGTGCTGGCGTCCACCACCCACGCACGCAGCCAGATTGTGTCGCCGGCTATGTAGTGCGACTTATCTGTCATTACATGGATTTTCTCTTGCGGAAAGACATAACGCTGCATGTTGATACGGGCATATATTGAGTCGGAGACATTGGCACGAGTCAGTATCGACGTCAGCAACACCACCGCAAAAACAAGACTACTACTTAGCCTAAAACGCTTCAGAATAATAAACATAATAATGACAATTAACCGTTACTAAGCCGTAATGCTATTTTCAGCATTCTTCAGATATCAATAATAATTAATTTAAATATCTGAAAATCAATGAGTTATTTTAACGATATATAACTATTAAAATTTGGCCAAGTGCCTGATATTCAGTAACGTAGTGGTTGCGAAACACTGCTAAGATTATGAAGAATATTTCACAAGCACTCGACCAATATACGGGCATCTGCAAGGAGGCCTTGCAGGATTGCACGTCAAAGTTAAGCAAAAGTTTTGAGTCAGTCATCATCGAGGTACTACTTTTATACATGGTCATACCAGGAAAGATAAACTTCACCCAAATGGGCCGCTACGGCAGGCACTGCGAACAGTGCTACCGCCAGAACTTCGGGCGACTGCGCTCGAAGAGCCTGAACTGGCTGCGCTTCAACGCCGCCCTTGCCCTGCGCTACTTCGGTGCCGAGGGCCGCAAGGCCATAGCCATCGACCCCAGCTACATCAGCAAGGCGGGCGAGGAAATCCTGGACTTCTACAGGACAAGGTTCCAAATCGAGTTCTGCTTCCGTGATGCCAAGCAGTATTGCGGGCTGACACACTCGCAGGCCAG
>DGVT01000102.1 GCA_002395965.1 Porphyromonadaceae bacterium UBA4277
TAGAACATGAACATGGTGAACAGGTCGATGGAGATGAAAAATCCGAACACACCTGTAGAAAGCAGGTAGAACCATAGGAAGAACTGCTTGGGCAGCGGATTCATTTTCCACGACGCAAACACACCGGCAAATACTATGAATGCCGACAGCAAAATCATGACAACGCTCACACCGTCAACGCCAAGGGCCAACTTGATGTTAAGCGGAGCATACCATGTGACTTCGCTTTGCAAAATCATCTCGCTTGTGTCGCCGGCACCGCGTGCCTGCAGAAACAAGTAAACCAGATACCCGGCTAAGGCTACCAGTACCGTTGCGCCGGTTACTGCCACTGCCCTGATGGCTCCTATGCCCTTGTTAGAGCACAGTGCGAGTCCCAGAAGGGTGAGCAATGGAACGATTACAAAATAAATCAGTATATTGTTAAATATTTCCATAATCTATTAGATGTTACAAGTTAGTCACACGTTACAAAAGCACACATGCCATGGTGATAACTGCCAGCAGCAGCACGCCGATGAGGTAGAAATATACATAGCTCTGTATTGAGCCCGATTGCATCTTGCGTATGCCGAAGCTTGCGCGGTTAGTCACATCGGCCAGCATATTGAAGAAGCCGTCGATGATTGCGCGGTCAAATTTGGCAATAGGCTTGCAGATGCCTTGGAAAATCACCTTGTGGGTGATGAACTGGTAGAGCTCATCCATGTAGAAGCGCTTGTAGGCGGCTGTCCACAGTCCACGGCAGCTGTCGGCCATGCGCTGCGGCAGGGTGTTCTCTTTATAATACATCTTGTAGGCGAGCCCGATGCCAATGCAGGCAATCAAGACGCTTGTGCCGGCCACGGTCAGGTTGAGCTGGGTGTGAAGCGGCGCACCGTCCCAAGTGACCAGTTTGGCTGCGGGCACAAATCCTGCCACGATCGAGATTGTTGCCAGTATGATAAGGGGCAGAGTCATGGTCCAGGGCTGGTCCGACGGAGCGTGCTCGGTGTGTATCTCGTGCTTCTTCCAGTGGAAGATCAAGAAATAGATGCGGAACATATAGAATGCAGTCATGCCGGCTACCATCGACATCCATAAGCCCCAGCCTAAGCCTTTCTCATAGGCAGCTACAAGGATCTCATCCTTGCTCCAGAATCCGGCAAACGGAGGAATTCCGGCAATGGCCAGGCAGCCGATGAGGAATGCAAAGCTCGTGATAGGCATATACTTGTGCAGGCCATGCATCTTGTCATTCTCATTGCTGTGAACGGCATGGATGATAGCACCGGCGCAAAGGAAGAGCAATGCCTTGAACATGGCGTGAGTGAACAGGTGGAACATCGAAGCCATGTAGCCCAGGCCATAACCGCCGTGGATTTCGATTAGCTGACCGTCGGCACTCGAAACTGCCAGCGAAGTCATCATGAACGCAATCTGTGAGATTGTGGAAAATGCCAGTGCTCGCTTGATGTCGCTTTGCACACACGCGATGGCTGCGGCATAGAATGCCGTGAAGGCTCCCACCACGCAGATGATGTCCATGGCACCTTGCACAATCACATAGAGCGGGAACAGTCGTGCCACCAGATACACACCGGCCACAACCATGGTTGCAGCGTGGATGAGTGCCGACACCGGGGTCGGGCCCTCCATGGCATCGGGCAGCCAGATGTGGAGCGGGTACATGGCACTCTTGCCGGCACCGCCAATGAAGATGAACGTCAGTGCCCAAGCCATAGCCGAGCATCCCATAAATGTTGTGGTCCCGGCTTGTGCTATCGAAGCACCGGGGTCATCAAGCATGCCCATGATGCCGTTAACGCTATCGCCGAAGAAATCGAACGTCTGCGTATAGAAGCTCAGGATGAGAATACCCACCAGGAAGAACAAGTCGGCCAGTCGTGTCACGATGAATGCTTTCTTGCTGGCATGAATGGCGGCCGGCGATGTGTAGTAGAACCCGATAAGCAGGTAGGACGACACACCCACCATCTCAAAGAAGATGAATATCTGGAAAAGATTGGTGGCAACTACCAGTCCCAGCATTGAAAACGTGAACAATGCAAGGAATGCATAGTAGCGCTGAAATCCTTTCTCGGCATTGCCATGGTGGTCGCACATGTAGCCCAAGCTATAGAGGTGCACCATGAGCGAAACTGTGGTGATAACGATCAGCATCATTGCCGCTATGGGGTCGAGCATAATGCCCATGCGCACTACCAGCGTGTCGCTGAACGAGAGCCAGTCGGGGTTGAACACGGTCACGGCTTTGCGCACGCCATCGGCAATTTGACCCTCGCCGGTTCCGAAAAAGTAGGTTAATGCGACTCCGTAGGCGAGGATGGTGGTGATGAGCATACCTATCACACCAATCACGCCTGTGGTCTTCTTACCCATTTTCACACCAGCCAATCCCAGGAATAAGAACATTATTAATGGGATTGCTATTACTGCGATTGTATAACTTAGTGGCATAATCGTTAAAATTTCAGTTTGTTGATCTTGTTAATATCTACATCCTTGGCAATTCTGAAGACATTGATGATGATAGCAAGTGCAAGAGCTGTTTCAGCTGCTGCAATGGCTATTGCAAAAAGAGTGAAGAACATGCCTTCCATCTGCTCAGGGAAGAGGTATCGGTTAAAGAGCACGAAGTTGATATCGATTGAATTGAGCATTAGCTCAAGTGATATCATGATAGCAATCATGTTTTTACGGGTGAGGAACCCATAAACGCCGCAGCCAAACATTATCAGGCTGGGAATGAGATACATTAAAAGTGTCAAGTTCATATTCAATCTCCTTTCTTTATCGGCGACGGGCTATAACCACACCTCCAATTATACATGCAAGAAGCAGAACACTCAGTGCCTCGAATGGCAACAGATAGCCCCACTTGTCGGTACTAAGCAGGAATTTTCCTATATCTTCGATTCCTGGGGCGGTCATCTCGGGGATGGCTTGCCCGCAGAATTGGGCATAAGAGAACAATGCAAATCCACAAACTGCAACTCCTGCTACAGCGGCAATGATGCCGAGCCACTTGCGGTGTGACTCGAGTGGTGCGCTATCTTCTCCGGGATTGTGCGTGAGTAATATCGAGAATACGAACAACACAACGATGCCGCCAGCATACACTGCAATTTGCACGGCGCCAAGGAAGGCATAGTCGAGCTGGAAATAGAGCGCTGCCGTTGCAAAGAGTGTAAATAGCAGATATGTGGCCGCGCGCAAAATCTTGCGCGTAGTGACCGTCAGCACCGAAAACACTATGATTGCAAGCGCAATCACAAAGTACATAATGATGTTTCCTACTGATTCCATTTTTTATTAATTAGCTTTATTATCGTTGTTTTCTGGTTTAGTGGCATCGTCGCCGGCCTTGGCCGGAGCATCGGCTTTTGCCGGTGTCTCGGGCTTAGGCGCAGTTTCTGGCTTTACCTCGGCCGGAGCTGCAGGAGCCGGAGCTGGTTCCTCCTTTTCGGGTAGATAATTCAGCTGCTTGATCAGCGAGTCGCGGCGGAACACAGCCTGCTCAAAGTCGTTGCTGAATTCGATGGCCGAGGTGGGGCAGGACTGCACACACAGTCCGCAGAATGTGCAACTGCCCAAGTCGTAGATATACTTGTCCAGTTTCATCTTCTTTTTGCCGTTAGGCAAATCCACCATGCGGGTGTCGATGTGGATGGTGCCATTGGGGCAGTTGCGCTCGCAGCTGCGGCAGCCGATGCACTTGTGGTTACCGTCATCGTCGTAGATGAATTGCAGCGTTGCCCTGAATCGTTCGGGGATTTGCAACGTGTCCCTGTTTTCGGGGTATTGTTCGGTGACCTTAGGCGTGACAAGCTCTTTGCCTGTTACCTGCATACCCCTAATGAGGCTGTATATTCCCTTGAAAAGAGAAACGAAATACTCCTTTATGCTCATTGTTTCTTTGTTATTAAATTCTTTTTCTCTGCCGTAAAACGCCGCTGTAGCGTGCTTTACGGGTAATATTACCTTTGAACTTGACCGCCCAGTATGTCGAGCAACTCGGTGGTGATGTTCTCCTGGCGCAGCTTGTTGTATTCGAGGTTAAGCTCGTCGAGCAGTTCCTTGGCATTGTCGCTGGCCGTCTGCATGGCCATCACGCGAGCGGCTTGCTCGCTTGCTGCACTCTCGGTGAACACTTCCTGCATCATTGCCTTCAGGTGGAGTGGTAAAACGCTGTTGAAGATGGCGTTGGCATCAGGCTCAAACAGGCATGGCTGAGCGGCAAGCTTGGCATCAACTTGCTCGGCCAGGGCCTCGTAGCTCACCGGCAACATCTGCTCACGCACGAAGCGCTGACGGCTGGTTGACACAAAGTGCATGTATAGGACATCAACCTGGTCGTAAGTGCCATCGAGAAATCGCCGGCGCATCATCGTGGTGAACTCATGCAGCTGGTCATAGTCGCTGCGAGTGTTCAGTGTCACATTTTCAACGTCAACGTTGGTCACGGTCATTTTGCTCGCGGCCTTGGTGAGTTTTTTGCCTATAGGGATAACAGTGATTTTAACATCACTGCCAAATTGCTTGCGAACGTCGGTGATGGTTGTAAGCAACTGCTTGAATATGTTGATGTTGAAAGCTCCACACAGCCCGTCATCGCTGCCAAACGCGAGTAAAGCAATGTGCTTTACTTCGCGCTGGCTGATGAGGGGTGAAGAGAACTCCTGGTCGGTGAGCAGCAAGTGACTGATCACATGCTTTACCATGTTGCGGTAGGGCGACAGGCGTTGCAGCCCGCCGGTGGCCTTGCGCATTTTGGCCGACGAAATCATCTTCATGGCGCTGGTCGTCTTCTGTGTTGAAGCTACCGAGCCAATGCGGCTTTTCAGTTCACGTAGTGTTGACATAAATCAAAACTGATTAAGTGTGAGTGTCGCGTCAAGCGCTGTATTTTCCCGAAATTTCCTGGGCTGCGGCCTTGAGCTTGTTCATCACATCGTCGTCAATCTTGCCTTGGCGCAACACGTCGAGCACATCGGTCTGGTGCTTGGCGCGCAGATACTGGATGAATAGTTTCTCAAAGTCGGCCACCTGGTCGATGGGTACGCGCTGCAGCAGTCCGTTCACGCCGCAATAGATGATGGCTACCTGCTCTTCGACTGCCATGGGCTCGTATTGTGCCTGCACGAGCAGACGCTCATTTTTGCGACCGGTGTCGATGGTGCGAGCCGTAACCGGGTCGATGTCGCCACCGAACTTGGTGAATGCTTCCAGCTCACGATATTGGGCCTGGGCGATTTTCAGCGTTCCTGCCACCTTCTTCATGCACTTGATTTGTGCATTACCACCCACACGGCTCACCGAGATACCCACGTTCACTGCCGGGCGAATGCCGGCGTTGAACAATGCGCTTTCAAGATAAATCTGGCCGTCGGTGATCGAAATCACATTGGTGGGGATGTATGCACTCACGTCGCCTGCCTGCGTCTCGATGATGGGCAATGCCGTGAGTGAGCCGCCGCCCTTGACCATGGGCTTGAGCACCTCGGGCAGGTCGTTCATCACCGATGCCACGTCT
The DNA here is from genome assembly GCA_002395965.1 of Porphyromonadaceae bacterium UBA4277. GTDB lineage: Bacteria > Bacteroidota > Bacteroidia > Bacteroidales > Muribaculaceae > Sodaliphilus. The sequence continues at coordinate 5,537 of DGVT01000102.1, forward strand.
TGGTTCTCGTTGATTTTTGCTGCTCTTTCAAGAAGACGGCTGTGCAGATAGAAGATGTCGCCTGGATATGCCTCGCGGCCCGATGGGCGCTTGAGGATCAGGGATATCTCACGATAGGCTACAGCGTGCTTCGAAAGGTCGTCGTAGATTACCAGTGCGTCGCGGCCGGTGTCGCGGAAGTACTCGCCGATGGCAGCACCGGCAAATGGTGCATAGTAGCGCATCGACGCCGAGTCGGCTGCCGTGGCGGCCACTACGATAGTGTAGGGCATGGCGCCTTCTTCGCTGAGCTTGTTCACAAGTGCTGCAACGGTCGAGGCTTTCTGGCCGATTGCCACATAGATGCAATAGACGGGTTTGCCGGCTTCGTAGGCCGATTTCTGGTTGATAATTGTGTCAACAGCAATGGCAGTTTTTCCAATCTGACGGTCGCCGATGATGAGCTCGCGCTGTCCGCGGCCGATGGGGATCATCGAGTCGATGGCCTTGAGACCGGTCTGTAAAGGCTGGTTCACGGGCTGACGGAAGATGACACCGGGAGCTTTGCGCTCGAGCGGCAGACGCACGCGCTTGCCGTCGATTGTCCCTTTACCGTCGATGGGCTCGGCAAGGACGTTGATCACACGTCCGAGCAGGCCTTCACCCACTTGTATAGAGGCAATCTCACCTGTGCGGCGCACCTTCATGTTTTCGGCTATTGAGTCAACCTCGTTGAGCAGAATCACACCCACGTCACTCTCCTCAAGGTTCATGGCCACGCCTGTCACACCATTTTCAAACTCCACGAGCTCGTTAGCTTCTACGTTGCTAAGCCCGTAAACGTGTGCCACACCGTCGCCCACCTCAAGCACGGTACCCACTTCCTCAAACGATACGTTGCGCTCGATGTCTGAAAGCTGTTGCTTCAGTATATCGGAAATTTCGCTTGGGTTAATCATTAGTTATGTTAACTTATTAGTTTTAAACGCAATTGATTTAATTCATTTTTCACCGAGGCATTGAGCAACATGTCGCCCACCTTGACCGTGAAACCGCCTATCAGGTCGGGATCCACGTCCTGGACGATTTCAAACGTCAAGTTGCCAAGCTTCTGCTTGATTTTAGCCACGATGTCGTCGATCTTTTCTTGCGGTAGCGGTGTTGCGGTCGTGATTTCAACCTTTGCAATGCCGTGCTCCTCGCGATAGAGATTGACGTAGGATAATGCGATTTTTCGCAATAGTTCGGTTCTGTTGTTCTTTATCACCAGCAATATGAACTTGTCGAGCGAGCTGCCGGGTCTGGCACCGATGACTTGCATCATCACCTTGCCTTTCTCTTCGCTGGCAATCATCGGGTTGAGCATGACGCGCTTCACGTCGTCAAGCCCCTTGATGCCTTGACTCATGGGCTTTAGCAACTCGTAGATCTCCTGCGTGTCGCCATTTTCCAGGGCCAGCTTATACAGTGCCTTGGCATAACGCTTGGGAATTAATCCGTCATTCATATAGCATTAGTTTTTAGTCTCAACCTCACTCAGATATTTATCGACCAACTCTTTCTGTGCCGAGTCGTTGCTAACGGTAGTGCGAAGCACCTTTTCGGCTATTTGGAGGGCGATTTCTCCCACCTCCTGCCTGAGTTGTTTCTCGCTTTCTTTGCGTGCTTGCTCAATTGAAACCTGAGCGGCTTGAGAAACTTTCTTTGCTTCTACGGCAGCCTCGCCCTTGGCGTCCTCAATGATTTGATTACGCAGTTTGGAGGCTTCACGCAGAATCTCGGCCTGCTGCTGGCGTGCCTGGGCTATCAGCTTGTCGGCCTCAGCCTTGGCATTATCGAGTTGTGACTTGGCTTCTTGGGCATAGGCCACACCGTTATCGATCAACGTGGCACGGTCTTCCATGCTCTTGATGATAAACGGCCAGGCATATTTTGCCAGGATGAAGTATAGGCATGCAAATGCCAAAAACATCCAGAATACCAAGCCAAATTCAGGCGTGAAAAGTTCCATTTATATAATTTTCAATAAATTACATAATAATTGCGAGCACACATACGATCAGGGCAAGGAATGCAACACCCTCGATAAGAGCGGCAATCACAATCATGTTACTGCGGATGTCGCCTGTGGATTCGGGCTGGCGGGCGATAGCTTCCATTGCCGAGCCACCAATCTTACCGATACCAATACCTGCTGCTACTGCTGCGATACCTGCGCCTATTGCTGCGCCTAAGTTTGCCATAGCGTCTGCTAAAATCATTCCTAACATAGTCTTAAATTTTTAATTGTTATTGTTGTTTGATTAATTTCGTGTTTGTTATTTTGCCTCGTGGTGCGGTTCTACAAGAGCCATCGAAATGAAGATGGTCGAGAGTATCGTGAACACATAGGCTTGGATGAAGCTCACCAGAGTGTCGAGCAAGAGCATGAACAGCGTGAAAGCAACCGAGAAGATGGCCGTTCCGCCGCCCACTGCAACGCCAAACAGATTGGTGAAAATGAATATCAATAGTACCAGCACGAGCACCACCATGTGGCCGCTCATCATGTTGGCAAATAGACGAATCATCAGTGCCAGGGGCTTGGTGAACATTCCCAGCACCTCGATGATTTGCATCATGGGCACAGGGCACTTGAGTGCCATGGGCACCTCGGGCCAGAAGATTTCTTTCCAGTACTCACGAGTGCCGCTGAAGGTGGTGATCAGGAAGGTGATCACTGCAAGCACCATTGTCACTGCTATATTGCCCGTGAGGTTGGCTCCGCCGGGGAATATCACAATGAGTCCGAGCAGGTTCATTGTCAAGATGAAAAAGAACACTGTGAGCAAGTAGGGCGCATATTTGGGAGCGTTCTTGCCCAGAATGGGACGCACCGTGTCGCCATAGACGAAATCAACGATGAGTTCGAGCAGCCCCAAGCCTTTTTTGGGGGCTTTCAACCCGTTTTTCACATACCACCGTTTCATGGCCATAATCATGAGCACCACCACAATGGCTGCAATGAAAATGCCGGCCACATTCTTGGTGATTGACAGGTCAAGAGGGCGATACTCACTGCCGTCGGCCAGAATCTGAACCACTTTTCCGTGATTTTCTTCACTCTGGCTGATGCGGTATCCCTGATGGGTGTTGCCGTCGGCCACGCAACTGCTCATAAAGCAGTGCCAGCCATCCTGGCCCTTGACGATGATGGGCAGTGGAATGCGTGCACTGTGATTGAAGGGTACTTCCCAGCCATAGGCATCACCCAGGTGCTCAAAGATCGTCTCCTTGGGATTGAGCTCGTGCGACTCGCCGTGGGCACGATGCTGGGCTGTGCTATAGTAGCCCAGTGCCATGAGCGCGACTATCACAAGCGCTAAGATTGCTGTTGTTACTTTCTTCATAACACTAATATATGCATACACTCACCACGTTGTCCTTAATGTCGGCAATGCCACCGTCTATTGTCTGCTCGTGGACGTTGTTGTCGGTGGTGACATAGGTCACCTTGCCGGTCGTCAGTGCGGCCATCAGGGCAGCATGCTTGTTAAGGACTTGGAACATACCCATGGCTCCGGGCAAGGTTACCGACGTAACTTCGCCCTCAAATTCTATTTGTTGAGCCGATATAATCCTGAGTGTCATTAATATTACTTTTAACTTATTAGGTGTATATATTTTGGCACTTTGTTAGTTCCAAAAGAGGTTACTGTGCAGCCTCGGCCAGGAGCTTCTTGCCCTTGGCGATGGCCTCGTCGATAGTTCCCACGCTCAAGAATGCCTGCTCGGGCAGGTCATCCACTTCTCCGTCAAGAATCATCTTGAAGCCGCGTATGGTCTCGGCAAGCGGAACCATCACACCCGGCAGACCGGTAAACTGCTCGGCCACGAAGAATGGCTGAGACAGGAATCGCTGCGCACGACGTGCACGCGACACTACCAGCTTGTCCTCGTCGCTCAGCTCATCCACACCCAAGATGGCGATGATGTCCTGCAGCTCGTTGTACTTCTGCAGCAGGTGAATCACGCGCTGGGCTACGTCGTAGTGCTCTTGTCCGATGATGTGCGGATCCATGATGCGCGATGTGGACGCAAGCGGGTCAACGGCGGGGTAGATGCCTAACTCGGCAATCTTGCGGCTAAGCACGCAGGTGGCATCCAGGAAGTTGAACGTAGTGGCAGGGGCAGGGTCGGTTAAGTCGTCGGCCGGCACATACACGGCCTGCACCGATGTGATTGACCCGCTCTTTGTGGAGGTGATGCGTTCCTGCAACTTTCCCATCTCGCTGGCAAGCGTGGGCTGGTAACCCACGGCCGAAGGCATGCGGCCTAATAGTGCCGACACCTCACTACCGGCTTGTGTGAAGCGGAAGATGTTGTCCATAAACAGCAAGATGTCCTTGCCGCCACCATCCTGGTCGCGGAACTGCTCGGCAACGGTCAGTCCCGACAGCGCAACACGCAGACGGGCGCCGGGAGGCTCGTTCATCTGTCCGAACACCAAGGTGGCTTGCGACTGCGACACGGCATTCATGTCCACATCGTTAAGGTTCCACTCGCCCTTCTCCATGCCTTCTTTGAACTTCTCGCCATACTGGATCACACCGCTCTCGATCATCTCACGCAACAAGTCGTTACCCTCGCGCGTGCGCTCACCCACACCGGTAAACACCGAGAAGCCGTTGTGACCATGTGCAATGTTATGAATAAGCTCCATAATCAGCACCGTCTTACCCACACCGGCGCCACCGAAAAGTCCAATCTTGCCACCCTTGGAGAATGGCTCGATAAGGTCGATCACTTTAATACCGGTGTAGAGGATCTCCTGAGTAATTGAAAGGTCGGCAAATGCGGGTGCCGGCTGATGAATGGCACGGCGCTCACTTGCCTGCAGTTCTTTAAGGTGGTCAATGGGTTGCCCGATGACGTTGAGCAGGCGACCCTTCACCTGATCGCCCGTGGGTACTGAGATGGGGCGACCCAAGTTTTCGACTAATGTACCGCGCTTCAAGCCGTCGGTACTGTCCATAGCCACACATCGCACAGTGTTCTCGCCGATGTGCTGCTCCACCTCAAGGATGAGTGGAGTGCCGTCGGGACGCTGAACGCGCAGTGCGGTGTAGATTGCCGGGCGACTAACACCTTCACCTTCGAAAGCGATATCTACCACAGGTCCAATTACTTGCGTAATTTTGCCATTATTATTAGCCATAATCACTAATTACGTTATTTTTATATTAATATTATCAAGTTAGTAAAATCAGAAGTGCCAGCCTTGAGTCACCACTATTGCCATGACCACGAGGTTGGCCAGGCCGATGGGCATCAGGTAGCGCCATTCAAGGGCAAGCATCTGGTCGATGCGCACGCGCGGGAACGACCAGCGTATCCACATGAAAATGAATGTCATGAAGAAAGCCTTACCCAGGAACCATAGTGTGCTGGGAATATAGTCCATCACTGCGTTAAAGCCATCGAGCCCCGAAATGTGCAGCGGCATCCAGCCACCCAGGAAGAGCAGTGACGCTATTCCGCTCACCACAAACAGATTGAGGTATTCGGCCAGGTAAAACAGGCCGTAGTGAATGCCTGAGTATTCGGTGTGATAACCGGCCGTGAGCTCATGCTCTGCCTCGGGCAGGTCGAACGGGCCACGGTTGTTCTCGGCATTGGCGGCAATGATATAGATGATAAAGGCAATTACTGCAGGCAGGTGACCCTTGAACAGGAACCAGCCATCGGCCTGAGCCTCAACGATGCCCGTAATGCTCATTGTGCCAGCCAGGCAGACGATGGTCAAGATCGAAATGCCCACCGACAGCTCGTAGCTGATCATCTGTGCGCCCGAGCGCATGGCACCTATCAGCGTGTATTTGCTATTACTTGACCAGCCGGCCAGCAGGATGCCTAATACTCCAATCGACGAAACGGCGATGATGAAGAACACACCGATGTTGAAATCGATAAATTGCAATCCTTTGCCCCATGGCAGGCAAGCAAAGGTGAGCACCGATGCCAGCACAACCAGGAATGGTGCCAGGAAAAACAAAAACTTGTCGGTGCTCCACAGGGTGATAATCTCTTTAGAAAGAATCTTAAGCACGTCGGCAAAAATCTGGAGCGAGCCGGCCGGACCCACGCGAATGGGACCGCGGCGGCACTGTATCCAACCGCACACCCAGCGCTCATACATGATGTAGATCATGGCCAGAACAGAATAGGCTGCCAGCAGAAGCACTGCTACGAGAATGCACTCGGTGGTGATTGCCAGCCATGACGGCATTAAGCCTCTGAGAAATTCATCAAGCCACATGGTGACTGTAGAAAAGTCAAACATACTATTATTTTGATTTCAGTGTTGTTCTAAGTTTATTATCTCTCGAGCCAGGACGCGGCTTTTATCTGTCGATGTCGGGAATCACAAAGTCGATCGATGCCGTGATGGTTATCAGGTCGGCTATCATGTTATCGCGGCATGTGAGATCTACCACACCAATCAGGTTGAAGCACGGCGACTGGAAGTGCATTCGCATCGGTTTCTGGAACGGCTTGCTGTCGCCGTCGCTCTCAATATACACGCCGAATGCTCCGCGGCTGGCTTCCACCTGCTGATACCAGTGTCCGGCCGGCAGCTTGATCATCTTGGGCACCTTGGCGATGTATTCGCCTTGTGCACCTTCTTGCTCGAGCTTGTCGCAGGCTTGGCGCAAAATCTTGATTGACTGCACCATCTCGTCCATGCGCACCATGTAGCGGGCCATGCTGTCGCCTTCGGTGCGAGTCACCTCTTCAAAGTCAAACTCGTCATAGAGCGAGTAGGGGTGTGTCTTGCGCACGTCGCAGTGGCAACCGCTGGCACGCCCGCTGGGGCCGGTGATGGCATAGTTGATGGCATCTTCCTTGCTCAGTAGGCCCACGCCTATCATGCGGTTGCGGGCTATTACATTGCCCGTGAACAGCTGGTGATACTCCTTCATGTTCTTCTCTATGACGTCGCAAGCGTGGCGCACGTCGGTGATGAAGTCGGGGTGGACATCGGCCACAACTCCGCCTATGGTCGAGTAGCTCATCGACATGCGTGCACCGCAAGTTCGGTCGAAGATGTCGTAAATCAGCTCACGGTCGCGGAAGCCATAGAAGAATGCCGTGGTGGCACCTTGGTCCATCGTCAAGCACCCATAGCTCAGCAGGTGCGACGACAGGCGCATGAGCTCATCCATCATCAGGCGTATTAGCTCGGCACGGTGGGGCACTTCAATGCCCAGTGCCTTCTCGATGCACAAGCACAGGCAGTGGCGGTTGATGTGGGCTGCCATATAGTCCATACGCTCGGTGTAGAGCAGTGTCTGTGGGTAGGTCAGGCTTTCGCACAACTTTTCTATGCCGCGGTGTATGTAGCCGCTCACCACATCCACTTTCTTCACAATTTCGCCGTCAAGCGACACGCGATAGCGCATCACACCATGAGTGGACGGATGCTGCGGGCCGACGTTGATGACATATTCGTCGTCTTCAAAGACTTTGCCGTCTATTTTCACCACCTTGCCGTCTTTTTCCACATAGCGGCAGGTGTAGTCCTCATTGGTTTCATCGTCAAGGCGAATGGGGTTGAGCTCGGGGTTGGCATCGTAGTCTTTGCGCAGCGGGTGCCCCACCCAGTCGTTCCTCAGGAAGAAACGGCGCATGTCGGGGTGGTTGACGAAGATGATGCCATAGAAGTCGTAGGCTTCGCGCTCCTGATAGTTGGCGACGGCCCAGAGGTCGCTCACGGTGTGAATGTAGGGCTTGTCGCGATCGTCGGCCACAACTTTCACATGAATTATGTCGCCTGTCTGAGTGTTGGTGAAATAGTATATTACACCTATGGCATCGCCCCAATCAACACCCACAAGAGCCATCAACTGGTCGAAGTTTAACTGCTCTTTAAGCTTGGTGGCTGTCTCGTGCCATGTGGCATTAGCGACAGTGAGCAACGGCCATTGACCGCTGTTATCGATTTGAACGTCGGGGCAAGCTTTGCTAATTTGTTCTTGTAAATCTGCCATATATAATAATGTATATGCTTCGTTGATATGAATTCATCGGTAGAGGCATCACTCGGCTTTTGCACCTTGTGGTGAATAGGTGAGTTTCTCTTTGCGGTTGGCACCACCAAAGAATTTAGTGACCTTGATTTTGCGCTGAAGCTGCATCAGGGCATAGAACATGGCTTCGGGTCGTGGCGGGCATCCCGGCAGATACACATCCACGGGTATTATCTCATCGATGCCTTTTACCACACAATAGCTGTTCTTGAACGGGCCGCCGCTCACCGTGCATGCTCCGCAGGCAATCACATATTTTGGCTCGGCCATCTGCTCATAGAGCCTTTTGAGCACAGGCGCCATGCGATAGGTGATGGTACCCTGGCACATGATATAGTCGGCCTGGCGGGGTGAGTTGCGAGCCACTTCGGCACCAAAGCGAGCCATGTCGTAGCGGGCTGCACCAAGGCACATAAACTCGATAGCGCAGCAGCTCGTGCCGAAGCAGAACGGCCACAATGAGTTACTGCGGCTCCAGTTCATCAGCTGGTCGGCCTTGCCGACGACTACGTTTACACCCGATCCGTTGAGCTGGGCTACAAGGTCTTCGATATAACCGTTGTCCTTGAAGTCCTCATGCTTCATGCTTTTGATTTTAGGATTTTTTACTTCCATCTTAACGCTCCTTTCTTCCATGCGTAAGCAAGGCCTAAAACTAAAATTACTAAAAATGTGCCTACGGCAAGCAGCGCTCCTTGACCCAGCTCGCGGCAGATAGCCGCCCATGGAAACAGAAACACTGTCTCCACATCGAACATTAAGAACAGGATTGCAAACAGGTAGTAACCTACATGGAACTGTGCCATCGACTCGCCGCGGGTGGGAATACCACACTCATAAGGCTCACCTTTTTTCTCAGTGTAGCTGCGAGGCCCTACCAGAAAGGCGATTATCAGGGCGCCGGCCACAAGTGTTATCGCGGTCAGAGCTGCCGTGACTGCCATCGTGGTGCTCTGAATACCGAATATTGATAAATCCATATAATAATAATTTTCTATTATCTGTTTTTTTTGCCCGCCGATTGCCACTTGACTTTATTGCTGTGAAACACAGCATTTTGCCGTGCACAATAACTACAATAATTGCCATTGCCTGCCCCGAAGGGCCGACGATGCAACTATTTGCCGTAATCTTATGGCTATCAACGATATAAGCGTGCTATCGGCAGCTCGATGGACAATGCCTTTGCAATGCCTGCATTCAGGGCACAATACCTGTGCTGCGTGAAAACACGTTGCAAATTTACAAAAAACTTTTCATTCAATTGCATTAACAATGTAAATTAATTATTAACAAGGCGAAATAAAATGCAACTTTTTGCGCTTTTTTATCAAATAATTTGTTTCTCACTGCTATGACGCACGGGCGTGGCGCAAGCAACAATGTCCGGAAAAATGCTTAATTTTGCAGTCTGATTTTAACCTTGCTAACTACACTTCTTGCAGCATGAACAAAAGCAAAATATTAGAAAACGCCGAAAAGAAGCTGGGCATCAGCCAGCTGAATGCTATGCAACGCCAGGTGCTTGCATGCACCTGTGATAGCACTCGCGACCTTGTGATTTATGCCCACACGGGTTCGGGAAAGACCCTTGCCTTTGCAGTGCCCATTCTCGAAAGCGTGGATGCCAATTTGTGCAGTTTACAAGCCGTTGTGCTGGTGCCCTCGCGCGAACTGGCCATCCAGGTCTTTTCGGTCTTGCACGCGCTTTCGCATGAAGCAAAAGTGACTGTGTGCTATGGTGGCCACACGGTTGAGGATGAGCGGCGCTCACTGGCAGTGACACCTGCTGTGGTCGTGGCCACCCCGGGACGCCTGCTCGATCATGCCCGTCGCAGGCACATCGACTTGAGCACAGTGAGACATCTCGTTATCGACGAGTTTGACAAGTGTCTTGAACTGGGCTTCAGCGATGAGATGCAGCACCTGTTCAAGGCCATGCCACATCTGTGCCGACGCATTCTCACCTCGGCCACAGCCATTGAGGCAATGCCGGGCTACGTTAGGCTTAACGAGCCCATAATCCTCGACTTCACCGACCTCACTGTGGCTCCGCAAAGCCGCATGACGGTGCATGCTGTCATGGCTCATGATAAAGATAAACTTTTCACGTTATATCACCTTTTGCAAGCCGTGGGCAGCGGGTTGACTATCGTGTTCTTGAATCACCGCGAAGCGGCCGAGCGTGTGTTTGCATTCCTCAAGGGCAAGGACGTTTCGTGTGGCATATATCATGGAGGTATGCAGCAGATTGAGCGGGAAATGGCCGTGGCCATGTTTCGTAATGGCACACACACGGTGCTTGTGGCTACCGACCTGGCTTCGCGTGGGCTCGACATTGATGGCGTGAAGCACATCATTCATTATAATCTGCCTCTTACACAGTCCATTTATACTCATCGCAACGGGCGCACAGCTCGTGTGAGTGCCGACGGTAGTGTGTATGTGATTCTTGGCCCGGACGAACGTTGTCCCGATTTTATCACAACCGACAAAGACCTGCACATCGGCGCTCCACAGCACCTCATGCCACTCAAGTCGCAGGTGGTTACATTGCATTTTGCGGCCGGCCGCAAAGAGAAGATTTCACGGGCCGACATTGTGGGATTTCTTGTGGCAAGTGGTGGCCTGGAAGCCTCGCAGATTGGCCACATCCACTTGAGCGACCATTATGCTCTTGTGGCTGTGCCGCGCAACGGGTGCCACAAGCTGCTCGAAGCACTCAATTCAGCTCGCATCAAGGGTCGTCGAGTGCGCATCACGTTGGCCGGCGGGAAAGCTTAGCGTGTGGCATATCTGCAGCCCGGCAACGTCACTATCAGCCCGCGGCAGTCAAGCTCCACCAGGGCGCCCATCAATTTGTATATGGGTATCTGAACCTCATTGGCAAGGTCGTTGATGTGTATGTTCTCATGGGCTCGAATTGCGCTCATTATCGTGGCTTCTTCCTTAGTAAGCTCGGGAAACAATGTGGCCTGAACGGCACTCGTGACAGGCTCGCGGGCTTGCCAGCGCATTGCTTGCACCACGTCGGCAGCACAGGTGATGAGCATGGCACGGTTGTCGCGGATGAGCTTGTTGCAGCCGCGCGAATATTCGTCGGTCAGTCGCCCGGGCACGGCCATCACATCGCGGTTGTAGCTCTGAGCAAGCGATGCTGTCACCAGAGCGCCACCGGTTGAGGCACTTTCCACCACTATTGTGCAGTCGCACAGTGCGGCAATGATGCGGTTGCGCGCCAAAAAATTACCCTTGTGGAGCTGGTCCTGGCTTTGATATTCAGTCACTACGGCACCGCCTTGCCTGATTATGTTCACGGCATCGTTGCGGTGAGCCGAGGGGTAAATCTTGTTTAGACCTTGAGCCATAACGGCCACCGTGGGGATGCCATGCTTGATGGCTGCGCGGTGCGATGCGATGTCGATGCCATAGGCCAATCCGCTCACGATCACCACATCGTCGAGCTGACGGGCAAAGTCGCCAACCAGCTCATCGCACATCTTTATGCCCTGTGCCGTGGCATGACGTGTGCCCACCATGCCGATGATGTGGCTGCGGTTCAAATCGCAATCGCCCGACTTGTAGAGCATGATAGGGGCATCGGGGGCTTCGAGCAGACGGCGTGGGAAATCAGGGTCGGTGAAATAGCTCATGGTCACGTTTTTGGAACCGATGAACTCCTGTTCGCGCCCGGCTTTCTCGAGCAGTTGCCTGCGGTAGTCGTGACGACACATTGCAGTGCGGCTGCCGGTGAGCGCACGCAGGTCTTTCTCGCTCATGCCGAAGAATTCTTCCTCGCTATGCACCACTTCCAGCAGGCGACCGGCGAGATCCACACCCATCCCCCTGATTGATGCAAAGGCAATCTTGTAGGTCTGTTGGTCAATCATCACAATTCAGATATTTGCTGAATGCCTTGAATAGCTTCTCGCCGCGTCCAAGTTTCCCGTTTTCTATGGCCACTATTGTAACCACTGCTTTCACGGCAACAGAGTCATCCTTCTTGTTGAAAATGTCCTGATGGAATATAAAACGCACTCCGCGTGCTTCCACCCATAGCTTGCTCAGCATCACGTCACCACTGCGCAATGGTGTGCGGTAGGTGATTTCCATCTTGCTCACGACCGGCATGAAGCCGTCGGCTCTCATCTGCTCAAAGGAATATCCCGCCTGGGTGCAAAACACATGACGTGTGTGTTCAAGATAGTGTAGATAGATGGCGTTGTTCACGATGCCCTCGCTGTCGAGCTCGTAGTCGCGCACGGCTATCTCGAGTGAGAAAATATATTTGTCTTTGTCCATTATCTGCCAGTTATTAGACTGCAAAGTTACGAATAAGCGAGTGCAGAGCAAAATGAAAGACGAAGTTTTTCATTTTTTCTACCGAGCGAAAGTAACTTCGAGGCTTAGCCTCAACGTTACGAATAAGCGAGTGCAGAGCAAAATTTTGAGCAGCGAAAGCAAAGAAAATCTTTAATTTGCTTTGCTGAGTCGCGATAAAATTAAGACGAAGTCAAAATGAAAGACGAAGTTTTTCATTTTTTCTACCGAGCGAAAGTAACTTCGAAAGTGTATCAAAAGGTCAGAAATCACCTCGAAGGGGTCGGTCTGGCCGAAGGCGCGTAATGCGCCTGTCGCGACGATTCGAGTGAATAGTGAGGCCGATTTGGAGTTTTGCAAAAGAATGTGTAAATTTGCACAAGTTTATCCTATTTAAGTAACATAACGTGAGTTCGGCTTAATCAAGTCGCTGTAGCTCATCCCCTAATTAGTTGTGGTGACTAAATGGGCTGGAAGGGTCAGTAGTGCCGTCCTTTGAGTGAACCACACTCCCCATTACTTTGGCCGACGAAGAGGAGGATCTGTACTGGAGTCAGTGAACGCTCGAGGTTATCGAAAAGATAGGTGATAAAACTGGTTATTCACTCAACTATAATACTCATTAGATTATGAAAGAACAAGTACTAAAGGCTATGCGAGAGGCCGGTAAGCCGGTTTCGGCTGGCGATGTGACAAAGGCACTGGGTGCCGACCGCAAGGAAGTGGACAAGGCTTTTGCCGAGTTGAAGAAAGAAGGCGCAATCGTCTCGCCGGTGCGCTGTAAATGGGAACCTGCTAATTAAACTCATAAAGGAATGGAAATAAAAGCAATCAGAATGTTTGACCACGGCTTCATGACCCAGGCCTTTGCCTTTGGCGGCGAGGAAGGGCAGGAAGCATTCGACGAGCAGATACTGTATCGCAGCAGTCTGCAAAATTTCCTCATCGACACCGGCACCGAAGTGATCCTCGTCGATACCGGCTACCAAAACGGCATGACACCACCAGCCAAGAAGCTTGGCGGGCCGTTCTACATGGGCGAGCGCGTGGATGATTACATGGCATCGTTTGAGGCTCTTGGCTACAAGCCTGAGCAGGTGACCAAGATTCTCCTCACCCACAAGCATCCCGACCACTCGGCTGCACTGCAATACTTCCCTAATGCAAAAATTTATGTCTCGCCACAGGATGCCGATGCCCTTAAGCTCAGCGGTGAAAACGTGGTTCGCGTGGAGTATAAGGATGGAGCTTACCACAACTTTCCACGAGCCGAACACATAGCGCAGGGCGTGTGGATGATTGAGGCTAAAGGCCACACCAAGGGCAACAGCATTGTGATTGCCGAGTGCGATGGGCTATTCTACATGATGCACGGCGACGTCACCTATTGTGATGCAGCACTAAAGGCCAACAAACTGAGCATCGTCTTCGAGGACAAGCAGGCAGCACGCGAAACGCTCGACCGTGTGCGTGACTTTATCGGCAATAATCCCACAGTCTATCTCTCTACTCATTGTCCTGAAGGCTATGAGAACCTTGAGCTCAAGCGCGTGATGAAACTATAAGCCGATTTTGATTACCCGATATTGGAAGGTGTGTCATAATTCAAATTAT
>DGVT01000096.1:0-122 GCA_002395965.1 Porphyromonadaceae bacterium UBA4277
TGCTATGCTAAGGTTATCAACCTCGACAAGGATGCCGAGCCCGACATCTACAACGCCATCAAGCGCAACGCACTGCTCGAGAACGTCACCGTGGACGAGAACGGCAAGATCGACTTCGCCGA
>DGVT01000096.1:205-422 GCA_002395965.1 Porphyromonadaceae bacterium UBA4277
TCACCGAGAACACTCGCGTGAGCTACCCCATCGACCACATCAAGAACATCGTTCGCCCCGTGAGCGCTGCCCCCGCAGCCAAGCAGGTGATCTTCCTGAGTGCCGACGCATTCGGCGTGCTGCCTCCGGTATCTATTCTCGATGCTGAGCAAACGAAGTATTACTTCCTGAGCGGCTTCACCGCAAAATTAGCCGGCACCGAGCGCGGCATCACCGA
>DGVT01000096.1:469-10856 GCA_002395965.1 Porphyromonadaceae bacterium UBA4277
GCGGCATCACCGAGCCCACTCCCACGTTTAGCGCATGCTTTGGCCAGGCATTCCTTGAGCTGCACCCCACCAAATATGCCGAGGAGCTTGTAAAGCGCATGAAGCAGAGCGGTGCCAAGGCCTACCTGGTGAACACCGGCTGGAACGGAACCGGCAAGCGCATCAGCATACGCGACACACGCGGCATTATCGATGCCATCCTCGACCACAGCATCGACGCAGCTCCCACCAAGGTCATACCGTTCTTCAACCTGACTGTGCCCACCGAGCTCAAGGGCGTGGACAGCGGCATCCTTGACCCGCGCGACACCTATGCCGACCCCGCACAGTGGGAAGAAAAGGCACGCGACCTGGCTGCACGCTTCATCAAGAACTTTGTGAAGTATGAGGACAACGAGGCCGGTAAGGCTCTCGTGGCAGCCGGCCCCAAGCTGTAACAATAATATTAGGATAAGCTTTTTCATAATTGCCCGGGGTGTGAGCCAGCTTGCTTGCTTGCACTCCGGTTTTTTCAAGTGCACTCAATAAGAGTGCGCGTGAACAACGACGACCGACTGCAACAAGAAATCGGTATCTCAAAAATTCACTCATCAAACATTAAACATTAGCCAGTGAGCAAGTTAACGACTTGCAAAGCTTGAATAATGATGAAACAACTGAAAATATGGATTGAGTGTGCCCGGTTGCGCACGCTGCCGGTATCGGTATCGGGCGTGGTGCTCTCGATCATCATCACATGGTGGTTAGGACAGGCCAAATGGGTGCCGGCCGTGCTGTGTGTAGTGTTTGCCGTGCTGGCGCAGGTAGTTTCTAACTTTGCCAACGAATATTTCGACTATCGTCACGGCTTCGACAAGGTGGGGCGCGTGGGCCCGCGACGCGGCGTCACCGAGGGCGACATCACTCCCTCCACTCTGCGCAACGTGACCATAGCCACGCTTGTCGTCGATGTGCTGGTGGGACTGTGCCTTATTCACTATGGCGGCTGGTGGATGCTGCCATTAGGCATCGTCATCACCCTGGCTGCAATAGCCTACAGTGCCGGCCCTTACCCGCTGAGCACTCACGGACTGGGTGAGGTGGCTGTGTTCATCTTCTTCGGCCTGGTGCCGGTGGTGTTCACTCACTATGTGCAGACGCTACGTTTCCACCCACTACTGCTGCTGGCCGGCATGGCCGTGGGGTTTATGGCAGTAAACGTGCTGCTTGTCAACAACTATCGCGACGTGGACGATGACCGCCAGGCAGGCAAGCGCACATCGGTGGTGATCTTCGGCCGCAAGCCCGCTGCTGCCGCCTACCTGATAAACGGCTATGTGGCAATGTCGCTGCTCACGCCCATATGGCTGCTGGGCATCGTCGGGCATGACGGGCTGCGACTTACGCTCGTGGCACCGGCTGTTTACCTGGTGCTGCACACCATTGCATGGTATCGCCTCACCCGCAGCGACGGAGCCGCACTCAACCCGCTGTTGGGAGCCACCGCACGCAACATGCTCATCTTCACACTGCTACTGGCCGTTGCGCTCGTCATCACACGACTATAGACCACCTCGAATATCAACAAAACATCAATTTCCTATGGACTTCATCATGCGCTGGTTGCGCAACATACTGATATTTTTCCTAGTATCGACTGTTACGGCCGTTGTCTTCTATCGCTTCGTGCCGGTTTATCTCACGCCGCTCATGCTCATGCGCTGCGCCGAGCAGATGATGCACGGCAACGGCCCCACCCTGAAGCACGAGTGGGTTCCGCTGAAAAACATCAGTGCCAATGCCCCTCAAGCCGTCATGGCCAGCGAAGACCAGCTGTTTCTTGAGCATCACGGCTTCGACTTCAAGCAGATACACCAAGCCCGCCTCGATGCCCTCAACGGCAAGCGCGAGCGCGGTGCCAGCACCATCAGCCAGCAGACGGCCAAAAACGTCTTCCTGTGGCAAGGTCACAACTGGCTGCGAAAAGGGCTTGAGGCCTATTTCACCTTCCTGATCGAGCACTTGTGGGGCAAGCAACGCATCATGGAGGTGTATCTTAACAGTATCGAGATGGGCGACGGCATATATGGCATCGAAGCTGTGGCTCAAGAGCACTTCCAGACCAACGCCAAGCGGCTGTCACGGCAGCAGGCCGCCCTGGTTGCAGCCTCACTGCCCAACCCCCTCAAGCGCGACTCGGGACACCCCACAGCACGCATGCAGCGCCGCAGCAGGCAAATCATGCATCAGATGAAAAACGTGCCCGACTTCCCCATGCCCGAATAATTGTTTACACCACCCATGGTAAAACAATGGCTGAAATATCGCGCGAATGGCAAAAATGTCGTATATTTGCACATGAATTGCAAATCTAAAATACTTTGATATTATGAAAACTGCAAAATACCTGTTTACGCTGCTACTGATGAGCGTGATGCTCTCGGGGTGCGAATTTGACGACCGCGACGACTTCTTAGGCACATGGGAGAGCTATGCCGAGTGCGACGGCTATGAAGAATATGAGCAATATGCCTATGAGCGCACGACCTATTCTTTCTATGCCGACGGCACCGGCTATTACATCCAGAACAACCTGCGCACCACGTTCTACTGGGACCGCTTGAGCAGCCGCCACCTGTACCTGCGCCACAGCGATGGCCTGGTCGAGGACTTCTACTACCGATATGACCGTGGCGACATGCTTGTGAGTGCCGACCCCACGTTCTACACCTACATCATTTACCGATATGTGGGAACATGGTAGCCTGCCACAAGGTCTATAAAGCAGACAGCTTAATAACAAGTTAAAAACAGCAACATATTAATCTTAGAAGGAGAGAAAAACACATGGACGTAAAACAGAAGATGAGAGAAATCCTGGAGGCTGAAAGTCGTGCCGTGGCCAACATCCCAGTAACCGACGGCTACGAGCAGGCAGTGGAGCTGATTGTGGAACGCGTGTTTCGCGGTGGCGGCAAGCTGGTGACATCGGGCATGGGCAAATGTGGCCAGATAGCCGACAACATTGCCACTACGTTTTCATCGACGGGAATTCCCGCCATCTTCCTGCATCCGAGCGAAGCCCAGCATGGCGACCTGGGCGTGCTGCAGCGAGGCGATGTGCTATTGCTGCTCTCCAACTCCGGCCGCACCAACGAAATTGTGGCCCTGGTAGAGCTGGCACAAGCATTGTACCCCGGCCTCAAGTTCATTGTCATAACCGGCAACAAGGACAGTGAGCTGGCAGCACATGCCGATGTGTGTCTGTGGACCGGCGGGGCGCCCGAGGTATGCCCGTTAGGACTCACCCCCACCACCTCCACCACCATGATGACCGTCATGGGCGACGTGCTGGTAGTGAACACGATGCTTGCCACCGGATTCAGCCGCGAAGACTATGCCAAGCGGCACCACGGCGGATATTTAGGACAACTCAGCCGTGCACCGCGGTAACAAGGATTGCCACCATTAAGAAAACTGGAATATTGGAATTTAGACTACAACAAATATGCGAAAAATTATTGCAATAGGCGAATCGGTGCTCGACACGATCTTCAGCAATGGCCAGCCGGTGAAGGCATTCGTGGGTGGCCGCGTGGCCAATGCCACGGCATCGCTGGCCACGGCCGGTGTCCCGTGCACGATGGTGAGTGAATGCACCACCGACAGTGTGGGCGACATCATCATGGACTTCCTCGCCGCTCATGGCGTTGACGTGTCGTCGGTAGATCGCTACCCCGACGGCTCTACGCGACTGTCGGCAATCTTCACCGATGGCGAAACGCCGCAAATCGTGAACTATGGTGAATACCCTGCCGACAGGTTCAACGTGGTGTGGCCACGCATCGATGAGGACGACGTGGTGCTCATCGGCTCGCTCTATGCCGTCGATCTGCCGCAGCGCGAGCGACTGTTCGACCTGCTCAAGCATGCCGTTGACCGGAAAGCAATCATCGTCTATCTGCCCGGATTGCAGCACGGCATCAGCTTCCGCATCACTCATGTGATGCCTCACCTGCTCGAGAACCTTGAGATTTCGCACCTGGTTATTGCCACCCGTCACGACCTGGACACCATCTTCCCGGGCGAAAGCAGCGCCGAGTGCTACCAGAATCACATACGGTTTTACGACAACACTTTTATCTACATCGACGACGACCTGAGCCAGACCATCTATTGCGGTAATAAGACATTTAGCATTGCAGCCGCATCCGGCACTGCGCAAGACCTAAACCTGCTGGGGTGGCAGTCAGGCCTCACGGCAGGCGTCATCCACCAGTTGCTCAAGCGCGGCATCACCCATGAGACAATTTCGGGCCTCACCTCACAAGACTGGCAAGAAATCATGCACACGGCAAGCCGGTGGGCTGTTTCGGCTGCAATGAGCGATGACCACTGCATAAAATGCGACGACACACAGTAACGTAACACACCGTGACGCCAAGAGAATAGATTACACTCACAACAATAAGCCATAAAGGTTACAGCTCGCTTTAATGGAACCGCTGCTGATAGATGCTTCATTCCCACACTTGGCCGGCGACATGACCATCGCCAAGGCACAAATTGAATCGACGGGCCAGCTACCGCCCACCGACGGCCTGAGCCGTGCCGTGGTGCTGGACATGACCATGACCTATGTGCTTTACCTGATGCTTGACAAGCGCAACGCTCAAGCCTCGCAAGTTATCGACTATCTGGTCTATGGCGATGACGCCGACCTCATGCCTGTGCTATACAGCGCATGGCTGTGGCTGGCAAGGATGTGCCTGTTTATCGAAGACGAGCAGTATTCCATAGCATTGAGCTGCGCCGAGCAAGCACTACAGTTCCTTACCGAGTACAGCAGCAAGCGCAGCGAAGACTTCCTGGCATTAGTGGCATCGATACTTTATAACCTTGCGCTCACTCACCAGCGCGCCGGCGACTACAGCCGTGCTTCGAAAGAGCTGACTCACTCACAAAAACTCTTTGAACGACTCACCAAGAAGAACGAGTCGCGATTTTCGGCCATGCTGCTATATGCCGTGCAGGCATCCACACTCATCATCCAGTCTCGCAAGAAGCAGATGAGCGTGCTCGAGCACTACCAGCAGGAAGCATCGCTCTACATGAGTCAGCTGGCCGGCACCGATGAGAATGAGACTCGACACGCCATGAACATGCTCATCGACACGCTCAAGAAAGAAGGCGATATCATGCTCGAGATGGGCGATGGCCGCAATGCAGTGAAATACTACACCAAGGCCCTGCGCTACCAGAAAAAGCTGAACGATGCCATGGGCTTGCGCGAAATTCACCTGTCGATGGGACTGGCCAAGGCCCTGATGCGCCTTAACAACCGCCGTGCGGCTGCCGAGCAACTGCTCACATCGCTGCTGCCACTGGCCAGACGCCTGGGAGCTACGAGCGAAGTCATTGCCATCGAAAACCTGCTGGCCGGCAAGACCCGCAATTTCAACATCATGTCGCTGCTCAAGGGCATCTTCTAACAGCGTTCACCCTTCCTCACACCCTCCTCAAGCCAAGAGATAGGCTACGAGCTGTGCCGTGGCACGGCCGCGATGACTAATGGCATTTTTCTCCTCGCCGCTCATCTGTGCAAACGTGCGTCCGTCGCCCTCGACGGGGCAGAAAATGCTGTCGTAGCCGAAGCCGCCGGTGCCGTGACGCTCGGTGAGGATGTGGCCTTCCACTTTACCCTCAAACGTGTGCACATCATCGCCTTGCAGTAGCACGATGGCGGTGCGGAACCGTGCTGTGCGTTCGGCGGCAGGCACGTCGGCCAGCTCGCTGAGCACGCGGTCGATGTTGCGCTCGCTGTCGTGAGCCACACCGCCATAGCGTGCCGAGTGAACACCGGGGCGCCCGTCGAGCGCATCGATTTCCAGTCCGGTATCATCGCTGAAGCAGTCCAGGCCATAATGCTCCTTGACGTAGCGTGCCTTCATCAGCGCATTACCTTCTATATTAGGCGCAGTTTCGGGAATATCGTCGTTGCAGCCTATGTCGGTCAGGCTCAGAATTTCAAACTTATCGCCTATGATTTGGCGTATTTCCTCGAGTTTGTGCGCGTTGTTGGTGGCAAATACAAGTTTTTTCATCGTCGATACATTCTTGATTGTGTGCAAATTATTACATCTTCAAGCAGCTGGTGCCGTCGAGGCACTCCCGCAGGTGGCGCATCATGAGCGCGCCGGCTACTTTGAGCCCTCTTTCGCTACGGTCTCTTGCTGCTGCGCAGGGGCTGTGGCAGTGTCGGGAGTTGCAACAGTTTCATTAATGGGTATTGAATCCAAGTCGAGGCTGTCAACCGCCCAGTCAATGCTATCGACCATCACTTCGTCGATGCACTGGACGTACTGAGCCGGATCCACATATTCGCGCTGCTGGAACCGGGCATGATATTTCCTGAATGCCGCATCGTTGAAAACCCTGTTGAGGAATGCTCCGCAAATGGGTAACGCCGTGCGGCTTCCCTGCCCGTAGGCTCCCGATGTGAAGTGTATCTGCCTGTATTCGCCTCCCACCCAGGCTCCACACACCAGCCGCGGACTCACCGCCACAAACCAAGCATCGGCATGGCGGTTGCTGGTTCCTGTCTTGCCGCCGAAGTCGGTGTCATACATCGCACTGGTGATATAGCCGTTCAGCGCTTGCGACGTGCCTCCGGCATCGGTGCGTCCGGCCATGAGCATCTGCTGCATCAGGAATGCAGCACGATATGGCAGGGCGCGATGGTGGTCGGGCTTGGCGCGATATATTTCCACGCCATTATGGTCGGTGATGTGTGTCACCATCACCGGGTCGGTGCACACGCCTTCGTTAGCCACGGTGCAATAGGCGTTCACCAGCTCGAGCAGGTTGACATCGCTTGCACCCAGCGCCAGTGCCGGCGTGAGCTCGAGTTCGCTCTCGATGCCCATGTCACGGGCCGTCTGGGCCACTATGGGGATGCCTATTTCTGTGCCCACTCTCACTGCCACGCTATTAATGCTCTGTGCAAAGGCCGACCGCAGGGTGATGTTCGAGCCCGAGAAGCGCCCGTTGGCATTGGTGGGACGCCAGTGCACCATCTCGCCCTTCACGCGGTCATAGACCAGGGTGTCGATATAGGTGTCGGGGCGACGCACGCATGGCGTGAGGCCATGAGCCATGGCTGCGGCATAGACAAAGAGCTTGAATGTGCTGCCCGGCTGGTGCATTGCCGTCACCTTATCATATTTCCACGTATTGAAATCCACATCGCCCACCCAGGCCTTGACGTGGCCCGTTTCGGGCTCCATAGCCACAAAGCCGGTGTGCATGAAGTGGAGCATATAGCGAATGGAGTCGAGCGAGCTCATCTCCATGTACAGCGTGTCGTTATCATAGTCAAACAGGTGCACGCGGTGCGGCACGTTCATGTAGTGGTTCACCGAGTCAAGGTCGTTAGGGTAGCGCGCCAGCAGACTGCGATACACATCGGTGTTGCGAGCCTTGTCTTCGACAAAGTTAGGTATGGGCTTGTTGTCCTCATCGAGCCAGCAGTCGCGGTCGCCCCACTGGCTGCGGAAGTTCTGCTGCACGATGCGCATTTTCTCGCTCACAGCCTGCTCGGCATATCGCTGCATGCGAGTATCGATGGTGGTGTAGATGCGCAGTCCGTCGCGATACAGGTCATGACCCGTTTCGCGGCACCACTGCTCGAGCTCGGCAGCCACGGCCTGGCGGAAGTAGAGCGCCTGGCCGTCGTAGGCATTCTCGGCGGCATAGTGCAGCTCGATGGGCAAGCGGCTGATGGAGTCGTATTCCTGCTTCGTCAAGTGTCCGCGCACGCGCATATTGTCGAGCACGACGTTGCGACGCCTCAGGCTGTTCTTGGGGTTAAGCCGCGGGTTATAGGTGCTGGTGGCCTTGAGCAGTCCCACCAGCACTGCACACTCTTGCATGGTGAGCTCGCGCGGGGTCTTTGAGAAATAGGTAGATGCTGCCGTCTTGATGCCGTAGGCATTGCTGCCAAAGTCAACCGTATTGGCATACATCTCAAGGATTTGCCGCTTGTTGTAAAACATCTCGAGCTTGGTGGCGATAATCCACTCCTTGCTCTTCATGATGAGCATTTTCACGCCGGGAATGTATCCGAGCAAGCCTGTGGAGTATTCCACCCTGGTGCGGAACATGTTCTTCACAAGTTGCTGCGTGATGGTGCTTGCACCACGCGGGCGGCCATAGAGCACCATGTCTTTGATGGCTGCTGCAAGCCCACCGAAGTCGATGCCGCGATGTTTATAGAAGCGTTCGTCCTCAGTGTCGATGAGCACGGTGAAAAACTTGGGATTGATTGAGTCGTAGGGCACCGGCGTGCGGTTCTCATCGAAGTATTTGCCCAGTTCCTGCCCATCGGCACTATAGATATAGCTTGCCTCGGCAGTGTCGGGGTGCATGATGCGCTTAGTGCTGGGCGACTTGCCAAACAACCACAGGAAATTAATATCTACCGCTATAAGGTAAAAGACAAAAAGCACAATAACCGTGGCCAGAGCTGAAAGAGTCTTCACATACCACGGCCGGCCCTTGTACAGGCCTTTATACCAGTGCTTAAAGCGGCGCCACTGATCCACCGCCAGTTTTTTTATAGAATTTATTGACATCGTTTTGTCGATTTTTCAACCGACAAAGGTAGTGCAAACCGAACACAAAAGCAAATTTATTTGATTTTGTTAAGGCGAAGCCTACCTTAGCGCGAAAGCGCAACGGAGTGCAAACCGAACACAAAAGCAAATTTATTTGATTATGTTGAGGCGAAGCCTACCTACACACTCCTCCGGCCCGTCGGGCCACCGAGAGTGTATCAAAAGTCAACTCATTGAAAAATGCACCGATTTTTCGGGCGAATATTTGCAGAATTGATTATTCTTTCGGAATTTTGCACTGCGATAGCAAGTTTTCTTACCTTTCGACTCAAGTCAGCACGCTCTCAACCATTTATGAACATTCACAGCAACACATCCAACCCACCTGCCGCTGGCGATGCCCGCGCAGCCGCCGACCTGGCCGAGGTGCTCGAAGTGGCAGCCAAAGCCGGGCACATACTGCTCGAAAACGGTGCCGAAATATCGCGCGTGGAAGACATTATGAGCCGCATCTCATCGTGTTTCGGTGTAGATTCCGGCAACTTCTTCGTCCTCTCCAACGGCATCTTCACCACAGGCCAGGCAAAGAAAGTATCGAAATCGGGAGGACAGTCATCGACCTATGCCAACGTCGAGTTCATCCCCATCAGGGGCATTCAGCTCTCGAAGGTGGTGGCCGTTAACCGACTGAGCTATGATGTGGTGAATGGCAAGTTAGGGCTTGCCCAGGCGCGCGAACGCCTTGAAAGCATCAGCAAGGCACCCCCTAAACCCGCCTGGGAACAGATTTTGGGGTCAGGCATCGGAGCCGCCGGCTTCTGCGCAGTGTTCGGCGGCGGCTGGACCGACTGCGGCGTGGCCCTGGCGGTGGGACTGCTGCTATACGCTTTTGTGCTGCTGGTGAGCAACCGCTACCTTTCAAAGATAGTGGGAGGCATCTGCAACGCACTGGTGGCCACACTGCTGTGCATCCTGGCTTGGCGCATGCACCTGGGCGTGAGCCTGGCCAACATCATCATCGGCGCCATCATGCCGCTCATTCCGGGAGTGCCGTTTGTGAATGGCGTGCGCGACCTGGCCAATTCCGACTATCTGGCTGGCTTCACACGACTCACCGATGCCATGCTTGGCTTCTTCTGCATTGCCGTGGGGGTGTCGCTGGTCTTCGTCGTCGATGGCTCGCTGCATGGCGGCATGCTTAACTTGAGCATGAGCGTGCATCCCAGCACTGCCAGCCTGCTCATCCAGGCCTTTGCCGCCTTTACCGGAACAGCAGCCTTTGCGCTGCTGTTCGGCATCGACCGCGAACACTATGTGCCGGCCGGCGTGATAGGTGCCATCGGCTGGGTGATATATCTCATCTTGGTGCGCAACTGCGGCGCCACACCCACCCTCGCCACACTGGTTGCCGCCACACTGGTGTGCATCCTGTCGCGCATTGCTGCAATACCCTTCCGCATCCCGGCACAGGGCTTCCTGCTGTGCGGCATCTTCCCATTGGTGCCGGGAGCAGGCATCTTCTGGTTCACCTACTACCTGACCGATGCACGGTTCGACCTGTCGATGCAAAGTGGGTGGCTGGCCAGCAAAATAGCCATCGCCATAGTGTTAGGCATCATCCTGGCCATGGAACTGCCACAGCGCCTGTTCTCCCACAGTCACAAGACACACTGATTGAGAGCGTTTAGACTATAGGCACTTGCGGCTTGTAACTACCAAGCAATGCTTGGCACTACTTGACCGCTCGTCTGCTTGTTTACTTGTTTACTCGTTTACTCGTTTACTTGTTTACT
>DGVT01000096.1:10956-26066 GCA_002395965.1 Porphyromonadaceae bacterium UBA4277
GTTTACTCGTCTGCTTGTTTACTTAAAAACCTAAATGGCGACGCAATGCCAAATTATTCATAATTCTTAATTCGTAATTCTTAATTATTTTGTAACTTTGCAAGTTGAAATAAACTAATCATAACATATCGATATGAATATCTCTTACAAATGGCTTAAGAAATACATCGACACCGACCTTACTCCCGACGAGGTGAGTGTGGCACTCACATCGCTCGGCCTTGAAGTGGGTGCGCTTGAGCGAGTGGAAACAATTCGCGGCGGCCTGCGCGGCCTGGTAGTGGGCCATGTGCTCACTTGCATCGATCACCCCAATAGCGACCACCTGCACATCACCACAGTGGATCTGGGCGATGGCAACGACCCGGTGCAGATAGTGTGTGGCGCGGCCAATGTCGCAGCCGGCCAGAAGGTGATTGTGGCCACCATAGGCACAAAGCTCTATGACGGCGACAACGAGTTTACTATCAAGCGCTCTAAGATGCGCGGCGAGGAATCGCTGGGCATGATATGCGCCGAGGATGAAATAGGTGTTGGCACAAGCCATGAGGGCATCATCGTCTTGCCCGAGAACACGCCTGTGGGCATGCCTGCCGCTGAATATTATAAGGTGGAGGACGACTGGCTCATAGAGGTGGACCTGACGCCTAACCGCATCGACGGTGCCTCGCACTATGGCGTGGCCCGCGACCTGAGTGCCTGGTGCAAGCAGAACGGCCGCAAGGGCGTGCTCCTGAAGCCTGCTGTGGGAATATTCAAAATCGACCGGCAGGAAGACGGCATTCCCGTCGAAGTGAAAGAGCCGGAGGCTTGTCCGCGCTATAGCGGCCTCACCATTCGCGGCGTGAAAGTGCAGGAAAGCCCCAAGTGGCTCAAAGACCTGCTCCTGGCCGTGGGACAGCGCCCGATCAACAACATCGTAGATATTACCAACTACATCCTGCTGGGCCTGGGACAGCCCATGCACTGCTTCGACCTGGCCAAGGTGAAAGGCAACAAGGTGGTGGTAAAGACCGTGAAAAGCGGCACTAAGTTTGTCACCCTCGACGGCGTGGAACGCACCCTCACCGACCATGACCTGATGATATGCAACACCAAGGAGCCCATGTGCATAGGCGGCGTGTTTGGCGGTATCGACTCGGGCGTTACCGAGGCCACGACCGACATCTTCCTGGAGTCGGCCTACTTCCACCCCACCTGGATTCGCAAGACGGCCCGCCGCTTCGGCCTGAACACCGATGCCTCGTTCCGCTTTGAGCGCGGCGTAGATCCCAACGACACCGTGCGCTGCCTGATGCTGGCCGCACTCATGGTGAAGGAGCTGGCCGGCGGCGAGATTTGCGGCGACATCGTGGACGTGAAGGCTCGCGAATTCCCGGGCTTCCCCGTTGACCTGCGCTTCGACTATGTCACATCGCTCGTGGGCAAGCAAATCGACAAGGCAACGATAAAGAACATCTTGCGCAGCCTGGAGATAAAGATCGTGAACGAAGACGCCGACATGCTCCAGCTCATGGTGCCCACCTATCGCGTTGACGTGCAGCGCCCGTGCGACGTGGTGGAAGACATACTGCGCGTTTACGGCTATAACAACGTTGAAGCTCCGGCCGACGTGCGCGCCGCACTGTCGAGCAAGACAATGGTAGATTTTGCCGACGAGATGCAAGAGCACATCAGCAACCAGCTCACAGCCGTAGGCTTTAACGAGATAATGAACAACTCGCTCACACAGGCCGAATATTACAATGGCCTGGAGACCTATCCCGAGGCCAACTGCGTGCACCTGATGAACCCGTTGAGCAGCGACCTGAACGTGATGCGCCAGACGTTGCTCTTCGGCGGACTGGAAAGCGTGGCACGCAACATCAACCACAAGAACCAGAACCTGCGCCTATATGAGTTCGGCACAGTATATCACTATGAGCCCGGCACCGACCAAACCGACCGCGTGCTCGCGCCCTACACCGAAGGGAAATTCCTGGGCATGTGGCTCAGCGGCAACAACCACGCCGACAGCTGGGCCGACAAGGTGCGGCCACTCAACGTCTATGACCTGAAAGCCGTGCTCGAAAACGTGCTCACCGGCATGGGCATCGACCTTGACGAGCTGCAGCTCGAACCGACGGCCGACGACACCCTCGACCCGGCCCTGGCCTATAACACCCGCGGCGGCAAATGCGTGGCAACACTGGGAGTCGTGACCGACGCACAACTCAAGAAGACCGACGTAGATCAGCCAGTATTCTATGCCCAGATCGACTGGAAGCAAGCCACCAAGCTTGCCGTCAAGAAAGACATAAAATATTACGACCTGCCCAAGACACTGCCCGTGCGGCGCGACCTGGCACTGCTCGTTGACCGCGAGGTGACCTACAGCGACATTCGCCGCGTGGTCATGTCGAGCGACCGCAAGCTGCTGCGAAGCGTTGGCCTGTTTGACGTGTATGAGAGCAACAAGCTCGAAGCCGGAAAGAAGTCATACGCCATCAGCATCACACTGCAAGATGAGCAAAAGACCCTGCAAGACAAGCAAATCGACGCCGTTATGCAAAAGGTCATCAAAAACCTCGAGACGCAGCTCGGCGCCAAACTGAGATAAATAAAAAGAAACAAAACAAATAATTAAAGTAATAATATGGGAAGAGCTTTTGAATATCGCAAAGCAAGAAAACTGAAACGCTGGGGCAGCATGTCCCGCACGTTTACTAAGATCGGTAAGGAAATCACTATGGCCGTGAAGGCCGGTGGTCCCGACCCCACATCCAACTCTCGCCTGCGTGCCCTCATGGCCAATGCCAAGGCGGCCAACATGCCGAAGGACACCGTGGAACGCGCCATCAAGAAGGCAAGCGACAAGGATGCCGGCGACTACAAGGAGGTAATCTACGAAGGATTTGCTCCTCATGGCATTGCCGTGCTTGTGGAAACAGCTACCGACAACACCACCCGCACCGTGGCCAACGTGCGCAACTACTTTAACAAGAAGGGCGGCAACTTGGGCAACTCGGGCACCGTGGGCTTCCTGTTCTCGCACAAGTGCTACTTCCACCTCGAGCCGAAGGACGGCATCACACTCGACGACCTGGAACTCGAGCTCATCGACTGCGGAGCCGAGGACTTCGACATGGACGAAGAGGAAATCATGGTGGGTGGCCCATTTGAGGCAAACGGCGACATCCAGAAGTATCTTGAGGATAACGGCTACGAGATTAAGAGTTCAGAATTTGTCTATGAGCCAGCCGAATACAAGGAACTCACTGCCGAACAGCGTGCCGACGTGGAAGCACTCATCGAGGTGCTTGAGGAGGACGACGACGTGCAGAACGTGTTCACCAACATGCAGGCTGCACCCGACGACGAAGAGTAACACAAGCATTGCACATCACTCTAAAAGCGTGTACCGATGAAAAAGCTGTTGCTGCTGATGATTGTAGCCATTATGGCTCTGACTGCTCAGGCTCAGGAAGCGAAAACGATTGAGCTTGCAACCTATGATTGCGACTATTTCTCGATTTCATATCCTGCCGGATGGGAAGCCACATCTTATTTCGCCGAGAACGTCAATGTCTCAAACCGTGATCATGGCTTCGGCGAACTTGCTGTGACCTATAATGATGACGGTCCGAACATATCGCAACTAAAGGAAACGGCCGACAATATCAAGTATATGTGCGAGTCAGAAGGTGCCCGCTGCGACTCTCAGCCCGTCATCAGTGGCAAGGTGCTCACACTTCGCACTATGGAGAAGTGTGACGTCTATGACGATGCTGCCGGGATGGACGTGGAGAAAGATGTGGTGGCTATGCAATTTGTGGTGATGAAGAAAGACAAGGTGTGCCTCGTAGGCTTTTTCAAGTATGTAGAAAGTGAGGAGGACATCTATGCTCCATGCTTCGATGCCATCTTAAAATCTGTCGTTATAAAGTAACGCAGGGCTCTCTACAATCCGACTCAAGGAGTCATTGAGCCCACCTAAAACAAGAGTGAAATTACTGCACCCACTGACGGGGAAGGATAATATTAGGCACGGTGATAGCGTCGGCAAAAAGCGGCGCTATCACTCTGTCTTGGAACCCTGCTATTCCGCAGCCTATGCGCGTCACGAGAAACGTGAGCTCGGGATGTTCCTTGGCAAAGTCGATAAACTGGTCAACGTAGGGCTTGATGGTCTCAACGCCGCCCTGCATGGTGGGAATGGCATAGCTCTGTCCCTGCAGGCCAACGCCCTGCCCCCACACGGCACCAAACTTCTGCACGGCGATGCGCGCTGCCCCACCGGCATGAAATCCGTCCAGATTACTTCCAAACACAAAAATCTCACCTGGCCTCAGCTCGGTGATGAAGTCGGGGGTGCATCTTCTTTCCATAGTTATTTAGCGTGAGTTGTTTCTTATTGCTTGCGATATTTTCAGCATCTCGTCATACCAGTCGTAGGCCATGGGAGAGAATTCTACAAGCTGTGAGCCAATCTCTTGGTTAGCAGCCTCGACAGCGCGTTTGTCAAACTCTTTTTGGTAGAAAAACACCTTGGCCCGTTGCTCCCTGGCTTGGTCTATAACTTGCCGGAGGCGCTGCTGCGACACCTTGCCCGAGGCGTCCTCGATGGCGATTTGTGTAAGCCCATAGTCTCGGGCAAAGTAGGATAGTGCAGGATGCCACACCACAAATGCCTTGTTGCCGCACGAATCGAGCCGCATGGTGATGTCGTTGTCAAGCTCGTCGAGGTGCTTGAGCAGTGCCAAGCATTGGCGGCGATAGTACGACTCGTGCTTGCTATCAAGCTCGACGAGTGCCGCCAGCATGTTCTGCGCCATGATGCGAGCATTGCGCACCGAGGCCCACACATGCGGGTCGCCCGCGGCAGTGCCATGGGGAGTGTTTATCAGGTTTATGCCTGCACTTGTGTCACACACTTTGAGATCGGGACGGCTCACGGTCACGCGGTTAAGTATTGCCGCCTCGAAGCCTATGTGCCCCACCATGAAGTAGGCATCACACTGCTCGAGTGCCATCACATTATTCATGCTGGGCTCATACTGCTCAGGATTAGCACCATCTTGCAACAGCGACACCACGTCGTAGTATTTCCCGGCAATCTGCTCCAGCAGAAAGCGCTGAGGCTGAATGGAGACGGCCAGCGTGCGCCGCGATTGTGCCTCGGGACGACATGCATAGAATGTGACTATAATGCCGATTATCAGCACTATAGACACCGAAGCTATGATCACGGTATGTCCCTTGGTAAATTTCATGCTGCAAAGTTAATACATTTTAACAATATTCACCAAATTTTTGCGATTGTTTTTTTTGATTTTTTCGGCCGGTAGGATGATTCGGGCCTTTCAGGGTCTGAGGAGCCTGAAGATTAGCAAGCACTGCACTTTACACTTCACCACTTCTCACTGCTTGCCACTTGCTCTTAGCTGCCAAAAGGCTACTGCCGATGCCGCTGCCACGTTGAGCGAGTCAACGCCATGCGACATTGGAATGCGGGCTACATAGTCGGCCGCCTCTATTACTTCTTGCTGCAGCCCATCGCCCTCGGTGCCCATGATGATTGCCAATCGCGGCTCGGCGATGAGGGCGGGATGGTCGATGGGCACAGAACGCTCGGTAAGAGCCATAGCCACCGTCTTCATCCCTAAGTCGTTAAGGCTTTGCAATGGTGCATCAATCCACGTCCACGGCACAAGAAACACCGAGCCCATCGACACTCTCACAGCTCGACGGTTGAGCGGGTCACAGCTCGTCGATGTGAGCAATACGCCATCGATGCCTAATGCAGCCGCCGAGCGGAAAATGGCCCCAATGTTGGTCGTGTCCACCACCGAATCGATGACCACCACACGGCGAGCATTGCGGCACACCTGCTCCACAGTGGGCATGGGCGGCCGTCGCATGGCGCATAGCACACCGCGAGTGAGGGTGTAGCCGGTGATATTGGCCAGCACGTCGCGCTCACCGGTAAAGATGGGGATGCCGGTGCAGCGCTCCACGATGTCTGCCGCATCGCCAGCCAGGTGCCGCCGCTCGGCCAGCAGTGCCACCGGCACATAGCCGGCATTAAGAGCAACAGTGATAACCTTGGGGCTTTCGGCTATAAAGATACCTTTGTCAGGTTCGAGTCGGTTACGCAACTCGGCCTCGGTGAGCGTGCTGAAAAGTTCCACACCCGGTTGCGAGAGCGAAGTCACCTCAATTATTGCCATATTATTCCTTCTGTAGATAAGAGTGGTGTAACGATTAGTCGAAGGCGCCTTCCATCACCTCCTCATGAGTGCCGCCGGCATCACCGCCGCCGCCGCCACCGCCGCCGCCACGGTAGCCACTGCCAATGCGTCCCAGCTCGTCGTCGCATGGGTTATACCCTTTGGGGAACTTGAACTTTGTGTCTTGTGAGTAGGGCAGTTCGGCATCACGATAAACCTTCTGCAGGAACAATCCTAAAATAGGCAGTGCCGCCTCGGCACCTTGTCCCATTGCCGTGCTCACGAAGTGGATGTAGCGTTCCTCGCCGCCGACCCACACACCGGTCACCAGCTCGGGGGTGAAGCCCATAAACCAGCCGTCGCTGTTGAAGTTGGTAGTACCGGTCTTGCCACCTAACTCGGCGTGGATGTTGTATTGCGAGCGCAAGCGGCGACCCGTACCGGCATCCACCACGCTCATGAGCATGGTGAGCATCTTGTAGTAGGTGTCTTCGCTCATGATCTCGGTTTGCTGTCCGGTAAATTCAGCCACGATATTGCCCTTATTATCACAGATGCGAGTCACATACACCGGTTCGACGCGCATTCCACCATTGGCAAATGCCGAGTAGGCGGCCACCATCTCACGCAGTGTGATTTCGCTCACACCCAGGCTCAGTGCCGGCACCGGCTCGAGATGGCTTGTAATGCCGAAGCTGTGCATCCAGTTAGCCAGCTCGCTGGGAGGGTACACCTCGTAGCCCTGCTGCTCGATCCAGTTGGGTGATGTCCCCTTCATGAATCCAGCCGAGATAGAGTTGATAGAGCTCGTCAGTGCCGACTTGAGCGACATGGTGCCTCCCACGCCGCGCGGGTTCCACACCTCACGGTACCAGTGAATGTTAGGCGCACCGCCCGGGCGCACCGAGCAGGGCGTCAGGCCGAAGTCGTTAACGGCCTTCGAATAGACAAACGGCTTCACTGTAGAGCCAATCTGACGGCGTCCCGTTGCCACCATGTCATACTTGAAGAAGCGGAAGTCGGGGCCGCCCACATAGGCCTTGACATAGCCGGTGACCGGGTCCATCGACATCATTGCGCAACGCAGGAACGACTTGGTGTAGAGCAGCGAGTCGAGCGGGCTCATGCGTGTTTCATATTCCCCATCATAGCTGAAGAGCTTCATGTCGGTGGGGGTGCGGAAGTTGCTCATGATTTCGGCCTCGCTCTTGCCGGCTTTCTTGAGCACACGGTAGCGCTCGGTGCGCTTGATGGCATTATTGATGAGTGCCTGCTTGCCGGCAGCCGAGATTTCCTGCCTGTTGTTGGTGTAAGGGTTCTTCGTGCCGCCGCGCTCACGCAAGAAGGCCGGTTGCAGCGTTTTAGACATGTGCTGCTTGACGGCTTGTTCGGCATACTCCTGCATGTGGGCATCGATGGTAGTGTAGATTTTCAGGCCGTCGCTGTAGATGTCGTAGTTTGAGCCGTCGGCTTTCTTATTCTTGTTGCACCACCCGAAAAGCGGATTATTGACCCATGCGGCCGAGTCATCGACATAGGCCTGCCGGTTCCACTTCGGGTAGTTCTTCTCTTCGGGTTTCTTAGCCATCATCACGCGCCTCAGCTCCTCGCGGAAGTATGGGGCCAAGCCGTCGTTGTGGTCAACGCGGTTATAGTTGAGCACAAGAGGCAGTTGCTTGGTGGCCTCGCAGTCGGCATGACTGATGAAACCGGCTTTTTCCATCTGCTCGAGCACCACGTTGCGGCGCTCGCGTGTGCGCTCGTTGTGGCGCAGTGGGTTATAGTACGACGGGTTTTTGCACATTCCCACCAGTGTAGCACTCTCCTGCAGGTTGAGCTGCGAGGGGTCTTTACCGAAATAGACAAAGGCCGCCGTCTTGATGCCCACGGCATTGTTCAGGAAGTCAAACTGGTTGAAATACATCTTGATGATTTCATCCTTGGTGTAATAGCGCTCGAGCTTGATGGCGATAATCCACTCGATGGGTTTCTGCAGCGCACGCTCAAAGATGTTGCTCGACTCGGGCGAGTAGAGCTGCTTGGCCAGCTGCTGTGTGATGGTGCTACCGCCGCCGGCACTCTTCTGCCCCATGATCACACGCTTCACGATGGCGCGCCCCAATGCCTTCACGTCGATACCCGAGTGGTTGGTAAATCGTGCATCCTCGGTAGCAATCAGGGCATCGCTCAAGTGTTTCGACAGCTGGTCGTAGTCCACATACACACGATTTCCCTTGCTGCGATAGTAGCGTCCCATTTCCTCGCCGCCGGCGGCATAGATTGTCGAGGCAAACTTGTCGGTGGGGTTCTTCAGCTGGTCGATGGCAGGCATATAGCCTATCACACCATTATAGATGAGAATAAACAGCAGTAGCAACAATGCCATGACCGAGGCAAATGTCCACCACATCCGTTTAACTATCTGTGCGTTGCGCTGTAAGCGTGCAGCGCGTTTGCTCTTGTTGTTAGTCATAGTGCGCGTTCTTAGGGGTTTGTACACACAGCAAGCGACACACGTTGTGCGCCTACGATTTTGCAAAAGTACATAAAAAACTCGGGATTTTCTGCAAGTATGTTGCAAAAAGGCTAATTATACTTCGTTCTTTTGCACTATCGAGCATTATTGAGCGCTTTTTCGATTATTATTTTTTGATAATTATGATAAATCTGCTATCTTTGCAATACCTTAAACTTTAGGTTTTATACATCCCAATCAATGAAAAATAAAAGGCAATAAGATAATGAAAAAACTATTATTAATGATGTTGGCAACCTTAATGTTGCCGGTTGTGCTGTCGGCACATGAGCAAACGGTGGCCTCGCCCGATGGCGGTGTGGTGGTGGCATTTACCGTAGATAACGGCAGGCCCACCTACGAAGTCACGTTTCATGGCAAGCAGGTGATAAAACCCAGCCGCTTAGGGCTTGACCTCGACAGCGAGAATGCCCGCCACGATTTTTCCGACGGCACTCCCACCTCGGCTATGAACACCACATCGCTGACCGACGGTTTCACGCTGACCGACGTGGCCCGCTCGACGTTCGACGAGACATGGCAGCCGGTGTGGGGCGAGGAGAGCAACATCCGCAACCACTATAACGAGATGGCTGTCACGCTCACGCAGCAGGCCTTCAACCGCTACATAGTGATACGCTTCCGCGTGTATGACGACGGCGTGGGCTTCCGCTATGAATTTCCGGCGCAGAAAAACCTCAACTACTTCGTCATCAAGGAGGAGCGCACGCAGTTTGCCATGACCGGCGATCACATCGCCTGGTGGATTGCCGGCGACTACGACACCGAAGAGTACCTCTACACCCGCTCGCGGCTGAGTGAGATACGCCGCCTGTTTCGCAGCACAGTGCTGTCGAACGCATCGCAGACGCAATTCAGCGACACCGGTGTGCAGACGGCACTGCAACTGAAGACCGACGACGGCATCTACATCAACCTGCACGAGGCGGCACTGGTAGATTACCCCTGTATGAGCCTGAATCTTGACGACCGCAACATGGTGTTTGAATCGTGGCTCACACCCGATGTGCAAGGCAAGAAAGGGTATATGCAGACGCCTTGCCACACTCCCTGGCGCACAATCATGGTCACCGACGACGCCCGCAAGGTGCTCGCCTCGCGCCTGATTCTCAACCTCAACGAGCCTTGTAAGATCGAGGACACCTCGTGGATTAAGCCCGTGAAATATGTGGGCGTGTGGTGGGAAATGATTAGCGGAGCCGGCGACTGGGCATATAGCAACGACGTGTATAGCGTGAAACTGGGCGAGACCGACTATAGCCGGATGCGCCCCAGCGGCCGCCACAGCGCCAACAATGCCAACGTGCGCCGCTACATCGACTTTGCCGCCGAACATGGCTTCGACCAAGTGCTGGTCGAGGGATGGAACGAAGGCTGGGAAGACTGGTTCGGCAACTCCAAGGACTACGTCTTCGACTTTGTCACACCCTACCCCGACTTCGACATCAAGGCCCTGAACGACTATGCCCACAGCCGCGGCGTGAGGCTGATGATGCACCACGAGACGTCGTCGAGCGTGCGCAACTATGAGCGCCACCTCGAGGATGCCTACCGCCTCATGAACCATTATGGCTACAATGCCGTCAAGAGCGGCTATGTGGGAAACATCATTCCGCGTGGCGAACACCACTATGGGCAGTGGATGGTTAACCACTACCAGCACTGTGTTGAGCTTGCTGCCAAGCACCACATCATGGTCAACGCACATGAGGCCGTGCGCCCCACCGGCCTGTGCCGCACCTGGCCCAACCTGATAGGCAACGAGAGCGCGTTAGGCACCGAATACCAGGCCTTCAGCGGGACCAGGCCTGGCCACACCGCCATCCTGCCCTTCACACGACTGCAAGGTGGCCCCATGGACTACACGCCGGGCATCTTCGAAATGAATATGTCAACATTCTCGCCCAACAATCACAACAAAGTGCTTTCGACCATCTGCGGCCAGCTTGCGCTGTATGTGACCATGTACAGCCCGCTGCAAATGGCGGCCGACCTGCCACAGAACTACGAAAAGCACATGGACGCCTTCCAGTTTATCAAAGACGTGGCAGTGGATTGGGACCGCTCGGTGTATCTTGAAGCCGAGCCAATGGAGTATATCACCATTGCCCGCAAGGAGAAAGGCGGCGAACGCTGGTTTATCGGCAACGTCACCGGCCAGAACGACTTTGACTCGGTCATCAAGCTCGACTTCCTGGACAAAGGACGCAAATATGAAGCTACAATCTATGCCGATGCCCAGGACGCCGACTATCGCACCAATCCGCACGCCTACACTATCACCAAGCGAAAAGTAGATGCCAAGACCGTGCTCAAGCTGCACTCGGCAGCGGCCGGAGGCTATGCCATCACCCTACAACCACTATAAATTAAAATGATTATGAAACGCTACGGATTATTACTTTGCACTATTGTGATTTCGCTCAACGCGCTGGCATGGAAGCCGGTGCTGGTGGGACATCGTGGTTGCAACATAGGTGTGGAGAACACCATCGAGGCCTTTGCCAACGGAGTTGATATCTACCACTACGACGGGCTGGAATGTGACGTGCGCGTCACCGCCGACGACAACTATGTCATCTCACACGACGAGTTCACCACGCGCCTGGGCGGCACGCTGATGGTTGCCGCTGCCACGCTCGAAGAGCTGCGTGCCGAAAAATACGTTCAGCAGCGCGGCGACAGCGTTTACACCGGTCACATCTGCACAGTCGAGGAGTTTCTCGACCTGTGCATCGAGAAAGACGTGTTCCCCATTCTGGAGCTCAAGTGGAGCAACGGCATCAACAATAACGACATGAGCAAGTTTCGTGGCCTGGCAATGCTCGTCAGGCGCAAACGGCTCACCGATCGCGTCATTTTCCTGACGTCGATGCGCGACTGCCATGAGTTTATTCGTAACAACTACCCGGAGTTCCAGAGCCAGTGGCTGTGCAATGCCAACTGGGAGAAGCATTGGCAGTGGTGCCAGCTGTGGCACATCATGCCCAGCATCTCGATGGGCAACTTCGACCAGGCTACCGTGCAGATGTTCAATGCCATGAGCCTGCCCGTGGCATGCTGGACGGTTGACAAGGTTGAAGACTGCGTGAATGCCTGCAAAATGGGGGCATACATGGTCACTACCAATAAGCTCGTTCGAGACTCGTTGCCCGAGATGCCCGAGCCGCAACTGTGCACCTACACTCGTCCCGTGCCTGTGGATTTAGGGAAAAAAGGCCCCGACGAGACCATCAGTCTGACAATGGGACAGGAACTCTTTGTCGATGCCGTGAAGCACGGCTCGGTGGGAATAGGCTACTACCTTGATTGCGACACCACTTTCTTCCACGTCAGCTACGACATTGGCGAGCTGCCGCGAAATGTGATGCCCGGTGGCGACAAGCAGCGCATGCGCTACACACTGCGTCCTCGCCATGCCGGCACTACGGTGGTGACCGAAATAAAGTTGTTCCGCGGCGACGAGGATCGAGTGCCTCACACTGTAGTTGTCAATTAACGCAAGTTCGACGGAATATACAAAGCCGCAATGCGCTTCATTACACGCATTGCGGCTCAGTTTCTGCCTAAATCAGCCTGCATTCAGGCTGATGGTTGATTATTGCTGCTAATGGCTACGTGCTGTTATCGCTGCACGATGCGCATGTGGGCATTGGGATAGCGCAGCACGAGACAGCTGGCTTCGGTGAGCACAAGGGCGTCAACGTTTCTCAGTCCGCTCGACTTGAGGTTGAGGCTCTCGGTGCTGAATGGCACATGGCTGTACTTCTGCAAGTACTCGGGGTCGATGACCATTCCGCACTCTTCCATTCCACACTCGTCGAAGATCTCGCTCAGCAGCAGATACAGCGTGCCAAACTTACTTCTCACCTCAGTGAAGTCGATGCCCCACTTGCTCACCGTGTCGTGGCTGGTGACCACACGGGTATAGTCGAGCTTGTTGAGCATGCCAATGAGCTTGCTGCCACCTATGAGCACCTTGCGCTTGCTGCCCTTGTTGCCGGTGAAGGCCCTGCGCATGAGTTCCACGAGTTGGTCGCCGTCCATGTTGTCGCTGTAGCGGAATGTGCGTCCGGCCTGATACCAAATGCCACCGGTGAACATAATATTCTCCTTCTTCTCGGGATCCCACAAGCTGCGTTTCACACCGAAGAGGAACGACTTCTCCATGCCCAGGCGCATATCATAGATTGCGGCCTCTTCCTGGTCGCTCATGTTCCAGTTCACTTCTTTGTTGGCAAGACGCTGGAGGGTGCTTTGCTCCACTTGCATCTTGAAGATCTGGCAGAAGTTCTGCATCTTTTGCGGCATGGCCTCAAATTGCGGCGACATTACGTCGAGTTCGCTGGCCGCACGGCCCATGCGTATCAGTGTGGTCTCCGACGGGATGCTGGGCATGCAACCTTCCACATCGCCTATTTTCTTGCCGTTGACGGCCATCACGCCCAGGCCGTTTTGCGAGTCGCGATCGGTGACATAGAGCACCAGCTCATTCTCGCTGGGCGTGGTGCCGTCGCTCTCATAGCCCATTATGCCCTGCACAAGTATTGTGTCGCTCGGGTCGAAGATGTAGTCCTTGTCGGTGTGCAGATACACCTTGGTGGATGCACCGGGCGACACAGTGTCGGGACAGTCATAGTCGTCGGTAAGTGTTGCGCTGGTGTCCTTGGTATCCACGCCATAGTAGTCAACAATCATCGAACCGGCATGCTTGCTGCCGGCATGGCGCGAGAGTTGGTCGATGGGCGTGGCCATTGGGCGGATTTTCACTATCTGGCGGTCGATCTCGTTGAGGAGCAGACTGGGCGACGCTTCTCGGGTGAGGTCGGTGGTGAGTGGCTCACCGCTCACATGCTTGCCGCCGGCCACACCGGGAATGACGGCGGCCGTCAGAACGCCGGCTTCGCCGGCATGATAGGCGATGATGGCCACGCACACGATGATGAGCGACAGCACCACCACTTCGGGGTTGCGTTGCAACCACTTAACGATTTTCACAAACTTGTCTTTCATGACGAATTAAATTTAAGTTACTAAAAAATAAACAATTAGCTATAAAATTCCTTCCTTGTCACTTTTATTAACGAGTTAACTTTCTCCTTAACCCTTACAACTTATTACTTTACCCTTATTAGCTTCGATTCAACTGTCCCACACGCTGCGGCGGTTATACAGCGGAATGCCGGTGGGTTGTGGATCCAGTTCCGGGTCGGGGTCGAAGTGCTGTGTGACTTCGATTTTCTCGTTGCGGCCGCGCAGGTAGCCCTGTGCTTCGGCATTGCGCAGCATTTCGCCTATCTGGCTGCTCACTTCGCTGTCGAGGCCCAGTGCGGCCAGCTCGGCCGGAACCGGCGCGGCTACGTCTTGTGCTTGCACTTCTGAATTCTCCATCTGCGACTCTGCTACGTGCTGCTCCGGCAACTTGAAGGGAGGCGGCTCAATGTGTGTGTTTTCCATAATGAATGATTAGAGTTTTGTTGTTAGACTTTTTGTTTTCGACGCTGCAAAATTACTCCTACTCGCACCACGGCCGAAAGGTCAAATGCAGACCCAAGCTCGCAGCACCCGTCAAGCCGCATCGCACCGCCGTAAACATGCAGTGTAAGCAAGGAAGAAAGCTTTGCTTAACACTGTTTAACACAGCCGCCTGTGCCTTTTATGGCATTTGATGCGTCTAACGAGCGAAAACAACAATGAAAACAATATTGAAAACAATATTGAAAACAATATGACACTTATTGTAAAATAATTTATACTACATCACTATGTATTATAAATAATTTTGTAATTTTGCCGAGTTTAGCAATCTTAAAGCGATATTTTTTAATTTCATCAAATAAAATTTATTATTATGCTTATTAGAAAATTTTTGGCTGCAGCCCTGCTTATAACATCGCTGACAGCTGTGGCACAAATGGACATGCAAATGCCTCCCATCCCGGTTGACCCCGATGTGCGCATGGGTAAACTTGACAATGGGCTGACCTATTATGTTCGCCACAATGATTATCCCGAACATCGTGTAAACTTCTACATTGCCCAGCGCGTGGGCTCAATCCAAGAAGAGGAGAGCCAGCGCGGTCTTGCTCACTTCCTGGAGCACATGGCCTTCAACGGCAGTGAGAACTTCCACGGCGAGGGCAAGGGCGTGATTGACTACACCCGCACCTTAGGTGTGGAATTTGGACGCAACCTGAACGCCTACACCAGCACCGACGAGACCGTGTATAACATCAACGACGTGCCCAGCACCCGCCAGAGTGCCATCGACTCATGCTTGCTCATCTTGCGCGACTGGTCGTGCGGCCTGCTGCTCGAAGACGAGGAAATCGACAAGGAACGCGGCGTGATCCACGAGGAGTGGC
>DGVT01000065.1:0-147 GCA_002395965.1 Porphyromonadaceae bacterium UBA4277
TCAAGGCCATGACCGTGAACATGTACCGCCCCATGACCGGAATGCCGGGCATGGAATCGGGCAACCCCGAGACCGAGAGCTAATCACTAAACCGAGTTCAACATCACAAAGTGATTTTCGCTATTCATAATTCATAATTCGTAATTC
>DGVT01000065.1:317-5415 GCA_002395965.1 Porphyromonadaceae bacterium UBA4277
AACGTGTCGAGCGACGTGCTCAACGGCTTCAGTCAGGTAGAAGACGGCCTTTCACGATCCAACCGCACCATCACTGCACGAAACCAGGCATTGTATGCCCAACTGCAGGAATTCAACCAGAAGAACCCCGACAAAGGCAAGGTGTGGCTCGACAAGGCTACCGAGGTGCGTGCAGCTACCGACAAACTATATAGTTTTATCGACTCACTAAAATTTGAAATAGTGCGTGCAGCCGACGGCGAAGATGCTGATGTGAAAAACATACGCAATGCCGACAACCTGGATGCCGCATCACAAGTCATGCTGCCCCCCACGGGCAACAAGGGCAAGCAGTTGCGTTTACTCATCGACCAGTATCGTGACTACATCACATCATTTATCGACGACCCACAAAAGGCCGACAACCTTAAGCAAGCACTTTCCACAACACCCAAGAAGACCAAAGAAAGCGGCGAAGGCAACAAGAAGCAATGGGAAGAGACCATGTTTGAAAACATGCCCACCATAGCAGCCGTCACATTGCTGTCGAAGTTACAGAACGACATCAGATATGCCGAAGGCGAAGTGCTTAACCAGCTCATCACCAACGTCGATTTGGGTGACCTGCGTGTGAACCTTGTCAACGCATTCGTCGTGCCACAGTCACGCATCGTGATGCGAGGCACAAAGTATAGTGCCAACATCGTGCTGGCAGCCGTCGATACCACTCAGCGACCTGTTGTCTATATCAACGGCGTGCGCTTAGGCAACGACAAGGGGCTCTATGAGGTGGGAGCCACCTCGGCAGGAAAGCATGAATACTCTGGCTACATCGAGGTGCTGGGACGCGACGGCAGCATCACACGCCGCGACTTCAAGAGCGACTACACCGTCATCGACCCGCTGGCCACCGTGAGCGCTACGATGATGAACGTGTTCTATGCCGGCATCAACAACCCCGTGTCGATAGCCGTGCCCGGCGTGCCCGAGAACTCGATAGCAGCAACCATGACCAACGGCTCACTCGTGAAAGGCGCTAACGGCAACTGGATTGCACATCCCACAAAGGTGGGGGCCGAGTGCGTCATCACCGTCACTGCCGAGATGGACGGACAGCGCACCAACGTGGGTTCAACCACCTTCCGCGTGCGCAAACTGCCCGATCCGGCACCATTCATCGCCACTACCGATGCTAAGGGCAATCCCAGCCGATACAAGGGCGGACGACCATTCCCCAAAGCCGCGCTGCTGGCGGCTAAAGGACTCGACGCGGCCATCGACGACGACATACTCAACATCGACTACAAGGTCGTGAGCTTCGAGACTGTGATGTTCGACCAGATGGGTAACGCCATTCCCGAAATCTCGGCCGGAAGCAATTTCAGCGAGCGGCAAAAGAATGCCATCAAGCGACTGCAACACGGCAAGCGGTTCTACATCAGCAAGGTGAAAGCTACCGGACCCGACGGCATCACTCGCGACATTGCACCCATGGAAGTGATTGTCAACTAATGTGCACTATCTTTTAGAACAGAATATAACATCAAGCAACATGAAAACGCTGAAATTCATAGCCGCACTGCTGCTCGTTGCATTAGCAACAAGCACTGCCGGCGCACAAGTCGTAAAAAAAGACGGCAACGAACGCAAGAAGAAGGAAGAAGGTGGCGTCACCATCACCGATCGCCAGCAGGCTTTCTACGAGGTGAAGACACCCAGCGATGCCGACTTGCAATGGATGAAAGTCGTATATCGCCAGCTCGACCTCACCAAGGGGAAAAACCCGGCTCTCTACTACCCCGAAGAGCCCAACGAGGACGGACAGAGCCTGTTCTTCATCATCATGCGCCTGCTGGCCAACGACCAAATCACGGCCTACGAATACCTCGACGGACGTGAGATGTTCACCGATGAATATAAAATCAAAGTGGCCGAAATGCTCGACCGCTTCCACGTCATGTTCACCGAAGCCAAGGGTAGCAGCGAAAAGCACCCGAAATATGAAATCGAAGATGCCGACATTCCCGGTAACGAAGTGCTTTCCTACTACATCATCGAGCGATGGGAGTTTGACACACGCAGCAATCAGATGAAGACGCGCGTCGAGGCACTGTGCCCCGTGTTGCATCGCACCGACGAGTTTGGCGGAGAAGCCATCAAGTACCCCATGTTCTGGGTCAAACTCAACGACATCAGGCCATACATCGCCAACCAGTACGTCTTCACCGACGACGACAACAACCTGTCGCGATTCAGTCTTGACGACTTCTTCAAGCTGGGCATGTATGACGGCGAAATCTATAAGACCAAGAACCTGCGCAACCTCTCACTGCGCCAGCAGTACCCCGAAGACATAGCCTACAAGAATGCCCAGGACAGCATCGAGAACCGCCTGCAAGCCTTCAACAAAGACCTGTGGGTGCCCTCGCGCGAAGAGCTGCAGGCACGTGCAAAGGCTGTCAAGGACAAGGACGCCGAAGAGGGTGACGAAGTGAGCGACGACGAGGAGAACAAGGAAGAAAAAGGCGAGCTCACAACCGTGCGCGGTGCCAAGACCAAGGAAAAGGTAAAGAAAGAACGACAGCGCGAAAACCGCATCAAGCAGCGCAAAGCCAAAATCAAGAGCCGCAGCGGCGGCGGTGGTAGCAGCACGGCTGTTAAATCGGTGCGAAACCGCAAGAAGAAATAATCAATACCAACCTCACAACCGACAACGGTCTCGGAGCAGCAAAGCCCGAGACCGTTTTTTTTGCGCCACCAGCGACGACGATGCGAACGATTGTGCCACCAGCGACGACGATGCGGACGACAGTGCACAGCGAGGTTACTCTCGAAGATTTATTCCAGTCGCCAACATGATGCCGCCAGCAACGCCCCCCCACTCGCCTTTCAGCTGTGTTACCCACGTGCAGCCGGCGCGACACACCTCCCCTATGGGAACAGCCGAGCTACAACGGCTTAATTTCGGGTCAAACTTATGCATTATGTAAGT
The DNA here is from genome assembly GCA_002395965.1 of Porphyromonadaceae bacterium UBA4277. Taxonomy (GTDB): domain Bacteria; phylum Bacteroidota; class Bacteroidia; order Bacteroidales; family Muribaculaceae; genus Sodaliphilus. Next base: position 3,289 of record DGVT01000065.1, read on the forward strand.
GATAATTGTCCCGATAACAATAGTTATGCAAATTTTTTGAGATATTTTCTTGATAAAAACATCAATATTTATTAACTTTGCGACCTGTAAATAAACATTCAACATTTTATTAACCTTTTAAGCCATAATTATGAAGAAATTTCTACTTTCATTCGCAGTCTTAGCCGCCAGCGCATTCGCACTCGGCGCAGAGACGCTCACCGTGGCCAACGGTACTGCCAACAACAATTTTATTCCATTCAACACACCGTGGTGGGATACTAACGACGTCACAACTCAGGTGATTTATCCCGCAAGCATGATTAACGACATGGAAGGTGCTGAAATCTCGGCCATCAAGTTCTACGTTTACGGCGACATCGACGCAGCTGCATCGGCTAAGTGTCAGCTCTCAATGGGCACCACCGATCAGAGTGCCTTTGTAACATCTACAGCCATAACCGGACTGACGGTTGTCAAATCTGAATTCACCGGTTTCGAAGCTGGTGCTACCGAGGTCGAAATTGAATTTGATCAGCCCTACGTTTATGAGGGCGGCAATCTTGTGTTTGAATGCAAGGTTATCGAGAAAGGCACATGGAAACACAACTATTTCTATGGTGAGAACCAAGCAGAAAAGGTTTCTATGAGTACAAAGGGTGCCACTTCGGGATTAAACTTCATGCCCAAGACCACATTCACCTACACTGTTGAGCTCCAAGACTATGCAGCCACAGTCGATGTGAATGAGCTGAACTTCGGCAAGGCCAACCCCGACACCGAAAAGGAAATGACCGTAACCCTGAAGAACAAGGGCGCCAATGCCTTCACGCCGACCATCAGCGGCCTGCAGGCTCCGTTCAGCACCACATATGAAGCAGCCGAGCTGGCAAGCAAGACATCAGTTGTGATTCCCGTTAAGTTTGCTCCCACAGCAACCGGCGAATACACTGGCACAATGACCATCGACTGTGGCGAGGCCGGTAGCTTCCAGGTAGCACTGAGCGGCAACTGCGTGAACGAGTATGAAATGACCATCTGCGATGGCACTGCCACCAACGAGTATCTGCCGATTTATGGCACATATTGCGACACCCAGGGCACACTCGCCCAGATGCTCTACCCTGCCGAGATGCTCAGCGATGCAATGGGTGCTAAAATCACAAGCATTAAGTTCTATAACAACACGGCGTTCACCAAGTCGTTAGGCACTATCGAATTAGCCCTGAAGGAGACCACCGAGACAGCCTATACTACCGAAAGCGCCATCGCTACTCCCAGCAATTTAGTTACCGAGCTCACCACTGTTTCAAGCATCGAAACCGCTACCGGCGACACCGGACTCACATTTGAACTCGCCGAGCCATTCACCTACGAAGGCGGCAACCTGGCTGTTCAGACACTCGTCACTACTGCCGGCGGCTGGGCAGGCACCAAGTTCTATGGCACTAACATGGATGCAAACACCGGTTACACACAGTGGAACACTTACAGCGGAACAAGCAACCACATGTCACAGTTCCTGCCCAAGATGACCATCATCTACACTAAGGAGGCTCCCGTGGCCGAGACTATGACAGTAGCCGGCACCGTTACCGACCAGGTAACCGGCGCTCCCATTGAGGGCGTGACCGTAACACTGACAGTGGTTGAGCCCGCTGCCGAGCCCACCACGCTCAAGGCCGAGGCTCCTACCATCTACACCACCACTACCGACGCACAGGGTGCCTACGCAATGGAAATCACCCCTGTAGAGGGCGCTACCTACAACATGACATTTGAGAAGGAAGGCTATGAAACTGTTACCAACGAGGATGTAGCTATCGACGCTCCGCAAAACGTTTCGCTCACTGTCAACGACGTTCACACCGCCATTAACGACCTGAACAGCAACAACGCTGTTGCCGTTAAGTATGTCAACGCTATGGGTCAGGTGAGCAACAGCCCGTTCAAGGGTGTCAACATCGTCGTTACAAGCAATGCCGACGGCACAACCACCACTACCAAGGTTGTGAAATAAGCTATAAGCCGACATACCGACGCAAAAAGCGTGGCCTCGATGAGGCCACGCTTTTTAATGTTGCGCCGTGGCGGTGCGTACAGGACTCGAACCAGCGACCTCCTGCGTGACAGGCAGGCATTCTAACC
>DGVT01000086.1 GCA_002395965.1 Porphyromonadaceae bacterium UBA4277
ACTTCGACGGCGACCAGATGGCTGTACACTTGCCACTGGGCAACGAGGCCATTGTCGAGGCACAGTTGCTCATGCTCGAGCCACACAACATCCTCAACCCGGCTAACGGTTCGCCCATCACCGTCCCCTCGCAGGACATGGTGCTCGGACTGTATTACATCACCAAGCTGCGCAAGGGCGACATGGGTGAGGGTCTGCGCTTCTACGGCCCCGAAGAGGCAATGATTGCCTACAACGAGGGCAAGGTGGCCATGCACGCCATCATCTCGGTCATGGCCGAGGTAATAGGCGAGGATGGAAAGCTCACACGTCGCATGGTGGAAGAGACATCGGTGGGACGCATCATGTTCAACAACTGCGTGCCGCGCGAGCTGGGCTACGTCAACGAGCTCATCTCCAAGAAGTCGCTGCGCGACATCATCACCAAGGTGATTCGCCACTGCGGTGTGCCGCGCTCGGCCAAGTTCCTTGACGATGTGAAGAACATGGGTTACTACATGGCATTCAAGGGCGGACTGTCGTTCAATCTCGACGACGTGCTTGTGCCTGTTGAAAAACAAGAATACATCAAGGATGGTGAAGCACAAATCGAGGACATCCTCAACAACTACAACATGGGCTTCATCACCAATAATGAGCGATATAACCAGGTGATTGACGTGTGGACCAACGTCAACAAGAAGCTCACCGAAACCCTGCTCGAAGAGATGAAGCAGGACAAGCAAGGCTTCAACTCGGTGTACATGATGCTCGACTCGGGAGCCCGTGGTTCTAAGGACCAGATTCGTCAGCTCTCAGGCATGCGTGGCCTTATGGCCAAGCCTCAGAAGTCGGGTGTGGAAGGTGGTCACCAGATTATCGAGAACCCCATCCTGGCAAACTTCAAAGAGGGTCTGTCGGTGCTTGAGTACTTCATTTCCACTCACGGTGCCCGCAAGGGTCTTGCCGACACGGCACTGAAGACTGCCGACGCAGGTTATCTTACCCGCCGTCTGGTGGATGTGGCTCACGATGTGGTTATTACCGAGGAAGACTGTGGCACACTGCGCGGACTCGTATGCCGCGAGGTGAAGAACAACGACGACGTGGTGGCTTCGCTGGGCGAGCGCATCGTAGGCCGTGTGTCGGTGCACGATGTGGTCGATCCCACAACGGGCGAGATCATCGTCCAGTCGGGTGAGGAAATCAGCGATGCTGCTGCCGAGCGCATCAATAACTCGGCCATCGAGTCGGTTGAAATACGCTCGGTGCTCACTTGCGAGGCTAAGCGTGGCGTGTGTGCCAAGTGCTATGGCCGCAACCTGGCTTCGCACCGCATGGTGCAGAAGGGCGAGGCTGTGGGCGTGATTGCTGCTCAGTCGATTGGCGAGCCGGGTACGCAGCTCACCCTGCGCACATTCCACGTCGGTGGTGTGGCAAGCAACATTGCCGCCGTGAGCAACATGACATCGAAATACGATGGCGTGCTCGAGATCGAAGAGCTCCGCACAGTTAAGAACAAAGACGGCGTGGACATCGTCATCGGCCGCATGTGCGAGATGCAGATTATCGACCAAACCACCAAGATGGTGCTCACCACAGCCAACATCTCTTATGGCTCGAAGCTGTTCTTCAAGAATGGCGACACCGTCAAGAAAGGCGATGTGATATGCGAGTGGGACCCCTTCAATGCGGTCATCGTGAGCGAAGTGAGCGGTACGCTCAAGTTCAACAACCTTGTTGAAGGCATCACCTATCTCAAGGAAGTGGATGAGACATCGGGCAATAGCGAGAAGATCGTTATCGAGTCGAAAGACCACACCCGCATCCCCGAAGCTCAGCTCTATGATGCATCGGGAGCACTGGTGAAGACCTATTCACTGCCTGTGGGAGCACACCTGATGAAGGACGAAGGCGAGGAAATCACGGCCGGCGAGTCGTTTGTCAAGATTCCGCGCACATCGTCGGGCGGTGCCGGCGACATCACCGGTGGTCTGCCACGAGTCACCGAGCTCTTTGAGGCTCGCAACCCGTCTAACCCTGCTATCGTGAGCGAAATCGACGGTGAGGTGACATTCGGACGCGTGAAGCGTGGTAACCGCGAGATTATCGTCACAAGCCGCATTGGTGAAGTGAAGAAATATCTTGTGCCACTGGCTAAGCAGATTCTTGTGCAGGAGAACGACTATGTGCGTGCCGGAACAGCACTCTCCGATGGTGCCATCACACCGGCCGACATCCTGCGTATCAAGGGCCCCACAGCCGTGCAAGACTACATCGTCAACGAGGTGCAAGACGTCTATCGCCTGCAAGGTGTGAAAATCAACGACAAGCACTTCGAGGTCATCGTGCGTCAGATGATGCGCAAGGTTAACATCCTCGATCCGGGCGACACTCGCTTCCTTGAGCAGCAAGTGGTCGATAAGCGCGACTTCATGGAGGAGAACGATCGCATCTGGGGCAAGAAGGTGGTCACCGACTGCGGCGACAGCACCGAGGTGCAGAACGGACAAATCATCACTGCTCGCAAGTTGCGCGACGTGAACAGCGCTCTCAAGCGCCGTGACCTCAAGGTGGTGAAGGTGCGCGATGCCGTGCCCGCTACCAGCGAGCAGATACTGCAAGGTATCACACGAGCTGCACTGCAGACGTCGAGCTTCATGAGTGCTGCTTCGTTCCAGGAGACCACTAAGGTGCTCAACGAGGCCGCCATCAATGGCAAGGTAGATTATCTGCAAGGCATGAAGGAAAACGTGATTTGCGGTCACCTCATTCCGGCAGGTACGGGTCTGCGTGAATATCAGACTCTCACTGTGGCTAACAAGAACGAGCTGGCGCTGGCGGGCATCCTCAGCGACGAGGAGACGCTTGTAACAGACGGAGCTGTCTTGCGATAACCACACATCCATAACTTAGAACAATAAGGGCGCGTCCATTTCAGGGCGTGCCCTTATTGATTATTTCGTTGGCCTAATGTTTCTGCAAAAGTGTATCGAAAGTCGGAAAAGCGACCGTGTCAAAAGTGAGTTCGACGAATTTTTCATCAGTAAATCAGCGCGTTAGCAGCTCACTCTATAAGTTGAGTAGCTCCCCCTCTAAGTTAGAGGGGGTAAGGGGGAGTGTGGTTTTCGCAAAGCTCCGAAGTACACACTCCTCCGGCCCGTTGGGTCATCTCCCTCAACTTAGAGAAGGCACTGAGCCACAGCGGCTTAATTCATCGGACTCACGTTGAAACTATGAGTAGCGTTTTGATACGCTATCGTGCGGTAATGCTCAGAATTGTATGCCGGCAATCAGTGAAAAGTCGTAGAGGTTGTGGCTGAACCGATAGGGGCCGGTGTTAAACAGGTGGCTGTCAACATAGGCGTGCAAGCCGCCGAAAAACCTCCCGTAGTTATAGATGAAGCCTAACCTCACCTTCCCGTTAAATGCCCAGTAGGTCTTGCCGCCATCGCTCGACGCCTTGCGGTGTGAATATTTTAACCCGGTGTAAATCAGTCCGGTGACGTTAAGCAGCAACCGGTGGCTGATTGCCCAGTTGTAGCCATAACCCACATCCAGGCTCACATCGGTGTAGTCAAATATCGTTTCTTCGTCGTCCTCGTCGAAGTCATCTTCTTCGTCCCAGAAATATTCGGGCAAATAATAGTTGAGCACAGTGAAATTGCAGTGCGACACGCTGGCACCGACCAGCAGCGACCCGGCATTGCGCAGCTGACGCTTCGAGAAACCATAGGCTGCTGCCTGAGAGTAGCGGCGATTGTTCAGAAAGTAGTAGGCATTCACGCCCCAGGTCTTGCGCTTTATACCGGTGAAGTCCTCAAGCGAGAAGCGCTCGCCGTCTTTATCAATGAACGACAATGTCATATCGCCCCAGTTATTCATGCGGTAGTACTCTATTGCAAAACGGCCGCAAGTGAATGAAAGTTCAAATTTCTTGCTCTTGTTGCCGCGTTTCTTCAGACGCTCGGTAGATACTTCATATCCGCCCGAGATGCCCAACACCGACAGCTGAGCACCAAGGTTGCATGTGATCTTGCTGTGAAACAACAGCGTTAAGTCTTCAACTCGATAATCGTAGTCGTCAAACCAGTTGTTGTTTTTCAGCGTGACCTTGAAAACCTTGCCGGTGCCCTTGACGTAGGTCGTGTCGAAGTCGTTGAGAATGTGGTTGATCTTTTTTATCGTGTTCCACGTCCAGCTAATCACCGATGGGTAATACACACTCTTGTCGTCAAGGTGTATTTTGCCATGCTTCAGCTCCTTAAACCAGTAATTCTTGTCGCGGATTGTGTCCGATTGAGTCACAATAATTGAATCATGCGGCTCAAGATGGACTTGTTGCGCACTATCAGACATGAGCGAATCGCCACTCAGTTTGCTGCCACCCATGTCGCCATTGGCAACGGCCGGTAGCCACAGCACAAGCATTATGATAAACAGTATCTCCCTCATTACATGGCAAATTTAGTCAAAAATCTTGACATCGTGCTACATCTTGAATGAAAAAGAATGATATTTTATTTTTAATAAGAATTCATTCAAGGAAATATTTAGATGTTATAAGTTCGCAAAATGAATTTAATCGGCAGTAGTGCTACGGCAGGTGTTTTTGGCTCACCTGCAGAACCTGTGTTTAATGTTGATGAGCTAATGGTGGCTGTTGCAAAACTCCGACAAAATTTAACAAGCAAGTGATTTTTTCTGAATTATCATATTTTATGTGTTTTTTATTCCTCTCTATTTCAGGCGATTAAAAATTAGAGAAGTCAGATTAATCCGTAGCTTTTTTGTCTTTTGGGAGTTTTGCAACAGCCACAATGTCTCAACCTGACGCCGGTTTTTGCTGGTGACCCTAACCATACCAATATAAAACAACATAATATTAAAAAGTGAGTCCACTCGAAAAAGTCCTGAAATGACGGTAAACCATCAGCGGGGTGTGTCATAATTCAAAAAAGCGTTGAAAACGCAGACGCATCGAAGATGCGACCATTTCTTTAACACCATGCAAGCAACATCGAAGATGTGCGCAGCTTGGTGAAAGACAGCGAATTAAAAGGGTGCTTCGAAGATGCACAACATGTGTCGGGTTATACTTCGATCACCTCTGATTTTCTA
>DGVT01000094.1:0-11616 GCA_002395965.1 Porphyromonadaceae bacterium UBA4277
TTTACTTGTTTACTTGTTTACTAAAGAAAGCTTGTTTACTCGTTTACTAAAGAAAGCTCGTTTACTTGAAACAAATAATCATTGATGATGTGCCTTACGATGGTGGCGCCTGAAAATTAACACGCTGAAAAAGCGTGCCGATAACCAAACCCGGCACCGGCACGCTCTTTAAATCGTTAATTCCCAATCGGTAATAATCATCTTCTTTTTTAACCTAATTGGGAGGAGAGCATTATTTGAAAACGTCTTCAGGATAACCAAGTTCTTTCAGCACTTGCTTGCCCCATTCCTCATCGTCGGCAACCTTCTTGCCGTTTTCGGTTGCTTGTGCAGCATTGTTGAATTCATCCATAGCCTTCTCAAATGGCTCCATTTCCTTAGCCTTTGCCTCAAGTTCGCCCAGCATTTTTATCTTATCTGCCTCCGAACCTTTTTCCATCTTTTCCTTCATGTCATTCATGAAGTCCAACATTGGCTTAACACCGATAAGCATGCTCTTGAAAGCGGCTTTCCACTCGTCAACGCTCCAGTTTGCGCCTTCGGCCTTAGCCTTGGCAACCAGCTCGTTAATGTCAACCTTCTCTTCCACTTTCTCGGCTGCAGGTTTTTCACCGTCGGCAGCAGCAGGTTTTGTACCTTCGTTTGAAGTGCACGCAATCATTGTAAGGCCCACAACGGCCACAAGTAGCAATAAAACTTTTTTCATTTCGTAATTATTTTATAGTTAAACATTAGTAATTTGCCAACTTTTGACAAATTGGTTGCTTTATTCCGTTATTATTTCGTTTGCGAATTTACGTTATTTTATTGAAACACACAACAATCGGTGAAAAAAAATGAGTCGGCAGGGTGTTTTTTCTTAGTCAATCGCCGGCTTTGTCACGAGCCGCAGGCACAAGCCACGCGCTGAACTCATAGAGCAAATAGATGGGCAGGAACACGATAGTGAGCGTGAACGGGTCGCCCGTGGGTGTGATAAACGCCGCTAAGATGAGCAATACCACCACTGCATGACGGCGATAGCGGGCAAAGAAGCCTCGATGCAACACCCCCACGCGCCCAAGCAGCCACGAGAGCAACGGCATTTCGAAGATCACGCCCATCACAAAGATGAGCATCATGAACGTGTCCATGTAGCTGTCGAGCGAGATTTGGTTAGGCACCATCGCGCTCACATGATAGTCGGCAAGAAAGCGTAGCGTCACCGGGAAAACAACCAGGTAGCCCACTGCCACGCCCAAGAAAAACATCACGTTGCCCATGACGAAAGCCACCTTCACCCCACGCTTCTCGTGCTGATACAGCGCCGGAGCCACAAAGGTCCACAACAGATACACCACCACAGGGAACGACAGCACAAGTGCCAGGTAGAACGATGTGGACATGTGAATGAAGAACTGCGACGCCAGCTGAATGTTTATCAAATCGACATGAAACCCAGTGGTGGAGAACTGCGGCAAGCCCGGAATGGCTGCCGTTATGCCCTCAAAGACGCGATACAGAATGAAGTCGCCCCGGCATGGAGCCAAGATTATGCCATCAAAAATGCGCGGCATGAGTGCAAACAGCACCATAGCCACCGCCACAAGCACTACGGCAATCTTCACCAGCACGCCACGCAGGGCGTCGAGGTGATCCCAAAACGACATTTCCTGTAATTCTTCAGACATAAGTAATGCAACAAACCCGCCGGCACAAGCCACAACGGCAATGACACGACCTATGGTTACTCAGCGCTCAGAAGCTGCACAACTTTTTTTAGCGACTTGAATGATAGTGATTTCAAGCCTCGGGGCCTTTATCGGCCGGCTTGCCGTCATCAACCGGACGCTTTATCTCGTCTTCTATCTCGTTCATGCCCTGCTTGAACGAGCGCACGCCCTTACCTAAACCTCTCATCAGCTCGGGAATCTTCTTGCCGCCGAAGAGCAACAAAATCACGAACACTATTATCAGCACCTCGGGTGTGCCTAACGAGCCGAAAAGCAATAAAATTGACGATGTGAGCATATTTTATCGGTTTAATTGTTATTTCAAGACAAATGTGTAAATCAGTTGATGCGCTGCTTACGGGCCGCAGTCTGAATAATGAAGAAGTAGCTATCGTTGGCATAGCCGGTTTCGTGGCTGTAGTCGATATAATGAGTGCCATCGGTGAAAGTGCAGTGCCCATCATCATCGGGTACTCCAACCATATTAAAGCCCGACTGGCCGAATTGCTTAATGAATGCCGTGGCTGCATGCTTGGTGAATAGCTCCACGGTCACAAACAGTTCGTAATCGCCCTGGTCGCCATCGTTGCATGCGCTCATTTCAACGACACAAGCGTTGTCTTTATCATCGCCCGGAGCGAAACAATACTGCTCCTTATTGGGCACTCCTCCCTTGTAGAAGCCATCGATGATCACGCACGGCCCGCCGTAACCGTCGCCCGTAAGTCCGTGGGCAAAGCCTTTGGCAGTGAACATGTTAACTGCCATATTGGTAAGTTCGGCAGCCTCTTTCTCTTCGTTGTCGCCTAAGGCGATGGTCGATTTGAAGTTAAAGACATCCATTATGTCGTCTATTGCAATAACGGGCTCTTGGGCACGACATGCAACCGTGGTTATCAGGCAAATAATTGCTATCAGTAGTTTTTTCATAAATCTGAATCTTAACAAGATTAATGTGATTGAATTACAAAGGTAATAAAAATTTCGGGATTAGCAAACACCTTCCATTAAAAGTTGATGAAATACCGGTCACAATTTTTTGGGTTACAATACTTTGGTTGCTAACTGTCGCATTAATTTTGCCTCCTCGGCATCGATGCCGACAGGATACCACCACACATGGTCTAACGATCTCCCGGTCATCAATGAGAAGTAGATGCATGCCGCTAAATATGTCCCGGCCACCGACGGATGCTTGTTATCGGCATACAATCGCCACAATGCATCGCACCCCGAAGTTACAAACATGTTATAATAGGCAACCCCAACAGGTGCTAACTCTATGCCCTCGCTTCTTGCCACACTTTGGCAATTATGCGCAATTACACGGTAGGCTTCATCGTCTTTACCCCACATTTCTTTCCAGGGGTAATTCACCATCAGCATGATATGAGCATCACGGTTCATGGTATGATTTCGGATGAAATCCACCCAGCGGTGAACAGATGCGGCAAAGCCTTGCGGGTCGGATAACGGCCGTATGGAATAATCCTGCAACACAATGTGCGACCATGGCCGGGACATCACCATAGTGCGAGCGCCGACATAGTATTTACTGCAACCAAACTGCCCTTCGTTCCAGAGGTCATCGAGAGTAAAATTGCCATGACAATGACCAGCCCACTCAGCTTTCACGCCTACACTCGCCGCCACTCTCTTAAACACCCAATCCTGATGGTTATACATGGTGATGCTGTTGCCGAGTGCCAAGACGCTCGGGTTGTCGTGCTGTGGCAAAACGGCTGTTGCAGTCGCAGGTTTGGGGTGTTCGGGCATATTCAGCCTGATGAGTGGTTCGGGTGGCCGTGATGTGTGCAAGGTGATGCATGCCGTATCGGCAATCTCATCGATAAAGAGCACAATGCTGTCGCAATGCTGCATGCGGTAACCGCATTGCACATTATGTCCCCACCTGTTCTCCAGATGATACTGCACCCCCGGCACAATGTCAGCGTCATGCGAATTGCCACCCCATATCAGGTGCCTACGGCCTGACGCTAACTGCACATCTACTACAAAATCATATTTCACGTCCTTATCATAGAGCACATATCTCCCCCCTCCACAATCGGTAAATTCCCATTGCGGTGAACGCTTGCCGTGGGTGGCTTGTGTGCGCAGATATATGTGAGAGTGCGTTGCAGCCTGAGGTGTAACATCTGCCTGGCAAGACGTCAAGACCATTATAGGGAAAAGAAGCCACAGAATAAGTCGCAAACCCATTTTCTTAATATTATAATGAACATGCAAAATTATAGAAGTTTCGAAACAGTAACACCATTATCGGAGTTCTTTTTAGAAAAATTAGACATAGTAATTTCTCTATTCAGTTTATAAGGTGTAATTTTGCAGCCTAATTGTAATAGCCTACATATTAAATTAACGAATTAGATATTAGAAAAGAAATGAAAGCATTTGTATTTCCCGGACAAGGGGCTCAGTTCGTGGGCATGGGTAAAGAGCTGTATGAGACCAATCCCAAGGCTAAGGAACTGTTTGAGAAGGCAAACGAGGTGTTAGGTTTCCGCATTACCGACCTGATGTTTAACGGCACTGAAGAAGATTTGCGCCAGACCAAGGTCACGCAGCCAGCCGTATTCCTTCACTCGGTAATCCTTGCCCTCACCATGGGCGACGAGTTTAAGCCCGACATGGTTGCCGGTCACTCATTAGGCGAATTTTCGGCACTTGTAGCTGCCGGTGTCCTGCCCTTTGAGCAAGGTTTGAAGTTGGTTGAGACACGCGCTTTGGCCATGCAGAAGGCTTGCGAGATGGCTCCCTCGACAATGGCTGCCATCATAGGCATGGAAGATGCTAAAGTAGAAGAAATATGCGCCGGCATCGACGGTGTGTGCGTCCCGGCCAACTATAACAGCCCCGGCCAGGTGGTGATTTCGGGCAGCAACGAGGCAATAGCCGAGGCTTGCGTGAAATTTAAGGAAGCCGGTGCCAAGCGTGCTCTGCCGCTGAAGGTGGGCGGAGCTTTCCACTCGCCACTGATGGAGCCTGCCCGCGCCGAGCTGGCAAAGGCCATCGACGAAGCCGATTTCTCGGCTCCCATCTGCCCCATCTATCAGGATGTGGATGCACAGCCTCACACCGACCCTGCCGAAATCAAGGAGAACCTTGTGAAGCAGCTCACTGCTCCCGTGCGCTGGAGCCACATCGTTGCCAACATGGTCAAAGACGGCATGACCGAAGCCATGGAGCTCGGTCCGGGCAAGGTGCTGCAAGGCCTTATCGGCCGCACTTGCCGCGACGTGACCGTGAGCGGCCGCGAGTAATTGCAAATTAGCTCACACACAACCAAAAGATTGCCGCCGGAAGCTAACATTTGTCTTCCGGCGGCAATCTTTTTTTCGGATTTATTCAATTCAGGTTTATCGCATCAGCAGATAGACCATATAAGCCACATAGCACAGCAGGAAAATCACTCCCTCCACGCGGTCGAAGCGATGCTTGCCGAAGGTGAAGATCACCACAGCTGTCATCACCGCCGACACAAGCACTACTATATAATCAACAATGTTTATATTGCTCAGGGTGAATGGGCTAATCGTGCTCGACAAGCCCAAAATCATAAGAATATTGAACACGTTTGAACCTAAGACGTTGCCCAAGGCCAGCTCCGGGTTCTTCTTGAGTGCAGCCGTGATGGCAGTGATGAGTTCGGGCAGCGATGTGCCCACGGCCACAATGGTAATCGAAATCACAGCCTCACTCATTCCCCACGAGCGTGCCAGACTCTTGGCAGAATCGAGGAAGAGGTTACCGCCATAAATCAGGCCTGCGAGCGAAGCCAATGCAATGCACCACAGCAACAAGGGGTGCTTGCCGGTAAAGCGGCTCTTTGTCTGCTCGTCGGCCTCATCCATCGCCTCCTTGGGGTTCTTGCCTTTGAGAATAATTACATAGCACATATATGCCACAAAGAGCACCAGCATAAAAATGCCGTCGATGCGCGAGAGCTTGTTATCGATAATGCCGGGAATGAAGGTGTCGTTAGCAAGCAACAGCAGCAACAGCGATGCAGCTATGCCAAACGGTATGTCGCGTCGGCTTATCTCGCGATTGATAGTAAACGGCAATATGACGGCCGTCACACCCAAGATGAGGAAGATGTTGCAGATGTTCGACCCGAGCACATTACCCATGGCTATGTCGCCATGGCCACTGAGTGCCGACGAGATTGACACAAAAAGTTCGGGCGCCGAGGTGCCGATGCCCACTATGGTAAGACCAATAATGAAGTTTGATATCTTAGCACGCTGTGCTATTGCTACCGATGAATCAACGAGCAGGTTGGCTGCAAGCAGCAACAGCCCTAAGCCCACAATTAAAAACAAATAATCCATTTATAATGAATAATTAATAATGAATAATGTATAATGTATAATTAACAATTAATAATGAATAATTAATAATGAATAATTAATAATTTATAATGCCGGTTGGTTTGGGCTCCGAGGGCTCTGAGAACTCCGAGGGTTCTGAGGCTTCTGAGATTTCTGAGAACTCCGAGAACTCTGAGAACTCTGAGGGCTCTGAAGCTCTGAGGGTCCTCAGGGTCCTCAGGGTGCATGGTTGTTTAGTTGAGCGAGCGAGTGAGTCCGTAGCCCACGAGCTGGTCATATCGTCCGCCGCTGGGTCGATGATAGACCAAGATTAGATATTGGTTTATCGTCTGGTACTTATCTCCGTCGATAACAGCCGTCTGCCCTATCGAAGCGCCATCGGGCACCCATAGGTACTGATAGTTGTAGGCGCCCTGCTTGAGAAGCATGTCGTTAACATAACATCCACTGGAAGCATCATATTTCATCACTGTGGTACTGGCCGGCAAACCGTGGGTGAATTCTCCCTCGAGGAAGATGTTGCCACCCTCCACAGGTCCGCCCGTGTTAAGCATGAAATGCGTCACCACATAGTCGGCATCAATGTCGCTATCGTTGCCCTCGGCATTGCGAATGGTGAAGTGGCCGCGCTGGGTCTGGTCATACAGGTATTGCTGGTTGACGCGCGGCTCGTCGGCATAGAGCGTGGCATGATAGAACGGCTGCACATAGTCGATGGCCGCCACTCCCATGTTCAGAGTGTGTATGTTAACGGTCTCGAAGCGTCGGTACTCATTTCCTGCCTCAAAAATCAGTTCCGGCTGGTGCTCATAGGTCACAGTGCCTATTCCGGCGCTCATGGGGCGGCGCAGCACCACGGCATTGTCGATGCGGGTGTTCTGGAAAATCACTGTGGTCAGTTCGCCATAAGGGTCGGCCACCACACCCGGCTTGTAGTTGAGGTTAATGGTGAGCTGCTGGTGGGCATCGTTGTAGTCTTCGTCGGTATTTGAGCTGACATCGGTCATCACCGTCAGGCGCGGCTCCACAACCATGAATCGAGTCTGGAACAGCACCTTGTCGGGGTCGTCTTGCTCATAGACGCGCAGCACATAGTTGCCGCTGCGAGTCATCACCATGTTGTCGTTAGGCAGGCTGAAAGTGTAGTTAAAATAGTGTGTAAACGTGGTCTCGCTCTGCCTGTAGTCGTCGATGTCGGCATAGTTGAAGCCTTCGACATATTCACTCTCGAGCAGCTGCGACGGTTGCCACAGTGCATCGCAGTGCTGCAGGCTGTAGCGCAGGTAGTGCACGTCATAGTCGATGTAGTCGAAGTTCACCACCAGGCGGTCGTCGCTGCCCATTACCAGCACCGGCGGCAGATAGATGTTGCTTGCCGGAGCCACCTTGAGCGAGCGCACATTGCTGTCAACGATGCGGATGCGCGTGTCGTCGGGCACCTGAGCCTGCATCACTATAGGAAGTAGGCTGGCGATCACTAACAAAAATATTCGGTTCATCGTTATTCGCTTTTTGTTATAACAACAAAAAATTATGGTGCAAAAGTAATACAATCGCTGCCAATTTGCAAATCATGGCAGCTGCAAAGTGCAAAATCTTCACTTGCCGGGGGCAACTGGGACTGCTGGCACTGCTGGGACCACTGGCACTGCTGGGACTGCTGAAGCGGATGGGAGTGGTGAGAGCGCTGGGGGCGACGGCTACAGGCTGCGGTAGTTGGCGGGGGTGGTTGCGGTAAGGCGCTTGAAGAACTTGGTAAAGAAGCTGGGGTTGGCAAAGCTTAGCTCGTCGGCTATCTGCACCACCGTCTTGTCGGTGTGTTGCAGCATCACTTTTGCTTCGGTAATCAGTGCACGGTCGATCCACTCCTTTGCCGTGGTGCCGCTCACATTCTTAATCACCACGCCCAAGTGGCGCTGTGTGAGGCACAGGCGGTCGGCATAGAAGGCGAGCTGATGCTCCCGCCGGCAATGCTCGTTGACCAGTGCAATGAATCGTGAGAACAACTCGGCCGAGTGCGAGATGCCCACTGCACTGCCACTGCTGGCACGATATTGCTCGTCGTAGAACCACAGCAGCGATGCCACCAAGCTATTAAACACGTCTCGGCTCCACGATAGCCTGTGCACCAGTTGCCACATGAGTCCCACGAGTTGTCGCAACCAGGCAAATTCCGTTTCACCTACTTTGAGCACAAAGTCGCGCACGCCGCCGCTTAGGATTGCTGGCATGCGCCCCGAAGCCAAGGGCAAATCGCCAAACACTGCCAGCCCCATAATCTGCAGGTCGCCCTCTACCGAGACCGGCTGCACGATGCTACCCGGTGTGAGAAACAGTATCGTGCCCGAGGTAACGTGGTGATCTATCAGGTTGATATTACTGTGCACGTCGCCCTTGAGCACTATGCCCATGCGATAGTCGTCGATGAGCAGCGGCACCTTTTTTCCCAGGAAGTGGCGAAACAAGGCATTGCCACCCATGCCGTTAATAATGGCAAACTCCTTGTTCAGGAACAGCCCCTGCGTGTCTTTTATCGTGTGCGACACGATGTCCTGGATCATCTCGTAGTTAAACTTTTCAGGTCTTTTCTTCATGTCTTAGGCCATAAATCGGCCACAAAGGTAATAAATTATGGCAAATAAATCGCATTTCGGAGCCACAATCATACAAAAAGAGCATTACTCGGTAATTACAGATAATGCCAGAGCGGTAAAAAGGCCGTAATTTTGCAGGTGAAAATCAGAACGACCAACATTATGCATCGAATTTTAATCACCTTATTAATTATTGCAGCAAGCCTCACTGCCACGGCACAGGTCACCCTTGAGCAGTGCCAGCAGGCTGCAGTGAGCAACTATCCGCTCATCAAGCAGCGCGACCTTATCAGGCTCACCACCGACTACACAGTAGCCAACATTAAGAAAGGCTGGTTGCCGCAAGTGAGTGCGTCGGCACATGCCACACTGCAAAGCGATGTCACGGCATGGCCCGATGAGATGCGCGACATGCTCACCCGGAGCGGCCTCGACGTCAAGGGTCTGAAGAAAGACCAGTACCGCGTTGGGCTCGATGTGAACCAGACGATCTACGACGGCGGCAGCATCGCCGGCCAGGCAGCTTTAGCCCGCGAGCAAGGGCTCGTGCAACAGGCGCAAAACGAGGTCAACCTCTATGCCGTGAAAATGCGTGTCAACGAGCTGTACTTTGCCCTGCTACTTGTCAAAGAAAAGCAAAAACTCAATCATGACCTGCAAGCACTGCTTGAGAGCAATGAGAAGAAACTCGAATCGATGTACAGGCGCGGCACGGCTGCCGAAAGCGACCTGAACACCGTTAAAGCCGAGCACCTTGTAGCCGTGCAGCAAGGCCTTGACTTGACTGCACAGCAGCAGGCTCTGAGTCGAATGTTGAGCACGCTGTGCGGCATCGACGTGACCGACGTGCAGAAACCGCCCGTGGTCGAGACCGGCGACATGAACAACCGCCCCGAGTTGCAGCTCTACGACGCCCAGCTGCGCCTCACCGATGCCCACAAGCAGACGCTCGATGCTGCCATGCGGCCCAAGCTCAGCTTGTTTGCCCAGGGCTTCTATGGCTACCCGGGCTACAACATGTTTGACGACATGATGCGGCACCGCTGGAGCCTGAACGGAATGATAGGTGCCAGAATCACCTGGAACATCACCCCACTCTACACCCGCAAGCACGACATGGCAAAACTCAAGCTGCAACGGCAGCAGATTGAGAACAGCCGCGAAACGTTTGTGCTCAATAACCGTCTCGACCAAATCCAGCATGCCGACAACGCACGCCGCTATCACAGCGTGATGGCAACCGATGCCGACATCATAGCCCTGCGCAGCAAGGTCAGGAAGGCAGCCGAGTCGAAGCTCGCCCACGGCATCATTGCCGTCAACGACCTTGTCAAGGAAATCAACAGCGAGAACGCCGCCCGCGTGCAGCAGTCAATCCACGAGACCGAGATGCTGAAAGAGATATACGACCTAAAATATGCAACCAACAACTAACCACGATGAAAAAAATAGCATTAATAGCAAGCATGGCTCTCATGCTCATAGCCTGCAACAACAAGGAAACAGAATTTGACGCCACCGGCACATTCGAAGTTACCGAGGTCACAGTCTCGGCCAAGGCCGGCGGTGAGTTGCTGAGTTTCGGCCTGCAAGAGGGTCAGGAATTGACATCTGGCGAGGTAGTGGGACAAATCGACGACACACAGCTCAAGCTCAAGAAAGAGCAGCTTGCAAGCAGCAAGGCTCAGTTAGATGCCAACCGCCGCCAGCTCGGTGCCAACCGCAATGCCACTGCCAGCAAGCAGCTCGACTTAGAGAAGCAAGTTGCCGGCATCAGGCAACAAATTGCCAATGCCCGCCGCGAGAAGCAACGCTACAGCGAGCTGCTGCGCGACGGCGCCGTGCCCAGGAAGCAAGTTGACGACATCTCCTATCAAATCAGTGTGCTCGAAAAGCAGCTATCGGCCACCCAGGACCAAATCAGGAGCAACAACGCCAGCCTTGCACAGCAAAGTGCCGGCATCGATGCACAAATCGAAGGCATCAACGCCCAGAGTGCCGGCATCGATGTGCAGCAGGCCCAGCTCGACGACCAGATAGCCAACACCGTCATCAAGAGCCCTATTGCAGGCAGTGTGCTTGAGAAGTATGTCGAACAGGGCGAATTTGTCACCGTTGGGAAACCGCTCTTCAAGGTTGCCGACACGCGCAAGGTGGTGCTCCGCGCCTATGTGACCTCGGCACAGCTTGAGCGCATCAAGGTGGGACAGACCGTGAAGGTGATGACCGACTACGGCAAGCAGCACGGCAGCACCTACAGCGGCGTGATCACCTGGATATCGCCGCGCTCGGAGTTCACCCCCAAGACCATCGTCACCGACGACGAACGCGCCGACCTGGCCTATGCCGTCAAGATTACCGTGGATGGCAACAGCGACATCAAGATGGGCATGTATGGCAAAGTTAAATTCTGAGATTGCGAGCCATGACCAGCATTGAAGTGAGTCATATAAGCAAGAGCTATGGCGCTGTCAGAGCCCTCGACGACGTGACGTTCAGCGTAGGCCGCGGCGAGGTTTTCGGTCTCATCGGTCCCGACGGTGCCGGCAAGACCACCATGTTCCGCCTGCTGTGCACGCTGCTTGTGCCCGACAGCGGGCATGCCAGTGTCGATGGTTATGACGTGGTCACGCAGATGCACGAGATACGCCGCCGCGTGGGCTACATGCCCGGCAAGTTCTCGCTCTATGAAGATCTCACCGTGCGTGAAAACCTTGAGTTTTTTGCCACCCTGTTCGGCACTACAGTAGATGCCGGCTACGACACCATCAAGGCCATCTATTCACAAATTGAGCGCTTTAGTAACCGCAAGGCTGGTGCCCTGTCGGGAGGCATGAAGCAGAAGCTGGCACTGTCGTGCGCCCTTGTGCACCGGCCCAGTGTGCTCATCCTCGACGAACCCACCACCGGTGTTGACCCTGTGAGTCGCAAGGAGTTCTGGGAGATGCTCGGCAC
>DGVT01000094.1:11717-13163 GCA_002395965.1 Porphyromonadaceae bacterium UBA4277
CCCTACCTCGACGAGGTGCGCCGCTGCGAGCGTGTGGCATTTCTGCACGAGGGCCGCCTGCAAGGCATAGGCACACCCGATGAAATACTCACGCGCTTTGCCGATGTGTTCAATCCGCCGGGCATCGACCGCAAGACGGTAAACGACGCTACGCCTACGGGGGCTACCAGCAACGTGATCGAAGTCAAGAACCTGGTGAAGGCCTTCGGGGCATTTCATGCAGTAGATGATATTTCATTCAGTGTGAAGAAAGGCGAAATATTCGGGTTCCTCGGTGCCAACGGTGCCGGCAAGACCACAGCCATGCACATGCTCACGGGGCTGAACCAGCCCACGAGCGGCACAGGCACCGTGGCGGGCTACGACATCAGCACTCAGCACGAGCTGATTAAGCGCCACATAGGCTACATGAGCCAGCGCTTCTCGCTGTATGAAGACCTCACCGTGGCCGAGAACATACGGCTGTTTGGCGGCATATATGGCATGAGCGACGATGACATCGCCCGCAAGACCGAGCAACTGCTTGAACGCCTGCAGTTCAGCGAGCACCGCAACGACCTCGTGGGGTCACTGCCATTAGGCTGGAAACAGAAGTTGGCATTCTCGGTGAGCATCTTCCACGAGCCCGACATCGTGTTTCTCGACGAGCCCACAGGCGGTGTGGATCCTGCCACGCGGCGACAATTCTGGGAGCTAATCTACGATGCTGCACAGCGCGGCATCACCGTGTTTGTAACCACGCACTATATGGACGAAGCCGAATATTGCGACCGGATATCAATTATGGTGGATGGCAAAATCAGCGCCATGGGCACCCCCGACGAGCTCAAGCGCCGCTATAACCAGCCCGATATGGATCATGTGTTCACCCACCTGGCACGCCAGGCCACCCGTTCAAGCGATTAACCATCACACAACAACTGTCATGAAAGAGTTTATAAGTTTCGTTATCAAAGAATCTAAGCACATCGTGCGCGACCGTCGCACGATGCTCATCCTCTTTGGCATGCCCGTGGTGCTGATGCTGCTTTTCGGCTTTGCCATCACCACCGACGTGCGCAACGTGCGCACCGTAGTGGTCACCTCATCGACCGACCACCTCACGCAACGAGCCATCGACCGGCTGGCAGCCAGCGAATATTTCACCATCACCGCTGCCGTGCCCACTCCTGCCGATGCCGAGCAGCTCATTCGCTCGCAAAAGGCCGATATGGCCATCGTTTTCGGCCACGACTTCGCCTCGACACGGAGCGGGCTGCAAATCATCGTCGATGGCTCCGACCCCAACATGGCACAGCAATGGACTGCCTATGCCACACAAGTCATTTCATTGCCCGAGCTCATCGGAGCTAATGCAGGAAAGCAACGCACCGAGCCGGTGAACACCAAAATGCTCTACAACCCGCAGATGAGAAGTGCCTACAACTTCGTGCCTGCCATCATGGG
>DGVT01000118.1:0-423 GCA_002395965.1 Porphyromonadaceae bacterium UBA4277
TTCATAATTATTTTTTACCTTTGCAAAAACATTACATTATAAATGAATAAATATTAAGCTAATGGAGAAAGTAGTAAGTGGAATTAGGCCTACAGGCAATCTGCACCTGGGTAACTACTTCGGTGCTGTGCGCAGTTTCGTGAAAATGCAAGATGAATACAACTGCATGTTCTTTATTGCCGATTGGCACTCACTCACCACGCATCCCAAGCCCAGCGACATACAGCAGAGCGCCCGCACCATCATGGCCGAGTATTTAGCCTGCGGCCTCGACCCCGAGAAAGCTCCAATCTATATACAGAGCGACGTGACCGAAACACTTGAGCTGTATCTATACCTGAACATGAACATGTATTTAGGTGAGCTTGAGCGCGTCACAACATTTAAGGAGAAAGCCCGCAAGCAGCCCGACAACGTGAACGC
>DGVT01000118.1:486-7828 GCA_002395965.1 Porphyromonadaceae bacterium UBA4277
CCGGCCTGCTCACCTACCCCACCCTCATGGCTGCCGACATCCTGCAGCACCGCGCGGCAAAGGTGCCCGTGGGCAAAGACCAGGAGCAAAACATGGAGATGGCCCGCAAGTGCGCACGCCGCTTCAACAACATCTATGGCGTGGAATTCTTCCCCGAGCCTCAGAACTTCTACTTCAGCGACAAGGCTGTTAAAATCCCGGGGCTCGACGGAAGCGGAAAGATGGGCAAGAGTGAGGGCAACTGCATCTACCTGCGCGACGACGACAAGACCATACGCAAAAAAGTGATGAAAGCCGTCACCGACAATGGGCCGCAAGCGCCCAACAGCCCGCGCCCCGAAGTGATTGAAAACCTGTTCACTTTTCTGCGCATAGTGAGTGCACCCGATGTGTACGACCACTTCGATGCACAGTGGAACGACTGCACACTGCGCTACGGCGACCTCAAGAAGCAGATTGCCGAAGACTTGTGCGCCGTCATCGCCCCTATACGTGAGAAAATTGAAGCCTACAGTGCCGACGTTGAGATGCTCGACCGCGTGGCGCGACGTGGTGCCGAGGTGGCACGTCAGAGCGCTCGCGAAACGCTTAACGAGGTTAGGAAGATTATCGGTTTCCGCATTTGAGTTCACTCCACCAGTTGACTTACACACAGCTCCACACATCACGGTCAACGCTGTCGTGGCTGGCAGTCATGGCAGTGCTGGTGTGCATAATCACATCGTGCACAGGCCGGCATGCGTCGCACAATGTGGTGGCTCGCAACGAGGCATTTACGCTTACAGGCGACAGCCTTGTCCAGGGCGACATCATAGCCACGGCACCGACGGGACAATTCATCGAATCCACGCTCACGCGCGAACGCCTCGACTCGATTGTCCAGGCATTTGCCACAGCCACAGGCGACGACCGTCAGCCACCCCGCATAGTGGGCGGACGACCCTGGCACGCCGCACAGCACAATGAGCAATTTCCACAGTATCACTCGCGCCAGAGGCTCATCGATGCACTGAGCCGGATGTCGATCGACCACATTGCCGACGACACCAAGGGCTCCACATTCAGTGCCCATGGCGACACACTGACACTGTGCCTGGCCATCTACATGAGCCTCGCGCACATCGACCCGCAACGCTCCATGGCCACGCTAAAGGCTATGGTAGCCGCAGGCAGGGTAATACCATTTGCCGGACGGCACATGAGTGCAGCAAGACAGGCATGGGCTGTGGCGGCATGGGAAGTATATACCGCTACGGCCGACAAGCACTGGCTGGCATTTGCACATAGCGTGATCGATGCCACATTAGCCGACGACATTCTGTTACTAAAAGACCACACCACGCAACTGATGCATGGATTCTCGGGCTACACGCCCGACGCCTTCTACCCGCCCTGGATGCAACAGGTTGACGTCATCGAGACGATGCCACTGCTGAGCAACTTGCTCACATGGAAGGCAATGTGCGTGCTCAACGACATTGACGATGAAATGCAATCGACACACAACCACGGCTATGACCCGTCGAGGCTCAAAAGTGCCATCAACCAGAGGCTGTGGAGCGAGGTGCGAGGGCGATATTCGGCATACCTATATGGCTATATCTACAATTTGCGAGCACCCATAGCCGACAACATGGCACAGGCATTAGCCGTGCTATGGGGCATTGCCGATGACGACCGCGCGGCCACGCTCATCAAGCAAACGCCGGTCACACTCTTTGGCGTGCCCGTGGTGTTTCCGCTGAACACACCGGTAGAACCCTATTTCTCTCACCCCTGCTGGCCTGCAGTGCAAGCTCTATGGGTGATGGCCGCTGCCACGGTGGGCAACGACGACATGGTGAGGGCCGGAATAGCAGCACTGCTCAGAGCACAAGCACTGTTCATGTCGCGACACATCGCACCACAAGGCAAGCCCCGCAACCACCTGCTCACGGCGGCTGCCAACCAAGCCATCATGCTGCGCGTGATCATGGGCATCAACTTCATGCCCGATGGCATTGAGATAAACCCGCACATTCCCATTTCCCTCACAGGCCGGCGCCAACTATTGGGTCTGCGCCATGCACAGGCTCTCATCGACGTGACTATTAATGGCAACGGCACCGACGTGAAGGCCATCGCCATCGACGGAAATGACGCCGAAGGAAACTTTGTAGCTGCACTGCCAGCCGGACGCCACACCGTGAATGTGACCGTGGAACCGGGCAACACCTCGCGCGGACTGACCGTAGTCACCGGAGCCGTGGCACCTCCACCACCGCCCGAAGTGATGTGGACGCCCGACAGCGGTTTCGTTACCGACTACGTCACCGGCGGACGCTATATGACCGTGGTCAACGGCCGTTTCAGCTACAGCCTTTCAGACATTGCCTTCGCCATCCCTGAGGCCGACAGCAATACAACCGAGCTTTCAGTGGCTATGGCCAACAAATATGGCTTCAGCTTCATGGCACAGCCGCACATCATCCCGGCCAACGACACTCGCACCCTGCCGCTCACAGGCAACGACTCAATCAGACTTGACTTCGATGTGAACCGCGCCGGCAACTACCTGCTGCAAGTGGAATATGCCAATCAAGGGACGGGCGACGCACTGATGATTACCGTCAACACACACCACCAGGGCACACTCTTCATGCCGGCAATGGCAGGCATTGCACGCGACGGCGAAGCCACGGCTGCCAAATTAAGGTCTAACTTTGTCACCGTGCAACTGTTGCGCGGACGAAACAGCATCACACTCACTCGTCACGCCCGCATTCCGGCCTCGGCAACACCGCAAGCACTCATCCTCATGCCAAAATAAGCGCGACAGTCAAGGTCTGAAAACCTATGACTATCGCGCCTTGTGGCTTTTGAGCCGCGAGCGGGACTCGAACCCGCGACCTTTTCGTTACGAATGAAATGCTCTACCGACTGAGCTATTGCGGCTGATGCAAGCGTCATTTTGCTTTGCGGCTGCAAAGTTACGAATAAGCGAGCAAAATGCAAAAGAAAAATTAGTTTTTCTTTTCATTTTCGAGCGAAAGTAACTTCGACCGAAGGTCAACGTTAACGAATAAGCGAGCAAAATGCAAAAGAAAAATCGGTTTTTCTTTTCATTTTCGAGCGAGAGTAACTTCGACCGAGGGTCAATTACCACAACGGCACATCTCCGAAGTGCCGCGTTCTATATCGTCACCTTTCACACAGTGCCGCCCACAGCTGCGCCGTGAACGGCACAATGTGTTTCGCACATTTACAAGTCTCCGACTTGCATTCAAGACCAAGCCCATTTAAGGAGATTTACAATTATTCCATTTGCAATCAACTCATTACAGAGTTATTGAGAACTTTTAGCGGACACCATTAATAATAATTCATAAGGTATTACCTGTTGGCGGAATTACATGTTTTGGTATGATATTGGTTATCAAGCGCTGACCTCGAAGAGGTCGAAAGGCTCGAAGAGCCGCAATGTGTTAAACACCATGCAAGAGCCTCGCAGAGGACCGCAGCTTGGTGCAGACTGCAAAATCAAAATCGTGCCTCGAAGAGGAACTTCAACATTATCTATGTGTTACCGATAAACCTCAAAACCAATTTAATTCCACCAACAGGTAAGGTATTCGTTGTGTAACATAGACGCGCTAACCCCGACTGTAAGGCGAGCATTTGAGTAACCGCGGATGCCGCTCACGCTCGTCACCAATGCACTTGAAGGCAGAATAGCTGTTCATAGCTTTCCTCGTTCACATAGTTTATCTAACTTATCTGGAATTCTAAAAATATCTAAGCCTTCAAAAATAATGAACCCACCTAAACAGTTAATAAATATTAAATTTCAGTGATAAATTTGGTTTATAAAATAAACCGCTTTATCTTTGCACCGAAATCAGAGCGGTAATCGCGAGTGCTGCTCTTTTTTCAGAGAAATACAGTTTATATTATAAACCGATTTATGTATATTGAATTATGGAAGAGAAAGAATTGACTGAACGCGAGAGCCTCGCCGTGATTACCGAGATGATTTCTCGCACGAAAGAACGTTACATTGGCGACGGTAACATCATGCTTTTGTGGGGCTATCTAACGGTAGCCGTTAGTGTACTTGTGTGGGTGCTCATTAATGCAACTGGAAACCTGAATTGGAATTTGTGCTGGCTCCTGATACCACTCATTGGCGGCATAGTTGCACCCATCATGTCGCGCAAGCACAAAGTGAAATGCGGAGTCAAGAGTTATTCCGACCGCGTGACATCGCAGATTTGGTTAGGTGTGGGTATTTATGCGATAGTTGCGATGCTGTTCAACTTGGGATTTGGGATATTGGCACATATCCCCACTGGCGCCGTTATGTTGATATTCGCACTCGCCATTGTACCGTTTGCCGAAGTAGCTCAAGGCATTATAGTTAAGGAAAAGTCTCTAATTATTGGTGGTGCAGTGGGATTGCTTATTGGGATTGTTACATTGTGTTGTATTGTGGGAGATGTCGCTCTTAGGGTTAATTGGTATATGCCTTTGTTCATTGTTGCTTTTGTCTGCATGATGATTGTTCCAGGACATATTATCAACTATAAATCAAGACAACTGCGATGAAAGAGTTGGATCCACTGCTGCACTCTCAACTGCGACTGGCGGTGATGTCAATTCTAATGAATGTTGATGAAGCCGATTTTGTCTATCTCAAAGAGAAAACTGAGTCAACAGCCGGTAACTTGAGTGTGCAACTCGATAAACTCGTCAATGCCGGCTACATTACAGCCGACAAGGGGTTTGTAGGGAAGAAGACGCGAACTGTCTGCCGCATTACCGAACAGGGGCGCAAAGCATTCGAAGAATATGTTGAAGCTCTAAAGGGCTACTTGGGCCTGTAATACGATCCGCTTTTGGAAATCATATAAAAAAATAGCGTTGTGGAAAAATCCACAACGCTATTTTTTTAATACAATATTCAAGAATTTCACAGCATCTTGCACATGGCATCGAGGGCAGCTCCCAATCCGTCGGGGTTCTTGCCTCCGGCTTGTGCAAAGCCTGGCTGACCGCCGCCGCCACCCTGGATGAGCTTGGCTGCTTCGCGCACCATCTGTCCGGCATTCTTGCCTTCCTTCACCAGGTCGTCGGTGAGCATGACAGTGAGCATGGGGCGGCCGTCGCTCTGCGTAGCGGCCAACAGCGCGCTGCGCTCGAGTCCGTCGGCACGCATCATCGTTGCCAGACCCCTCACCACGTCGGGCAGGAACGGTCCGCTCAGGGTCATCACGCTGATGCCGTTACTATTCATCTGCGCATTCTTCTTCAGCTCTTCCTTGAGCGTGATGATGCGCTCCTTGACAAAGTCCTCGGCCTGCTTGCGCAACGCTGCATTCTCGCTGAGCGACTTCTTCAGTGCCACGATGGCATCGGGAGCATTGTTGAGCATCGACTTGATTTCCTGCATGGTGTCTTGCACGGTATCGAGCATGGTTTCAACAGTCTCGCCGGTGATGGCCTCGATGCGGCGAATACCGGCAGCTATACTACTCTCGCCGATAATCCTTATCATGCCTATGGCACCGGTGTTAGGCACATGCGTGCCGCCACACAACTCCACCGAGTCGCCGTAGCGTATCACGCGCACGCGGTCGCCATACTTCTCGCCAAACAGAGCCATTGCACCCATCTGGCGTGCCTCGTCGATGGGCACCTCGCGATGCTCGTCGCGGACTATGGCACGACGCACAAGTGAGTTGGCAAGATGCTCAACCTGACGGATTTCCTCTGGAGTGACTTTCTTGAAGTGAGAGAAGTCGAAACGAAGCATCTTGGCATCCACATAGCTGCCCTTTTGCTCCACATGACTGCCAAGCACCTGACGCAATGCATAGTGCAGCAGGTGGGTGGCGGTGTGGTTGCACTCGATGGCACGGCGAGCCTCAACGTCGATGGCGGCGTGCATGGGAGCCTCGACGTCGGCAGGCAGGGTCTTGGCAATGTGCACGGGCAGATTGTTCTCACGCTTGGTGTCGATGATCTCAATCTTCTCGTCGCCGGATGTAAGCACGCCCCGGTCGCCCACCTGTCCGCCCATCTCGGCATAGAACGGTGTGCGTGACAGCACGATCTGGTAAAACTCATTATTCTTCTGCTTCACCTTGCGGTAGCGCAGTATCTCGCAGTCGCACTCGGTGAGGTCGTAGCCCACAAACTCGGTCACGCCTTCGCGCAGCTCTACCCAGTCGGTAGCCTCCACGGCAGCGGCATTGCGGGCACGCTGTTTCTGCTTCTGCATCTCAACGTTGAAGTCTGCCTCGTTAACGGTCATGCCGTTCTCCTTGAGGATGAGCTGCGTGAGGTCGAGCGGGAAGCCATAGGTGTCGTAGAGGGTGAACGCCTCACGACCTTCGATTTCGCTCTTGCCGGCCTGCTTGGCATCGGCAATCACCTTGTCGATGAGCTTCATGCCCGTCTCAAGCGTACGCAAGAAGGCGTCTTCCTCCTCCTTGGTAACGTGCTTGATGAGGTCGGCCTGTGCCTTGATCTCGGGGTAGGCTTCGCCCATGCTGTCGATGAGGGTGTCAATCAAGCGATACATGAACGCCTCTTTCAGGCCGAGGAAGGTGTAGCCATAGCGCACGGCACGGCGCAAGATGCGGCGTATCACATAGCCCGCCTTGGCGTTGCTGGGCAGCTGACCGTCGGCGATGCTGAAGGCGATGGTGCGCACATGGTCGGCAACGACGCGCATTGCCACATCCACATCGTGGTTCTCGCCATAGCGCTTGTCGGCTATCTCGCCAATCTTGGTGATGAGCGGCTGGAACACATCGGTGTCGTAGTTCGATTTCTTGCCCTGCAGAGCCATGCACAGGCGCTCAAAGCCCATACCGGTGTCTATCACGTTGAAGGGCAGAGGCTCGAGCGAGCCGTCGGCCTTGCGGTTATATTGCATGAACACGAGGTTCCAGATTTCAATCACCTGTGGGTTGTCTTTATTCACCAATTCGGCGCCCGGCACCGCGGCTTTCTCCTCGTCGCTGCGCAGGTCGATGTGAATTTCGCTGCACGGGCCGCACGGGCCGGTCTCGCCCATCTCCCAGAAGTTGTCCTTGCGGTTGCCATTGATGATGTGGTCCTTGGGCAGATGGCGCTCCCAGTAGCCCGCAGCCTCGTTGTCGCGCTCCAGCCCCTCGGGTGCATAGCCCTCGAAGACGGTTGCATAAAGGCACTTCGGGTCGAGACCGAGCACATTCACCAAAAATTCCCAGCTGTGCTCGATGGCTCCCTCCTTAAAGTAGTCGCCAAACGACCAGTTGCCTAACATCTCAAACATAGTGTGGTGATAAGTGTCGTGACCCACCTCCTCCAGGTCGTT
>DGVT01000118.1:7883-8522 GCA_002395965.1 Porphyromonadaceae bacterium UBA4277
CCGCTCACGCGCAGGCACTTCTGCGAGTCGGCCACGCGCGGCCACTGCACGGGCTTGTTGCCCAGGATGATGTCCTTAAACTGATTCATGCCGGCATTGGTAAACATGAGCGTGGGGTCGTCTTTGATTACCATGGGTGCCGATGGCACAATGTGATGTCCTTTACTCTCAAAGAAGCGCTTGAAGGCTTCGCGAATCTCTTTTGCTGTCTGCATATATAATTGTTTCTTGAAATTTCAACTTGCAAAATTACTGCAAACCGAGCGCAATAAAAAAAATTTATTCATTTTAATTGACGAGGTGCCGCCTAATTTCGCCGATTTTGAGGCAAAATTAGTGCAAGTTGAGAGCAAAACAAAATGAAAGACAAAGTTTTTAATTTTGCATTGCCGAAACGCAGCCTAATTTAGAGGCGTTAGCCTCAACATTAGTGCAAGGCGAGCGAAAAACCCAAACTCCTGACTTCGTCATCGCATACCCCAAAATTCGTCAGTGAATAGTTTTGCTATTCGCTGATGTCTTTTCATGGGCATTGTTTTGGTGAAAGTCTTGCCGCTCTCTGGCAGGCGGAAGACGATTGTGGTTACGGTCTTGGCCATGTTGAGCACTTTGTCCACGCTCAGTCCTATGTTGGCGGCC
>DGVT01000038.1 GCA_002395965.1 Porphyromonadaceae bacterium UBA4277
AGTCGCAGACAGCCACAGCGCAGCCAGAGTCGCAGACAGCCACAGCGCAGCCGGAGTCGCAGACAGCCACAGCGAAGCCGGAGTCGCAGACAGCCACAGCGAAGCCGGAGACGCAGACAGCGAGGATGCAACCGGAGTCGCAGACAGCGAGGATGCAACCGGAGTCGCAGGCCAGCGGCCTGCGTTTGCCCCGACGGGGGCAACCCTGCATTAAGCCCCATGGCATGCAGACCGAAAGGTCTGCGTGGCATGGGGGGCACAAGCCACACAAAAGCGAGCGACCTCGTAGAGGCCGCCCCTTAATCGCGACGCGCACAGCTACCAAGCAATGCTTGGCAATAACCCACGCCCCGTCCCAAATTCTGAATTGCTCAAGCGTCAGTTCCCCTTCTAAGTTGGCCAGCTCCCCCATCTAAGTAATAGGGGGAGCAAAGCGCCGTAGCACACACTCCCCCGTGCCCCCTCTAACTTAGAGGGGGAGCTGCTAACGCGCTGAATTACTGATTGAGAATGATGTTGATGATAGCGTTCACGTCGTCAACATCCACCAAGCCGTCGCCATTCATATCGATGCTCGGGTCGGGCGTGTCAGACAGTATCATGTTGATAACAGCGTTCACGTCGTCAACATCCACCATCTTGTCGCCGTTGGCATCGCCCGGTATGGGAGAGGGAGCATCGCCTTCCTCTTTCAGACGGCCGGCTTTGTAAATCTCATAAAGCACGCTTTCTTCCCATGCCATTGGGTCTTCAGGATTTTCGTAGGGGTTGGCAAACTTAGCGATGTAGTTTTGCAGTTCTCCCTTTGGCACATAGACAGTGGCAGGAATAACGTCGGTTCCAAAACCTCCTTCTTCGTCCATAATGTTAAACACCGTCCAGCCGAATTTCATCTTCGATGCCGGCACGCGAATGTGAATTTCCTCAAGGCCGGTGCAGTTGACAAAGGTCGCGTAATCAATTCGCCGCACATTGTTCAAGTCGATGGTTTTCAGGTTCTTACATCCCAAGAAAGCCGCCATCTGAATAATTTCCACATTGTCGGGAATTGTGATACCGGTGAGATTAGAATTAACTCCAGCCATATCATCCCAGTTACGGAATGCTCCGGCACCAATCACTCTCACTTTTTCACCTTGGATTTCGTTAAGGAGGACCGCATGCCCCGTTACTGCAAGACCATTATTAACGATCCATGACAACTCATCGCTGTCTTCATAGCTTGCATACCAGTTGTCAACCTCATAGGAATAGACGATGCCGTTTTCGTCGGTGAATTGGTCATACTCCTCAATCTTGTTTTGCGATTGCACAGTGAACGCGATAAACGCTAAGACTAAAAATAGTAGTTCTTTCTTCATATCACACAATTTTTATTGGTTTATAATTAAGATTACAAATAGCCAGGATTTTTGCATCAAAAATGTTTGTGCAAATTTATTGATTAAAGGCTGAAAAAACACTTACAAAAACTGCAATCGACTTACAAAATCGGTTTTTGTTAGTCGATTGTGGCATTTTCGGCCCCATTTGCACTCGCAAACGGGGTGTGTCATAATTCAAAAAAGCGTTGAAAACGCAGACGCATCGAAGATGCGACCATTTCTTTAACACCATGCAAGCAACATCGAAGATGTGCGCAGCTTGGTGAAAGACAGCGAATTAAAAGGGTGCTTCGAAGATGCACAACATGTGTCGGGTTATACTTCGATCACCTCTGATTTTCTATAATTTGAATTATGACACACCCTCATCGATGGGCTGAACGCCCCCGTTGGCGGCTACGCCGGCAGGCGAATGGCATGCCACACTTCACGACTTTATAAACGGCATGCCGACAACAAAACTCACTTTTAACGTTTGAATAAAAAAAGCACGAAAAAACGTCGCTTTGCTTAAAAAAATCATCGGTTTTGACGAAAATGGCGGCAGGGGCTTGAAAATGTTTTCAAATGTTTATTTATGCGCGTCGGCCACACTAAGCAGGTGTGCTAAAAATCTGCTTGAAAAGTTTCGTCAAGCCGAAAATAAGTTGTAGTTTTGCATCCGATTTTATACAATATCACATTAAATAAAAGAAATGGCAGAAAAGGCTAAAGTCCAGTTCAGGCAGAGCATCGTGGTGCGCTTCTCGGGCGACAGCGGCGATGGCATGCAGCTGGCTGGCAACATCTTCTCGAATGTGAGTGCCGGTCTTGGCGACCGCATCTCAACTTTCCCCGACTACCCTGCCGAGGTACGTGCACCGCAGGGCTCATTAGGAGGCGTTTCGGGTTTCCAGGTGCACATTGGTCATGGCGTTCACACACCGGGCGACGAGTGCGATGTGCTCGTGGCAATGAACCCGGCAGCACTCAAGCAGAACGCACAGTTCTTGCGCAAGGGCGGTGCAGCCATTGTCGATATTGACACCTTCACACAGGCAGGCCTCGACAAGGCTCTCTACACCACCGACGACCCCTATGAGGAGCTGGGACTGAAGGCGCAAGTGATTGAGGCACCCATCACCACAATGGTGCTCGAGGCACTCAAGGACACCGGCATGGACCACAAGGCACAGCTCAAGTGCCGCAACATGTTCGCCTTGGGACTGGTGTGCTGGCTCTTCAACCGCCCCATGGAGGCACCATTGAAATTCCTGAAGGCAAAGTTTGCCGACAAGCCTCAAGTGTATGAAGCTAACGAGCTGGTAATCAAAGGCGGATACAACTATGGCCACAACATTCACGCCACCGTATCGACCTACCGCATCCAGAACGACGACGTGCGCCCCGGCATCTATACCGATGTGAGTGGCAACAAGGCCACCGCATGGGGCCTCATCAAGGCCTCGGAAATGAGCGGACGCCCATTGTTCTTAGGCTCCTACCCCATCACCCCTGCCACCGACATCCTGCATGAGCTGGCCAAGCGCCGCGACCTGGGCGTGAAAGCCATTCAGATGGAAGACGAGATAGGCGGCATTTGCTCGGCCATAGGCGCCGCATTTGCCGGACACTTGGCAGTCACCACGACGTCGGGCCCCGGCCTGGCACTGAAGAGCGAAGCCTTAGGCCTGGCCGTAATGGCCGAGTTGCCACTGGTGGTGATCGACGTGCAGCGCGGCGGCCCGTCAACCGGACTGCCCACCAAGACCGAGCAGACCGACCTGCAGCAGGCCCTCTACGGCCGCAGTGGCGAGAGCCCGCTGGTGGTGCTCGCAGCCGCTTCGCCCACCGACTGCTTCAAGATGGCCTTCCAGGCCGCCCGCATCGCCATTGAGCACATGACACCGGTCATACTGCTCACCGACGCATTCATTGCCAACGGCTCATCGGCATGGCGCATTCCCGAAGACGGTGAATACCCCGTCATCAAGCCGAACTTTGTGCCCGCAGCCCTCAAGCCGACGTGGACACCATATATGCGCAACGCCCTGGGCATACGATACTGGGCCATTCCCGGCACGCCCGGACTCGAGCATGTGGTGGGCGGACTGGAGAAGGACTACAACGTGGGAGCCATCAGCAACGACCCCATCAACCATGCCCACATGGTGGAAACACGCCGCATGAAGATTGCCAACGTGGTGAACGACATCCCCGAGCTCAAGCTCAAGGGCGACCCCACGGCCGACACCATTATCGTGGGATGGGGAAGCACCTACGGCCACATCCTCGATGCCGTTAAGCGCCTCAACGACGACGGCGTGAAGGTGGCTATGACACAACTGCGATACATCAACCCACTGCCCAAAAACACCGCCGAGCTGCTGAGCCGATTCAAAACCGTCATCGTGGCCGAGCTCAACACCGGACAACTGGCAAGCTACTTGCAGAGCAAGATTCCAAACCTGAACATTTGCCATATTAATAAAGTGCAAGGACAGCCATTCCTTGTGCAAGAGATTGTGGATGGAGTTAAGAACATCATGATGGAGGAGGAAATATAATGGAACAGAAAAATATAGACACTCAGCTGGAAAACTACAAGCCACTGGACTTCAAGAATAATCAGCCCATACGCTGGTGCCCCGGTTGCGGCGACCACGCAGTGTTCAACGTGCTGCTCAAGTCGATGGCACAATTAGGCATCCCACCCGAGAAAACCGCCGTAATTTCGGGCATTGGCTGCAGCTCGCGCCTCCCCTATTACACTAAGACCTACGCCTTCCACACCATTCATGGCCGTGGCGGCGCAGTGGCCACCGGCTTCAAGACGGCTAACCCCGACATGACTGTGTGGCAAATCAGTGGCGACGGCGACTGCCTGGCCATCGGCGGCAACCACTTCATCCACGAGGTGCGACGCAATGTGGACCTCAACCTGCTGCTGCTCAACAACCGCATCTACGGCCTGACAAAGGGACAGTTCTCCCCCACCAGCGCACGCGGCTTCAAGTCTAAGTCGTCGCCCTATGGCACTACCGAAGACCCATTCATCCCCGCCGAGCTGGCTTTCGGAGCACGAGGCACATTCTTCGCACGCTCGATCGACGTTGACCTGACGGTGAGCCAGGAAGTGATGGTGGCTGCTGCACAGCACAAGGGATGCTCGGTGGTGGAAATCCTGCAAAACTGCATGATTTTCAACAATGGCATTCACAACCCCATCACCGACCGCGAGCATCGTGCCGACCGCACCATCCACTTGGTGCACGGCCAGAAGATGATCTTCGGTAAGGAGCAAAACCGCGGCCTTGTGCAAGACGGCTTCGGCCTGAAGGCTGTGACCATAGGTGAAGATGGCTATACCATCGACGACATCCTGGTGCACGACGCTCACTGCCAGAACTACTTCGTGCATCAGATGCTGGCCATGATGGACGGCACCGACCTGCCCGTGGCATTAGGCGTAATTCGCGACGTGGAGGCTCCCACCTACGAAACGGCCGTGGCCGAGCAAGTGGAAGAAGCAAAGGCCATGCACGGATTCACATGCCTGCGCGACGTGGTGATGGCAGGCGACACCTGGCGAGTGGAATAACCGTTAGGTGAGTGCTTCCTGAGCCTGCATATAATCAGAATATAGACATATGTTAAGCCCGAGTCGATTTTTCGACCCGGGCTTAATTGTGTGATGCTGAAACTATCTCAAGTTTCGGAAATATCATCTAACCTTCAAGTACTTGAATAACTAATTAGCCAAAATCATGTTAATCAGTGCGTTCACATCGTCCACATCCAGCAGTCCGTCACCATTCAGGTCGGCAATACCGGGATACGTGTCTTTGTAATCATCGTATGACAAAATGAGGTTAATCAACGCGTTAACATCGTCCACATCCACAATCTGACTTCCATCAATATCACCATCACTCAGGTTTTCGGTCACATTCACATAGCATTTAGCCGGTATCACATTACCATTGGCACTACTCAATGTTATAACTGCCTCACCGGGGCTAATTCCTAAAATTTGCACTGCCTTTGTACCGGCAAGCGATGGCGCATTTTGAGACGTTGGCGTTACATTGCGCTCCACGATACGTGCCAATGCAACATCACTGTTACTCGAGCTCACCACAAAGTCTATCTCATAGTCAGGGGTGCAGCTGGGCAGGATTGTAATTAATTGATTTGGTTTTAGCCTTACATTAGTTATATTAAATGAAATTACGGCTTGCCCCGACACAACGACCCGGCACGACACTGTCTTGTCGAGCACTTTGGCGAATATCTCACATTCGCCCTCTTTCATGGCCTTAACCACTCCATTATCAACCGTAGCAACAGTCTCATCGCTCGACGACCATTCCGGAATCAGTCCGGTGTTGTCGGGGGTGATAACAGCTGCCAACAGTGCTTGTTCCCCAATATTTAGCTCCAAAGATGTTGCACTTAGTCCCAACGCAATTTCAGGATATGAAACTTTTACCTTGCAAATATCATACACAGCCGGGTTAGAAGCCAGCGAGACATAAATTATGCACTCTCCGCCACCCACTGCTGTTACTTTGCCATTATCAACCCTGGCAACACAAGCATCTGATGTGCTCCAGTTTAACTCACTGTCTGCGGGACTTACAGTTGCTGCAAGTGAGAGTTGTTCCCACTGCATCAGGCTGGCTTCAGACAAATTTAGGTCAACATGCTGATTTGCATCAAATGAAACATTTGAAAAATTCTTCCAAACATCGGCCGTGAAATAGGCCTGTGATGCCGCTGTGGGGACATGTAAGGCAGCATTATATTGCGTAAACGTTTTTTCGTTGCACACAGGAGGCTGTGCGGCAAAACAATTTATTGTTTTGGGATGAGCCATCAACTTTCCCACTGATGTAATCTCACTACCGATGTTCAGGACTTCAACCGTACACATCAGTGCGTCACTCTCTGAAACATACTCAAAATTAAAATCGCCGCTGCCAATTAATGAGAGTGTTTTGACACCAAACATTTGATTGGTATAATTTTCTACATAAGGGCTAAAGGCAGTTGCATCGACAATTAGATTCTTGTTTGCTTCAATAATGAGAGATGAGAGGTTCTTGCAATCACGAAATGCATTTGACTCAATTCTTCTAACTGTATTAGGTATTACAATAGAAGTCAGCCCTCTATCATGCTGGAAACAGCTCTCTGGAATCTTTGTAAGCATTGGAGGAATATTGACGGTGGCAATATTATAACAATTGAAAAAGCAGTTTCTCCCGATCTTTGTGACTGAATTGGGCAATAACAGTTCTTTTAGCGAAGTGCAGTTTGTAAATGCGTATTGGCCAATAGACCTAAGTGAAAGAGGCATTTCAACCGTTTCCAAGTTGGTACAATTATAGAATGCATAATCACTAATCTCCTGAAGCGAGTTAGGTAATCGAATTTCTTTCAAAGATTTGCATTCACTGAATGCCCGTATTCCCAACTCTTTAAGTGAGGCGGGAAAAGACACCGATTGCAAATTAGTGCAGTTGTAAAAAGCCCAGTCACCAATATGAGTCAGCATCGAGGGTAAGACGATTTCTGAAAGAGCATTGCAGTACAAAAATGCCATATTACCTATTGATGTCACCGAATTAGGGATGCTTATCGCGGGCATCATATCGCATGCATAAAATGCAGAATCACCAATTGCCACTACCGACTCTGGAATCACAGTCGCACGGCAACCAGTAACTAATGTGTTGGAAGCTGTCTCTATTATGGCGTTGCAGTTGTCGCGAGAATCGTATATAGGGTTACCGGGATCTATACTAATCTTCTCTAACCTACTGCAACCGGCAACGGCACCATTATCTATCAGTGATACCGAACTTGATATTGCGATTGATTTCAAATGATCACACTCGACAAAAGCATTTTTAGCAATATAGGAAACCGAATTGGGAACAATAACCACGTTAAGGTCCACATTTTTATTAAATGCATTTTCACCGATAGCCGTCACTTTATAATCGACATTATTATACTCAACATGAGACGGAATTTCAATTATATTATCATCATCTGATGAACTATAGATTGTTTCAGAATGCGATAATGTAACTGATATGCCATCACTATTTACAGTATAACCTAATTTTTCAACCAAAAAGTCGTAGGACTTCGCATGAAACGCTGCCAGCATCGCAGCAATTATCATTACACAAAATCTATTAGTATTCATAACACCGTCATTATAAGAGTAAAACATTATTTCTGCAACGAAGTTACAACAAATATTTCAATTCTCACACAATTCATCAAGAAAATCACATTTTTGACGTAATAATTAAATTAAACTCTAACTTGTATTGAATATTTTCTCATGACATGACACCGCAAATCACATGACTCACATTAAGCACGAAGCCTTGAAGGGGGCGGCTTTAAGCATTCTCAGCCGCACTCCCCCTTCAAGGCTTCACTGTTTCTGTCAACGTGAGTAATTAAGTCACGTTGCCTATATGCTTCGCTCGATGGGCAACACCCAGGCTCGCAGTCCTAACTTAGGAGTTTCCACATCCATGCCGTGCAAGAAGTCGAGCACACTATCGACGCGCTCATCGGGCACCATGGTCATCATGGCCGAGGCCAGTGAGGGCCATGCGTGAGTGCCATAGTGCGGGTCGCCGGTCTTGCTACCACGACCCTGCACTTCCTGCCATGCGGTGAAGCCGCGACACCCCAAACGGGGCAGCATTTCCACTATTCTTTCGTAGTAGGCTTGGTCGAATGCTATAAAAATTGCTTTCATTGTCGTATTGTTTTTTATAGGAGTGACAGGGAGCGAAGGGGAGTGAAGGGAGCGTAAGCTCGGAGAGCCGGAGCCGGGAACCGGAGCGAAAGCTCGGAGAGAGCCGGAGCCCATCACTTAACCCCTATCACTTATCACTTGCTACTTATCACTTGAATTATTGTGTTTCTCCCACTGGTCGGCCTTGCTGTCGATAGCCTCGTGCATTTTCTTGCGCTTGCGGCGCATGCCGTTAAAGGCAAACACAGTGTACATGGTGGGCACAAACAGCAGTGTGAGGACGGTGGAGAACGTCAGACCGCCGATAACGGCCACACCCATCGGGCGCCACATCTCAGAACCTTCACCGCCACCGATGGCCATAGGCACCATACCCAAAATGGTAGTGAGTGACGTCATGAGCACCGGGCGCATGCGCGAGTGGCCGGCATCGAGCACGGCACGCCGCACGCTCATGCCACGCTCACGGTTAAGCGTGATGTAGTCGATGAGCACAATACCGTTCTTCACCACGATACCGATGAGCATGATAGCACCAATCATCGACATCACATTAAGGTTGGTACCGGTCACAAGCAGTATGAGCACAATACCCGAGAATGCAAACATAATCGAAGTCATGATGATACCGGGATAGGTGAACGACTCAAACTGCGCAGCCATGACGATATACACCAGAATGATGATGAGTATGGCCAGCGCGCCCAGGTCGCGGAACGAGTCTTGCTGATCCTCATAACTACCGCTCAGCTCAATGGTCACACCGTTGGGCAAGTCCATTTTGTCGATAAGTGGCTGGGCCTCGGCTATGATCTCACTCATGGGTCGGTCTTGCACCACAGTGGAAACGGTGATGATGCGTTCGCGGTCTTTGCGCTCGATAGTGGGCGGATTGAAACGTTCCACCACGGTGCCCACCTCCTTGAGGCGGATGCCCTGTCCGCGTGCATTGTAGAGCAGGATGTTCTCAATGTCGGTGAGCGACTGGCGGTGGTCTTTGTCATACATCACCTTGATGTCATATTCATCGCCATCCTCGCGGAAGTAGCTTGCCGTGGTTCCGTTGATGCGGCTGCGCAGTGCCGAGGCGGCGGTGCTCAGGTTAAGGCCGTAGATAGCCAACTTCTCGCGGTCGAAGTCAACCTGATATTCGGGTTGATAATCAGAGCGGCTGATATTGATGTCGGCTGCACCCTTGATGCCCGACAGCAGACGCTTCAGGCGCTGAGCCACCGAGTCGGTCTTCTCGAAGTCATAACCATATATCTCATAGTTCAGCGTGCTCTGGCCGCTCATGCCGCCACCACGGTTACCGCCCACGTTCACGAGGGCTTTCTTGAACTCGGGGTAACGTTTGAGGTCTTCACGCATCAAGCCGGCAATCTCCACGATGCCGCGCTTGCGCTCAGTGGGATTCACGAGCCTGATATTCATCGACACGATGTGCGAGCCGTTGTTCTGCATCGAGGCAAAAGTGTTGTCGCTGCTTGCCTGGCCCACGGTGTAGTTGAACACCTTGATTTCGGGGTATTTCTCGGTCCACTCCTTATAGAGACGGGCCGTTACCTCCTTGGCTATTTCAACGCGGGTGCCGATGGGCAGCTCAAGCGACACACCCAGACGGCTGTTATCGCTCACGGGGAAGAACTCGGTGCCAATAAATCTCATCAGGAACATTGAGCCTACAAAGATGCCCAGAGCCGTGGTGATTGTAATCCAGCGATGAGTCACGCACACACGCAAGATGTGAGTGAAGCCATCGTCAATCTTGTCGAGGATTTTCTCAATGGGTCCGTAGAATTTCTTGAACAGCGGGCTGTCGTGACGCTCCTGCTTGAGCATGCGGCTGCAGAGCATTGGCGTGAGCGACAATGCTGCTGTGGTCGAGATAATCATCATGATACACACCATCCATCCTAACTGACGGAACAGCACACCGGTCATACCGGTCACCAACGTGAGCGGGAAGAACACAGCAATCAGTGTGAGCGTGGAGGCGATAACCGAGATAGCCACCTCGTTGGTGCCATGCACGGCAGCCTGCTTGGGTGCCGAGCCACGCTCGATGTGAGTGGTGACGTTCTCGAGCACCACAATGGCATCGTCCACCACCATACCGATTGAGATTGACAGTGACGAGAGTGAAACAATGTTCAGTGTGTTGCCCGTGGCATACAGGTAGATGAACGAAGCAATGAGCGAGATGGGGATGGTGAGCACGATAATTACCGTTGCACGCCAGCGTCCCAAGAAGAAGAACACCACTAAAATCACAAATAGCAACGCATAGAGCACCGTCTCGACGAGCGACGAGATGGTGTTGCGAATGTTATCACTCGTATCTACGATGTAGTCGAGCTTCACGTCGCTGGGCAGGTTCTTCTGGATGCTGGGCAGGATTTTTGCCACCTGGTTAGAGATTTCCACACTGTTGGCACCGCTCTGCTTCTGGATGATGATCATAGCGCCCTGCACGCCATTGTTATAGGCTTCCTGGGCGCGCTCCTCGAGCGAGTCGTCGATGGTGGCCACGTCGCTCAGGCGCACCACACCGCCATTGCTGTAGCCCACCACCAAGCCAGCCATCTCCTTGGGGTCTTTGAACTCACCCTGCACGCGCAGCGAGTAGGTGTCGCTACCGATGTCGAACGTACCGCCGGGGATGTTGCGGTTTTCGGCACCGATGAGCGCCGAGATGCTCTCCACACTCAGGTTGTAGGCCTCCATGCGGATGGGGTCGAGATAAACGTGCACTTCACGCTTGGGGGCACCGGCAATCGACACCGAGCCCACGCCATCGACACGCGCTAAGGGATTGGCCACGTTCTCATCAAGAATCTTGTAAAGTCCGGGCATACTCTCTCCGGCCTGTGCCGAGAGCAGCGCGATAGGAATCATATCGCTTGAGAACTTGAAGATGACGGGAGTGTTAGAGTCGTCGGGCAGGTAGCTCGAAATCATGTCGAGCTTGTCGCGCACGTCGTTGGTGAGTGCATCGATGTCGTAACCATACTCAAACTCCAGCGTAACAATCGACACATTCTCGCGCGAATTGCTGGTAATGTGCTTGAGGTGCTCCACACTATTCAGCGTGTTCTCTAACGGCCTGGTAAGGTTCTGTTCAATATCTTGTGCACTCGCACCCTGATATGTCGTCATCACCATGATGGTGTTGGTGTCGATATCGGGATAGAGGTCGATGGGCAATTTCTGTAGTGAAAACAAGCCGATGATTGTCACCGCCACAAATATGAGGATTGTGGTGACCGGCCGTTTTACTGAACTTGAATATAAACTCATATATAATTATGAATTTGGAATTATGAATTCTTTATTGTCAATTATTTAATCACCTGCACTTTGGCACCGTTGGTGAGTCGCGACTGTCCCTCGGTCACCACCTGCGTACCGGTCGTGATGCCGCTCAGCACTTCATAGCGGTTTTCGAGTCGCTGTCCTAACTGCACTTCACGCCACTCCACAGTGCCGTTGTTATACACATACACATATCGCACGCCCGAGCCGGTCTGCTTCTGCACTGCACGGTCGGGGATCACCACGTTATGGCTTGTGCCGAAGTTGAAGTTCACGCGGGCAAACATGCCAGTGTGCACGCGGTTGCTGCTGTTGCTAATGGTGATCTCGACCTGGAATGTACGACTGTTGGGGTCGATGGTGGGGTGAATGATGTGCACGCGCCCCGGGAACACTTCCTCGCCATAGGTGTCGAGCTTGACATCGACGGGCATTCCGGTTTTCACCTTGGGATAGTCGCTCTCGTTGACGCTCACCACCACCTTGAGCGGCTGTTGCTGCTCGATAACGAGGATGGGGCCTGCCGGCAGGTCGCCGGCATCATAGTTCTTCTGGGTGACCACACCGCTCACGGGCGACGTGAGCACGGTGTTCTCCTGTATGGTGCGCAGGGTGCGGTTGCTTGACTCGATGGCACGCAACTGGGCGTCGTACTGAGCCTGAAGCTGATCCACCGTCTGCTGTGTGCCGCCGCCGATTTTCACAAGCTCCTTGGCACGATCCAGGTCGCGCTTGAGGTTGGCAAGGCTGATGCGCTGCTGGTCGATGCCCATGCGCTGCTGCGACACGTTCACGTCGTCGAGAATCACTAAGCTCTGGCCGGCCCTGACGTGGCTACCCACATCCACGAGCAGGCGCTTGATGCGTGCGCCGTTGTTCGACGAGATGTTGTTGGTCTTAAACGCCTCGACCGTAGCGGTGTATTCGCTCGTCTGCGTAACGTCCTCGTCATAGACGGTCTGAATTTTCACTTGCGGCAGCTCTTCCTTCTGTCCGCCTTTGTCGTCATTCTTGCCGGTGCATGATGCCAGCACAAGCGTGGCAATGGCAATCGTAAAAAATCCTCTGAGTTTCATTATATTACGGTTATTTATTTTCTTATGATTATGGTTGTTTGGCTATTTCTCAGTTAGCATATGGTGAGTTACCGAGCACATGCTCAAGGTCGCTCTCGGCAACCAGATAGTTGTATATGGCCTGATAGTAGCTCAGCCGTGCGCTCAGCAGGGCATCATCGGTGTCGCGCAACTGAATGAACGATGCGGCTCCTATCTTGAAACTTTGCTGTATGATTTCGTTGGCTTTCTCGGCCTGTTTCACACCGCCTGAGTTACTTTCGATTTGCTTGATGCTCTTGCGTATGTCATCAACGTGGCTTTGCACCTGCATGTGCAGCGAGCGCTCTGCATTCTCACGTTGCCAGGTCATTTCGGCCGCCTGAATTTGGGCTTGCTTGATTTTGTTCTTACGCTGAAGACCTGTAAACACCGGCCACGACAGCGTCAGTCCCACTGCCGATGAGCGGTTCCACCTGAAGTTTTCAAACGGATGTCCGTTGCCCATCGAGTGCCACATCAAGTTGCCGTTAGCACTCAGTGTGGGATACCACGCAGCCTTCTGCACCTTGACCACCTTATTAAGATAGTCGGTCTGCAAGTCGAGCGACTTGAGCGTGGTGTTGTGCACAAGCGAGGTGTCGGTGCTCAGGGTGTTGTCATACATTTGTGCCTTGAACTCATCCAGGTGCTGGCTCGGCTCAAACTCGATTTCTGCATCCATGCCCATGAGGACTTTGAGTTGCAGCTTGAGCAGTTTTATGGTGTTTTCGGCTTCAAGAATCGAGGGCTCGAGATTGGTCACTGCCACATTGGCTCGCAGCACGTCGTATTCGCTGGCTGTTCCCAGGTCAAACTGTTTCTTGTAGATGTCGGCATGCTGCTGTGCTGTGGCGTGGCTCTGCTCTATCACGCGCTTGCTGTCGCCGGCCAGCAGCAGGGCATAGTAGGCATTCTTGACCTGGTTCACAAGCGAGAGCTTGTTGGCACGCGCCTTTTCTATGTTTTGCAATATCTGGTTCTCGTTGAGCTTGATAGACCTCCACAACTGCGGCACCACTAATGGCAAAGTGGCCGAGAAGCCAGCCGAATAGGTATTGTCACGCCCCATCTTAATGCCCACTGCGTTTCCGTCGCCGGTATCCATATACATCGTTTGCAACGCAAGGTTGCGCGTGTATTGTCCGGTAGCGGTAACTTGTGGCAACAGCTGCCCTTTCACTTCTTTGAGGGCATAGTTTACACGCTCGATTTCCATCGAATCGACCTTGATGGTGGGGTTATCGCTCAGGGCTATGCGTATGCACTGGTCGAGCGACAGACTCATGGCTGCGGCCTGCGGCGTCTGAGCAAAAGAGCCGGTGGCCAGCAGAGTCATGATCAAGATTAATGAGATTTTTTTCATATCTGTTAATGTGTTTATATTTCAGTGTCAGTTGGCTTCTTTCATTTTCCCTACATTGGCATCGATAATCTGGCGTCCGCTGGCGGTGGCTATGCCGCGCAGGAAGTTAAGGAAGGCTCCGTCGAAGGCATTGATTTTCTTGAAGTCGTAGTCGGCAATGCTATCGTTGTGATGCAGGTTGCTCATTGTGGTCAGAAACAGGAAAGCTGCTATGTCGGTATTTATGTCGGGCAGGACATCGCCTTCGGCCTGCGCCTGCTTGAGCACCGAGCTCAGCCCGAGCACGAAATTGTGCTCCTGCTCGCGCTGCTTGACAAAAAGCTCGGGGTAGAGGCGCTGCAGGTCATCGACATAGGCGGTGGACATGTTCTGCATGTACTCGCGCACGTGCGTATATACATTAAATAAAGCGGCGAAGCAGTTTTCTGACTGGTCAAAAATCTGTTTCACCTGTTCGTTTTGGCGACGATGCTCGGCCTCGATACATTCCTTGACAAGGGTGAGCTTGTCGGGGAATTTTTCATAAAGGGTACGCTTAGAAATGCCACAGGAGCGGGCCACGATGTCCATGGTCATGGATGTGGGGCCCACACGCTGAAGCAATTTCC
This sequence comes from Porphyromonadaceae bacterium UBA4277, assembly GCA_002395965.1. Lineage (GTDB taxonomy): Bacteria > Bacteroidota > Bacteroidia > Bacteroidales > Muribaculaceae > Sodaliphilus. The sequence continues at coordinate 14,538 of DGVT01000038.1, forward strand.
CGGCTTCCTGAATGATGTGTTCTTTTACGTCCATTTCTGTCTTCATTCAATTCGGCGGCAAAGGTAGTAGAAAACTTTCAAAACGACAAAAGTTTTTGCAGTTTTATTTGCTCTGACTTGCAACTTTGTCGCCCAAGTTTTAATTTTGCGCTGTGGTTAACACAAATCTATTGTTATACCTTTCCTAAGTGAATGTGATTGAACGACATGAAATCGGCAAGTAACATAATCGAGATTTTGAAATTCCTGCGCCGGCTCGAAGCAAATAACGACCGCGCGTGGTTCAAGGCCCACAAGCATGAGTATGATGCCCTGCGCATGCCCTGGGAGCAGGACATGGAGCGCCTGATCGGGCTCGTGGCCGGCTACGACGAGAATGTGCGTGGCCTGGCAGTGAAAGACTGCGTGTATCGCATCTACCGCGACATCCGCTTCAGCAAAGACAAGAGCCCCTACAAGAACTACTTCTCGGGGGTGCTGGGCCGCGGCGGCCGCCACACGGTGATGTCGGGCTATTATGTGCACTTCCAGCCGGGAATGCTCATGATGGGAGGCGGCATCTGGTGGCCCGAGAAAGCAATTCTCACGCGACTGCGCTCGCTCATCGACGCTGAGCCCGAAGAGTTCAGGCGCATAGTGGAGAACGAGGCCATCACCTCACGCTACAGCTGGGACTGCAACACGCTCAAGAAAATGCCACAAGGCTATGACCCTGACCACCCCATGGCACAATATCTGAAAATGAAGGAATACATTCTCATGATGCGCCCCGGCGAAGACTACTTTGACTGCGACGACTGGGTGGAGCGCGTGGCAGCCGACTTGCGCCCGCTCAAGCCGTTGCACGACTTCCTCAACTACGTCTTCGACTGACAATCGCCGAAAGCACATCACCCCCCATAATCGGGGTGTGTCATAATTCAAAAAAGCGTTGAAAACGCAGACGCATCGAAGATGCGACCATTTCTTTAACACCATGCAAGCAACATCGAAGATGTGCGCAGCTTGGTGAAAGACAGCGAATTAAAAGGGTGCTTCGAAGATGCACAACATGTGTCGGGTTATACTTCGATCACCTCTGATTTTCTATAATTTGAATTATGACACACCCTCACGGTGTCGGAGACCCTACAACCATGCTTAACACACTGCAGCCTCCAACGTGCGGTTTCGGGCTGTGGCACTAAATTAATTTCTTAATTCTTAATTCCTAATTCATAATTAAATCGTAACTTTGCAAGTTAATAGCAACAAATATGAAAGAACTGTTATATGATAGCAGCCGCAAAATGAGCGATCTGCTCACTGCCGAGCCGGGTCTGGTGATGATATTGCAACGCGTGGGCATTCCTCTTGGCGTGGGCGACCACTCGATTGAGCAAGTGTGCCGGCATCACAATGTGGATCCCGACTTCTTTCTGCTGCTGTGCAACATTTACACTCACGAGCACTATGTGCCCGAGCGCAGCCGCATTCTGTCCACACCCATGAATCAGCTGGTACCCTATCTGCGCCTGTCGCACGAGTATTACACCACCAAGCGACTGCCACACATCGAGCGCCACCTGCACCACATTGCACAAAGCCTGCCCGAGAAGGTGGCCAAGGTGTTTATACGGTTTTTCGAGCACTACAAGCATGAGGTGACCGAGCATTTCGCCCATGAGGAAGAGTTAGTTTACCCGCATGTCGAAGCATTGCAGCGCGGCAACGCCGACACGTCCTACAGCATGGGCACGTTCATCGAGTCGCACGGCAACCTTGAGGACAAGTTGAACGATTTGGTTCAGATCATCTTCAAATATCTGCCCGAGCCCGCCACCAGCGACGATGCCGTCGATGTGGTGTATGACATCTTGCAGGTGTCTAACGACCTTAACAAGCACAGCCTGCTCGAGGAAAAAGTGCTTGTGCCATATGTTAAATATCTTGAAGAGGAGGTGCAGCGATGAAAACTCGAGTCTTGATAGTGGAACCCAGCGAGGTGATCGTGGCAGGCCTGACTGCGCTGCTGGCCGGGGTGACGCGCTTCAAGCTGCTTGAGCCGGTGAACGACGTTGCGCAACTTCGCGAGCGACTAATAGCGTCAAAGCCCGATGTGGTGGTTATCAATGCCACGCTTGTAGAGTCGGCTGCTGCCGTGCGCGAGGCCGAGGATATGGTGGTTATAGCACTTGTTTATCAATATGTGGAACAGTTGAAGCTACGGCGCTTTGATGCCGTGATCGACATTCGCGAGAGCAGGGCATCGATAGCCGAGACCATCATCGAGGCTGCCACGGCACAGCACGAGAGTGCATCGGCCGGAGCTGTAAGCTACGAGCTGTCGAAGAGGGAGACGGCAGTGCTGGTGCTTGTGGCAAAAGGGCTGACCAACAAGGAGATTGCCGACCAGCTCAACGTCTCGCCCCACACCGTGATGTCGCACCGCAAAAACATCATGCACAAAACCGGCATCAAGAGCGTGGCCGGCCTCACCGTCTATGCCATGCTCAACAACTTGATCGACGAGAGCACTCTTATTTAGTTGAAAACAGAAAGCAATACACACATATATATACATGTACACTATCAAAAAGTTAAATAATTTCGGCGAATACTGCATGTTTCTGTGGCGCACGTTCAGCATCCCCGAGAAGTGGCGAGAATTTATAAAGCGCTATCTGAATGAGATTTCAAAGCTCGGAATTGATTCTATTCCGCTCATTATTATCGTGTCGCTGTTCATCGGCTCATTGTGCACGATATTGATTAAGCTCAATATCAACAATCCGCTTCTGCCGCGCTATGCCGTGGGTATGACCACCCGTGAGATTATTCTGCTGGAGTTCTCGTCGTCGATTCTGTGCCTCATTCTTTCGGGCAAGATAGGCAGTAACATTGCCAGCGAGATAGGCACCATGCGCGTCACCGAGCAAATCGACGCCCTCGACATTATGGGCATAAACTCGGCCAACTTCCTGGTGTTGCCCAAGATTGCCGGTCTGGTGACAATCATGCCGTTCATGGTGATTATCTGCATGGGGACGAGCTTGTTTGGCGGCTACCTGATTTGTGTGCTCACGGGCATAGTGAGCACCGACACCTACATCTATGGCATACAGACGATGTTTATCGAGTGGTATGTGTGGTTTGCCTTGATCAAGTCGCTATTCTTCGCCTTTATCATCTCAAGCATCTCGGCCTACTATGGCTACACCGTGCAAGGCGGCTCTACCGATGTGGGTAAAGCCAGCACCGACGCCGTGGTGATGAGCAACATCATGATTCTGCTCGTGGACGTAATCCTCACCAAGCTCATGCTGCAATAGCACGAGGCCGGCGATAGAAAAAACATAATCAGTAATTCCTAATGATAAAAGAATAATGATAGAAGTCAAAGGTGTTGAGAAATCGTTTGCCGAGAATGGAGGAGTGCGTCAAGTGCTTTTCGGCATTAACGCGAAGTTCTATGATGGCATGACCAATCTGATTATCGGGCAGAGCGGCTCGGGCAAGACCGTGCTGGTGAAGAACATCGTGGGGCTGTTCAAGCCCGACGTGGGGCAGATCCTGTATGACGGCCGCGACATCACTGTCATGGACCGCAAGCAGCTCAAGGCACTGCGCAACGAGATAGGCATGCTGTTTCAAGGCTCAGCGCTGTTCGACAGCGAGACTGTGATGGGCAACGTCATCTTTCCGCTGAAGATGTTCTCGAGCATGAGCGTCGAGGAGCAGCGCGAGCGGGCGCAATTCTGCATCGACCGCGTGAACCTCACCGGCAGCGAGAACAAGTACCCCAGCGAGCTCTCGGGCGGCATGCAGAAGCGTGCGGCCATAGCCCGCGCCATTGCACTTAACCCGAAATACCTGTTTTGCGACGAGCCTAATTCAGGCCTCGACCCCAAGACTTCAATCGTTATCGACGAGTTGCTAAGCGACATCACTCACGAGTTCGGCATCACCACTATCATCAACACCCACGACATGAACTC
>DGVT01000011.1 GCA_002395965.1 Porphyromonadaceae bacterium UBA4277
AGCAAATGGCCGAACTGGCGGTTGAAACGAAACGTTTGGACTTCAGGCTCGAGCAGGTGCAGGACTTCACGCCCACGCCCATGACCGTGAGCACCGAGACCTACTTCACCGGCCTGCACCCCTACACGCTGCAACCGGTGTTCACCGCACACACCAAGGAAGAGAAGCTCGCCCAACGACAGTATTTCTTCTGGTACGACAAGCAGTACCGACCCGCCATCCAGCAGGCACTGCGACGCCTGCACCGCCCCGACCTGCTCGCCCGCCTCTACCCCAACGCCCCAGGCCATAAGCCTACCCACACAAATAAACCGGACTATAAGCGACATAAGAGACACAAAGGTTGACGAAGCAACGAGCCGCTGCAAACACTGCAACGGCTCTGACTGATATATTCTATTGATACGGGAATTTGAAAATCATATTTTCAGAATAATGTTAATCATCACATTATCATAGGCAACCGATTCGCCAAGGCAAGAAGCACCGCCGTTAATCATATTTGTTTTTCAAACTATAAATATGGAATATAATAATGTTTTTGTTTCCGCTAAGTACACCCTTCACAATTTTCCAAGGCATCAGCTATAGCTTTAGATATTTGCTGTCCAGTCAACAATTCAATCCATAGCCATTGTCCATTAGGATTACATTCAAGGAAAACATAATTATTTTCGGGAGTTACAATAAAATCAAACGCTCCAAAATTAAGCCCCATTTCTTTAAGGAATGCAATACATTTGTTCTCTATCTCTTTTGGCAATTGGATGGATTCATGTTTGATGTTGTAATCATATCCCTGCCGCCAATCGATTTTACCTTGATCTTCTTGCATCACCTGAGAATCTATTTTACAAGCAAACACTTTTCTGCCTACCACAGTCACGCGCACTTCATAAGCCTTTTCAACATAGTTTTGAAGGAAACTTACTGTTTGGCTAAAAGCGTCATCAGGTATGGCCATCAATGAGTCTGATGCTATTTTTTTTGAATAGAAAATATATTCTAGTTCATTTTCATATACATGACTACATCCGTCAATAGCCTTCAAAATTAACTCTGGATGCTTGCTAGCAAATCCTATCAAATCTTGCTTGTTATTTGAAAAACAAGATGATGGAACTTCAAAGCCAACCTGTTGTGCAATCCTAACCTGAAGCATTTTTGATGATGCATATCGGTCATTAACAATATTGCCAATTGAAAACACATCTTTTAAATAATACCTTATAAATGACAGAAAGCCAGCCGCTTCATTAAGATTTAATTTATTGACTTCTTCTGTACTTTTTATCAATAATTCTTTTGGCGGCTCAGGTCTTCTATCCCAAATAGACGTAATTTCAGACCCTTTGACTGTCAATCCACTATGTACGTTTTTAAGAACGAAATCATTATGATTAGAATCGTTCCACCAGCTAAATACATAATCCGTTAAAAGGCATTCAGTATTTAAGCGGAACACTGGTGTGCCCCGCTTATTTAAGATCTCAATAACTGGTGTTGGATGAACGTCCTCCTTGTTTGTGAAAATAAGAATCATTTCACGTTTTTTGAATCGTCAATCTCATTCTTTTTTACCACTTTTCCTCCTTGCACTCGAGTTCTCAAACTTCGTGTTCCTACTAATCTACAATCAATATGTCTGACTTGACTAATAGGGTCGTAATAAGACACGACTGGAGTTTCGTCGAATTCGACTTTTGAGGGTTCCGTGAAACCCATTAACAGAGGCATAGAATTGCCTTGAATTTGTGTTCGATTGTAAAGCATAATGTTGTGATTTAATTGTGAAACAAAATGTGGATATAATATTTAGTCCTTAAATAAAGGAACACCTATAAATACTTTATGAAATTCATGCCAATAAGGCCAGCATTTGCCAGACGGTGAACTTGGATGATGCACGCACAGAGCTGGAATCTCTTTGCCATTAACTATATAATGCCATACCCGAGCAGAATCGGCACCTATTGTCAAACTGCTTTCAGTTCCTTCCCACGCAGGCAAAAGATCATATAATCGAGAGCCCCACACAATAATAGCATCAGGCTGATACAACTCGAGAAGTTCATGGAAGGCATCTTCACTAACTTGAATAGCTTCAAAGTCGGGAGCAACTCGTGCTCCAGTAGCTGCGGCCTGAAAATAATTATAAAATACCACACTATTCCATAACATCTCGCGCTCATTTTGTGTCAATTCACGACCGGTCAATGCTCTTTCAAAACAGAGGAATGTTTGTTGATACGACTCACCACGATAATCATTAACAAACTCCTCAATCACATCTTGAGTCTGCGAAAAACATTCTGAACGCATATTGACCTTAACACACTTTTTACATTTTCCAGAGTTCAAGTCGTTGCAATAATGACTTTCGCCTAATACGAGAACTTTTTTGTTGAAAACGCCTCCTGTGGTATAGTCTTTTCCAACCCAGGGTTCAAATAAAATACTTTTATATTTCATAGTCAACAATTTATTATATGGTTTTATTATTTGAATTATTGTATTCTATCATTCTAGCGGCTAAAGTAGAATATAGATGCGCCATATTGCGGCAGAGGTTTTATTTTTTTCAATTATTTATCATAGGTATCTATCATTATCAATGTCAGGCGCTGCCCTAACCTGACAATAAAAAACGAAGCGTGGGCTGCTTATGCCACACTTCGCTGATTGATGGTCGTAGGAATTACCAAAAGTGCAAGAAGGGGTATAATGTGAGCAGTCCACGCTATAGCATGGAAGCCGCCACGCTCTTTCCCTTGCACATGTAAAGAATTTCCTACGTTCTCAATCAGCAAGAATGCGCATAACGCTTCAATATCAAAATTTCTTTGGATTATTCAATCCATTTGCAAATATACTTCAATTTTCTTATATATCACAATTTTGTAGAAATATTTTAGTAAATTCGCATCGTTAAATAAATAGTTACACATGAAGAGACTGACCGAATTACTACTGATAGCCGCCATCACTGCGATGACGGGCTGTGTGAGCATCATGACCAATAACGCGGGAGTGAGCCGCACTACCGTGGTGCATGACACGGTATGGATGGCGGCAATGCCTGCCGACACGCTGACCTACAACCTGCCATGCCAGGTGATCAGCATCCACCCCGAGAAGCCGGGCAAGGCATTGCTGTTCTTATGGCTGCACGGCGGCGTGCGCGACCGCAAGATCCACAGCTATTTCAAGCACCGCAACCACTGGGACAACTGCGCCGCCGACGACTCAATCATCCACTACCTGCGCCGCCACGACATCAAGGCCATAGCCCTGCTGCCCATGTGCCACAAGGCCGACAGCACGCAGTGCGTATATTGGGATGCATGCTACGACGATGTGAAGCACATGATCGACAACTTGGTGAACAAGGGACTGGTGGATGCGCAGCGCATCTATGTGGCCGGCTCGTCGGACGGCGGTCGCGGCACGTGGGACTTCGTGGCACGGCACCCCGAGGTGTTTGCCGCAGCCATCTCGATGTCGTGCTCCGAGCCGCAGATGACCAGCGTGCCCACCTATTTCTTCAACACAGCCGACGAAGACGACTGCACACTGCTCGTTGACAAGCTCAGGCGCGACGGTGCCAACATCCTCGACTATCGCTATTGCCCGCACTACCGGCACGGCGGCGATGCCGCCCTGTGCACCGACGACCTGCTCACCCGCTACTTCGGCCACAAGAAAGGTTTTTAGTAAACGAGTAAACAAGTAAACAAGCAGAGCTCCGTTAGGAGCGGCAGATTTTAGGCAGGCGGTGGAGCGAAGCGGAACCCCTGTAACGAGTAAACGAGCTGGCTGACGCCTGTAGTAGCTACAAGCTACGAGCGGCTGACGCCTGAACAATTCATCATTCTCGATTAGGCCGGGCCGTCGGGTATTATCAAGCGCATGGTAGTAACGAGCAGAATGGTACCGATAGCATTTTTCGTCGAAGACGAAATTATCTCTTTAACCCCACTTTACGGGAGCTTCAGCTCCATAAGTGGGGACCGATGGCAGCGCGAGGAGTCCTACGTCGATAGATGTAGGACAATAATAGCATGAAGGCAGCGTTAAATACACATGAGCACGACAAAATCACTATATCACATAGTCATCAACACCAAGGGCAGATTAATGACTATACCAGAGGAGAATAAGCGGCAACTTTATGCTTATATCTATGGCATAATAAAGAATAAGGG
>DGVT01000088.1 GCA_002395965.1 Porphyromonadaceae bacterium UBA4277
TGTTTACTCGTCTGCTTGTTTACTTTGTTTACTTAACTAACTAAAAAAATAATTATGATTACACTCGAAATCTTTGCACCTGGCACATCGTTCTACAACGTGTGCGGACTTGTGGCAAGCCTTTGCCTTGTGATGGGCTATGTGCCACAGGCGTGGCGCACCATTCGCACACGCCGTACCGACGACATTGCCGTGCCCACATTCCTGATGATGGCAATAGGCGGAGTCGCCTTTATGCTGCAGGGTGCCATGCTGGGCATCACCGGCGATGGCGCGGCACTGTTCTTTACCAACTTGATAACCACAGCGTGCAGCGTTATAATCTTCGGCATAAAGATGTATAACGACTACTTCAAGAAAAAAGAATAGTATTGTAACAACGGCACACATGAGCGTTTTATAATTTCGATGGGCTTGCATGGCATTTCGCCACGCAAGCCCATTACCTTTGCCCGACAACAGGGCGTGTCATAATTCAGAATACTCAGTTCATGAGTCCACTTGAAAAAAGTTGCATCTTGTGCTTTTGCCCTTTCAGGGCGAGACATAACTTCTTGATTATCACCCAGGGCGTTGCCCTGGGCTGAGGGCTTACAGTCCTTTCAGGACTTTTTCAAGGCCGGGCTTGCCAACGTCGATGCCTCTCCAGCTGAGGGCTTACAGTCCTTTCAGGACTTTTTCAAGGCCGGGCTTGCCAACGTCGATGCCTCCCCAGCTGAGGGCTTACAGTCCTTTCAGGACTTTTTCAAGGCCGGGCTTGGCAACGTCGATGCCTCTCCAGCTGAGGGCTTACAGTCCTTTCAGGACTTTTTCAAGGCCTGGCTTGGCAACGTCGATGCCCCCCAGCTGAGGGCTTACAGTCCTTTCAGGACTTTTTCAAGGCCGGGCTTGCCAACGTCGATGCCTCCCCAGCTGAGGGCTTACAGTCCTTTCAGGACTTTTTCAAGTGGGCTCATTCATGATTAACGCACTACCTTGCTGGTAGAGGTTGTGCCGTCGGTGTAGCGTGTCACGACTACGTTCACGCCCTCAAACGGCTGTGCAGCCTGCTGGCCGGCAATGTTGTAGAAGCTGCGTGAAGCCACTTCCTTCTCGCTGTCGAGCTCGTCAACGGCTGTCGATACGATGGTGTTCACGTTCAGCTTGTCGATGCAGAAGTACAGAGGTGTGTTGGCACCCCATTCACCCATGTCGGTAGTTTCCATTGAGAAGTAGATGCTCTTCAGGCCGCCTTCGGCATTGATTTCCGACAGGTCCCACTGTGTCCACTGGTCGATCTGGTGGAGTGTGCCGTCGTGGCTGGCAAGCAGTAGCTCGGCAGTCTTCTCGCTACCATCGGCTGCCACACCGTGAGCAATGAGCTTCAGGTGGTCGCCTTGGGCAAATGCGCGTGCAGGGGCGGCACCGTTGATGTTGCTGTAGTAGGGGTAAGTGCTGTTGGTGACATAGATGTGGTTGGCAGTGAACAGTTTGTCGCCGCTGAGCTTGATTTGGTTGGTTTGCTCGGGAGCTCCCACATACCATCCCCAGTAGCCCACAAGGTAGGGAGCGTCGGCAGCCACTTCATTGTTCTCGTTGAGTCCGCCGCCGGCAATGTTAAACCAGCAGTGCTGCAGCCAGCCGCCGTCGTCGGTAGCGGTGTGGTCGCTCTTATCGCTGCCGCGGCACACGGTGAAGCCGTCCCAGTAGATGCCGCCCCATGAGCCACCCAGGGTGTGCGACACCATGAAGTCGCCGAATTGCATCCATTTCACTTCGTCGCTGTAGGTACCGGTCCAGTAGTAGCCGTCGCTGCCGGTGAGGTATTCGCTCTGCATCCACTCGATGCTTGCCGGGGTAGTGGGGTTGTTCAGGTCGAGGGTAATGCTCTCTTGGGCATTGGCCACACCAAGTGCAGCAATAGCTGCCATTGCTAAGTAGAATTTCTTCATGAATAAAAAGTTTTTATAGTTAAACATAATCATACATCAATATTCTTAACCTCGGTTCAATAGTCCACGTGAACCGGTGCTATGCTGTTGTGGCATAGCACTGTCAGGCTTGTGTCGAGGCAGGTCTTCTGGCTTGTTCCTTGCTATTTGGTTTCACGCCTTCCCGGCCTTGATGCATTGTCGGCGACGATTGTGGCCAGTGGCTTAGTGTGAACTTGGCAGAGTGTGGAACACACAGCAGCGGGTACTGCACAGGAGTCTCACCTGTTTCCCTATTATTCCGGTGCGCAGGGCACCATGAACCTAAACACTTGTTTCAGGCTGCAAAATTACAACAAATTGTGCTACCTGAAAAAAACAAGGTCAAAAAATCAATAAAATGTGCCACTTGGTTTGCTCGAATTAGAATATTATACTATATTTGTGCAGACAATTATCAAAAACCCGATGAAAATGAAAACCACTGTCAATCTTGTATGTTTTGCTTTAATGATGCTGGTGCTGGCTGCATGCAATTCCAATGGTAAGTATGTGGCAGGTAACGGCACGGTTTATCATGCCTACTGGACATTCAGTTTCGGCTACATTTATAATGAATTGCCACAAGTGGATGCCGCCTCGTTCGAGAGCATAAAAGACTGGCTTGGTCACGATGCACACCATGCCTATTTCAAGGAAAGACTGATTGTAGGTGCCGATGTGGCTACCCTCAAGGCTCGCAAATACCCACTTTGTAGTGACAAAAACGACTACTACTATAAGGGTGTGCCGCTCAATGTGGCTGATGTCGAATCGTTTGAAATACTTAAATGGAACGAAGATGACCTTTGGGCAAAAGATAGCCGCTATGCCTATTATGATACGATAAAAATCGTTACTCCAGACTTGGCATCGTTCCGCGTGAAGGAGTGGAATACTGCGGTCGATAGTCGATACGTGTATCGTTATGGAAAAATCTTGCCGCTTGCCGATCCTGAGACTTACGTCGAGGAATGGCAGGGTCTATACAGTCGCGACAAGTCCCATATATGGTGTATGGGAGACCTTGTGCGCGATGCCGACTTAGAGACATTTACTCTTGAGGATTGGCGAGGACGCTATGCCCGCGACAAGTCACACATCTGGTATTGTGGCGAACTTGTGCGTGATGCTGACTATGAAACCTTTACTGTCGATAAGGACGGCTATGCCAGCGACAAGTATGGCAAATTCGACTGCGAGAAGCGCATCATCGACGAGGAACCCGTAGAGGAACAACCCGTAGAACCTGAGCCTGTCGAACCTGGTGTGGAATAACATTAGAACATTGATATAAAAGATAAAACTGATGAAAAAGATACTGATAGTTTTGTCGCTGATGCTGGCGGCAGTGGCGGCAGTAGCCCAGGAATCATGGCTTGAGCAAGTGAATGGACTCATGGCTCAAGGCGAGTTTGCTCAAGCCGAAAAAGTGATGAAAAAGTTGCCTAAGAAAGTGCGAAAGGCCGAGGCTGTGCGCATCGACTCGCTGCAGACCATCATGGAGCGCATCCGCAAGGACTTCAACATGACGCCCGAGCAGGGTGTGGCACTCATACGCGAGAAGATGCCCGAAGCCACCGATGCGCAGATTGCCAACTGGAAGGCAGCGCGCAAACTCGAAGTGATGAACATCGACGGACAAGAATGGTGGTTTCGCAAGAGCGTACGCAACCTGTGGCTACTGGGCGATGAATTTGCACAAACCAACCAAGAAGAGAATTGGGAATCCTACAAAACCCGCCGCCGCTACTTTTTGCAGGCTATGCGCACTGCGCCCGACCGATGGGGGGTGCGTAACTGGCAACGCGCTAACATCACCTTCTCACTCGACGTAGATGCCGATGCAGTGCCTGCCGGCGAAACCCTGCGCGTGTGGATGCCGTTCCCGTTTGAGAACATCCGCCAGCGTAACATCCAGTATGTAGAAGGCAATCATCCTGCCACCTTCAGCACCACGAGCAAGCACCACACGGTGTATATGGAAGCCGTGGCCGAGAAGGGAAAGCCCACACACTTCGAATACACTTTCACCTATGAGGTGGGGGAGCGCCACATCGCTCAGCAGGACCTTCTGGCAATGGTGGAGCCGTATAACACCGAGAGCGAGATTTATCAGACCTATACTGCCAGTGAGGCCCCCCACATGATTATTACCGACGAGATGCGTCAGTTGGCAAGGGAAATCGTGGGAGACGAAGAGAATCCAGTGATGCAAGCCTACAAGGTGTATCAGTGGATTTCGCGCACGTTCCCTTGGGCTGGTGCACGCGAGTACAGCACATTGGCAAATATTCCGCAATACGTCCTCGACAATGGTCATGGCGACTGTGGTCAGGTCACGCTGCTCTACATCACGCTGGTGCGCTCGCTGGGCATTCCCGCACGGTGGGAGAGCGGCTGGATGCTTCATCCCGACGAGGTGAACTGGCACGACTGGGGCGAGACGTTCTTCCAAGGGGTGGGCTGGGTGCCTACCGACCAATCGTTTGGGCGCAGCGCCATCGACACGCCCATGGATGCCTACTATGCTACGGGTATCGACGTGTATCGCATGGCTACCAACGAGGCTGTGGGCGACCGCCTTGACCCGCCCAAGACCTACATCCGTAGCGAAACAGTCGATTTCCAGCCCGGCGAGGTGGAATGGCGCGGTGGCAACCTATACTATGACAAATGGCACTCACATCTTGAGGTGAATGGCATAACCCCTTTGAGCAGTTTAATTCAATAGAACGTTTAATTTCGAAACTTATATCTCAACATTATTAATTATGAAAAAGATATGTGTCTTGCTGGCTGTTGTTGTGCTGGCCTTGACTGCCGCTGCGGCAACTGTGTCGAGCGTGAATGCTAAAGTTGACAAGATTAGGCAACGGCTCGTGCCAGACAAACGTACCACACTATGGGACGTGAAAACCGACCACAGCGACGGTGTGATAACGGTGAAGGGCATCGTGGCCGATGAATACACCAAATCAGAGTTGGAAAAGGCATTCAAGGGCGAACGCCGCGTAAAGGTCGATGTGAAGGTGGGCGAAACCATACAACCGACTAAGAAACGCTGGGCTATCGTCAAACTGTCGGTGGCTACGTTGCGTTGCGAGCCCAAGCATAGCGCCGAGATTGCTACTCAGGCTGTCATGGGTACTCCTGTAAAGGTGCTTGATGACGACGATGACTGGTATCGTGTTCAGATGCCGGACCACTATATAGCATGGGTGCCAGCCAGTTCACTCACGTTCCATAACGAAGATGATATGCAGCAGTGGCAGCACACCGAGCGCTACATTGTCACGGCCTATGATTCACGGCTCACGACTACACCCGGTGGTGACGAGACTGTAAGCGATTTGGTGTTAGGATGCCTGCTCGAGTATCGTGGTGAGCAAGAAGGCTGGGTGCATCTGGTCACTCCCGACGGCCGCGACGGCTGGGCTGAAAAGGGTGTTGTGGCCAATTTCGCCACTTGGCGCAAACAGCCGCTCGACATCAATCTGGTTGAACGTACTGCACGCCGCATGATGGGCAGCGGATACCTGTGGGGTGGCACTTCTACAAAGGTCACTGATTGCTCCGGACTCATGAAAATCTCTTATTTTGCAAGTGGCGTCATCCTGCAGCGCGATGCCTCGCAACAGGCTTTAACCGGTGAGAAGATTGCCGACTGGCACAACTGCGAGTTGGGCGACCTTCTATTCTTTGGCAACAGCAAGACCGGCCGAGTGACACATGTCGGCATGTATTTGCGTAACGGGAAGTACATCCACTGCTCAGGGCAAGTGAAAATCAATAGCCTGGAACCTGGAGCAAGCGACTACCTCTATTCGCCGCTCTCTATCAGCAGGGTGAAAACCCAGGTTGGAAAGCCTGGTATAATCAGAGTGGAAAACCACCAGTGGTACTGACGATAGCAATCAGACTCTTCGGCCTCTTCGGTCTCTTCAGACTCTTCGGTCTCTTCGAACACTTCGATTTTAGTCTGAATAGTCTGAATAGACTGAATAGTCTGAAAAGTCAGAAAAGTCAGAAAAACCGAATGGCAGATTTTCGTTTAATAATATTTCATCTATACAATGGCAAAGAGAATAATACTCCTTGGTTTATACTTGACTCATGGAATCCAAGGAGTCGCAAAAACTACATAGAAGTTTCTGATATTTCTCGTTCGTATGTGGATGGATATGATGAAGGTATTTGGAGATCTATAGGGAGAGCTGAAGGTAGAAATACTTTGTCACTCGAACAAGATAATCCCGCTCCACATGAATTTGGGCATATATTAGGGCTTCCAGATAGATACGATAAACAAACGAATAGGCCATATAAAGGATGGGAAAATAATATTATGGGAGATAGTAAAAATGGTACTGTTGAAGCAAGGAATATTGAAGAACTGTTAATTGATACATTTAAACAGTTTGATGTTTGGAGAAAATATCATGACGAAACTAAAGAAACTTTTATTTATGAAATCAATCCATAATCACTTTATATTTATAGTTCTTTTGAATAGCGTTATATTCCTGTATTGTACACGATTCCCATTGTGTGAACCGTGTCTTGATAGTAATAATTGTCCTCCTTGCATAAGTGAAATGCAAATATATACACTATTGTTTGTATCAAGCATTAATTTGTTATATATAACATTTTCCCGTCTGCTTCATTTCTTATTTTTATGCCCATTTTATATTGTGCATGTATCGATACTATATTTTCACACATATTTATCTTTGACATGGTTTGGATTTTTATTATTCATAATATACGTTTTTTTTACAATTTACGTCATTATATTGAAAATGTTATATTTAAATTTGAATTTTACAAATGTTTATAAAATACTTCACTAATATAGCTGGTAGAATGAAAAAAACATGTGTTTTACATTATACTGGTCGGTTCTTGGAGTGCCTGAGCGACAACACCGTGCGGTATTACTACTACGAGCGGGACCATCAAGGTTCGGTACGCACGGTCAGAGATGCAAGTTTTGGTGTTGTCCAGTCAACGGCATATACCGCCAGTGGCTTGCCCATGACAAGAATATATTCGGGCGTGGGTGACCATCATCTGCACACTGGCAAGCCGTGGCAGGACACAGGCGGCTTGGCGTGGTACAACAACCGCGCCCGGTGGTACGACCCCATAACCATGCGGTTCCTTGCCCCCGACCCGCTGGCCGACAAGTATCACGACATCTCCCCGTGGGCTTGGTGCGGAAACAACCCGTTGCGCTATGTTGATTTAAATGGGAAAGATAATTATGCCATTGACCGTATAGGCAATATATCATTATTAAATAAAAACGATGACCCATTAGATTGTATTTTTTCTCCTAATAATAGCAGCTTTATTATTGTATCAAAATCATTTATTAAATCACAAAACAACGAGGTTGTTAAAACAATTAATTCATATTCAAATGATTGTGAGGAGGTTCTGGTAACCACATTTTCTTCCAATAATTTGCGTTATGTATATGAGTTCATGAAAGACAATACAGATGTAGAATGGTCTTTTGTAAAAACCGAAAATAATAATATTGAAACAAACTATATTGGAACATCACATATTGATGGGGTTGATGTTTCTCAAGAATATATAGTTAAAAAAATCTCAAGTAATGACAATGTAATTGAATTAAGGCACGTGCATCCAAATGGTTCTTTAACAGTTTCATTGGGTGATGTTGATGTAGCGAAATTGATACAAACTTCATTTCCAGATGCACGTTTCTTTATTGACATCCCTTTTTCTGATGAAAATAAACAGTATGATTCAAAATCAACTCCTGGACTTCTACCTGAATTAATCGTAATACCATAATTAGTATGAATTTGAAATTAGCACTTATATTCGTTATTATAAATTTATTATTTTCTTCATGCAGAACGAAAATAATAGAATATCCTATCTTTTATCATACCAAAGAAAAAATAGACAATGTCGGTGTAATTGTTGTTGATGAATATTGCTTTAATGAATCATGCAACCAATATTTAATAAACGCGATATCAGACTTCGCCAATAAAACTAATTCAGACGACATTGCCTTCAAGATATCAGCGTTCAATGACAGCATCGACTTGATTATCAGCGACGCTGGAATTAATAGCTTATTTAATAACAATTTCAAAAATATCAAATTCGGGGTCGTAATGTACAATGTGAATTGTAATAACGAATTAAAAAGATTGTTTTTTACTTGCTGTTCAAATAATCTTATATTTCTCAAGAAAACAAACAGAAAAATAAAATTTAAGCCAAATTTTGTACGGCTTTCTAAACGCGAAGGCATTTTATATTATGATGAAATATCTACTTTTCGAGGGTATATTAAGAACGATTCACTTCACGTCATAAAATCAATGTTAAATGGAAGAATAATTGAATAATATGTACTAATTTTCTAATCTTATAGTTTGAAACAAAAGACCCATTAAAGAATAGTTTATATGGCATAATTGGTGCAAATTATAGTAATGACTATATTATGTCCATAAAAGGGCTTAAGCCCGAAACAATCTATAATTTAAAAATTGATTATAAAACTGGATTTAAATGGGATAACGGAAATAAAAGTCCATTTCTGCCTGATTACTTTATTGAAAGATGAAACAATTTACAAATATATTATTCGTATTTATTGTATTATTTATTGCCTTCTTAATAAGTTGTCAAAACGAATTAGATGGTTATAAAAAGTTTCAGACGTTTAATGAATATACGCTTAAAGGCGAAGGCGAGCCAACTGATACACCTTTTGTGTTTGTAAAAAATCTCGGTAGTAAAATATTTGTCATAAAATCTAACAAACTTGATGACATAATTGAATATCAAAAGATTGACACGAATTTATGGTTTTCCATGAAATCATTTGACATGCATAAAATGAAACCAAAATATAAATTTAATCAAACAGAATTTGGTTATCCGCGCACATATTATAGACTATTCTTAGGAGATACTATTATTGAATATCTAAAACAAATGTGGGGTGCCGACATACCGACAACTACAAATCTGTTATTTATTAAGACACCACACACCTGTACAGAAATTGGAATAGATTCTATATGCTACCAAAATATAAAAGAATTGGCTTGTAAAATGTTATCTCTATCACATAATTACACACACTTAAATAATTTACAATTAGTTGACAATAAAATTTGGTACTATAAAATGAAGGGATGGTATATTTCATTTGATTGTATCAAAAACGATAGCATTGTGAAATACATAGCCAAAAGGAAGAATGATAATGTCTGCTACAATTACCATATTAATTCACTTCATGAATATGCTTTGCCATACGGATTAGAGATTCAATTGGATCAAGAGATTTTTTTTAAATAACAGAACTTTAATACTTGGGAAATGGAATGGTTGAACGACAGCACCGTGCAGTATTACTACTACGAGCGGGACCATCAAGGTTCTGTCCGCACAGTCAGAAATTCCAACTATGGTGTTGTTCAGTCAACGGCATATACCGTTAGTGGCTTGCCAATGACAAGAATATATTCGGGCGCGGGTGACCACCATCTGCTCAGGGCAAGTGAAAATCAACAGCCTGGAGCCCGGAGCAGCTGACTACCTCTACTCTCCGCTCTCGATCAGCAGGGTGAAAACCGAGCTTGGGACGCCCGGTATAATCAGAGTGGAAAACCACCAGTGGTACTGACGATAGCAATCAGACTCTTCGGTCTCTTCAGACTCTTTGGGCTCTTCGAACACTTCGATCTTAGTCTGAATAGTCTGAATAGTCAGAAAAGTCAGAAAAACCGAATGGCAGATTTTCGTATAATAACTAAAAACTGTTTTGAAATTACGCCAACTTTTTGTAAATTTGCACTTTCATAGAATAATCAATTATAATATTTAGGCATAATGATAAACCGTAGAAAATTCCTTGCCGGCGCGGGTGCGAGTATCCTCGCCGCAGCATCGCCGATTTCTTTTTCGGCGTTTGGCGCTCCTACTAAGAAGACATCAAAGAGCGGCCGCTTGAACCTTTCGTTTTTCCCTTATGAGTTGCAACTTCGTCATGCCTTCAACCTGGCCCGTTACAGCCGCACCACCACCCCCGATGTGCAAGTGCAGCTCGAGTATGACGGCATTGTGGGCTATGGTGAGGCCTCGATGCCACCCTATTTGGGCGAGAGCGTTGAGAGCGTGACCGCGTTCCTCAACAGTCTCGACCTGTCGCAGTTCAACGACCCGTTCAAGATTGAGGACATACTCACTTATGTCGATAACGTGGCACCTAATAATCGTGCTGCAAAGGCGAGCATCGACATCGCCCTGCACGACCTGCTGGGCAAGATCATGGGGCAGCCGTGGTACAAAATCTGGGGCTACAACCCCGACAAGACTCCCGTCACGAGCTTCACCATAGGCATCGACACCGAGGAGGTGGTGCGCCGTAAGGTGGAGGAAGCGCGCCCCTATAAGCTCATCAAGGTGAAAATGGGCCTTGATAAAGATCAGGAAACCATCAACATCATCCGCGAGATGATGCCCGATGTGCCCATCTGTGTGGATGTGAACCAGGGGTGGACGAGCAAGGAGCACGCACTGGAGATGTGCCACTGGCTCAATGAGCGTAATTGCTTGTTTGTGGAGCAACCGTTCGACAAGACGATGATCGACGAGACGGCATGGCTCAGGGAGCGCAGCCCGCTGCCCATCATTGCCGACGAGGCATTCCAGCGCCTGCCCGACATAGTGCGCTTCAAGGGTGTGTATGACGGCATTAACATCAAACTTATGAAGAGCACCGGCTTGTATGAGGCACATAAGATGGTGACATTGGCACGTGCCCTCGACATGAAGGTGATGATCGGCTGCATGACCGAGACTTCGTGTGCCGTGACGGCTGCCGCCAACCTCTCGCCGGTGGTTGACTATGCCGACCTCGACGGCAACCTGCTCATCGCCAACGACCGCTTCGACGGCATGACGGTCGAGAACGGAAAGATCACCTTGCACGACCGTCCCGGGCTGGGCATCATCCCCATCGCCGGCAAGTGATAGCAAAACTAAAACAAAATAGCGTGTGAAGCCGTCATCAAATGGCGGCTTCATGCATATGGCCTTTATATTACTGATTATGAGGATTGTAATTCAACGTGTTAAATGTGCCGGTGTGACCATCGCTGGCGTGGAGCACAGCCGCATAGGTGCCGGCATGATGGTGCTTGTGGGCGTGCGCGAGGGCGATACTATGGCCGATGTGGAATGGCTCGCAGCCAAGACTGCCGCGCTGCGCATCTTCGACGACGAGGCAGGAGTGATGAACCGCAGTGTGCTTGACGTGGGCGGTGAGGTTCTTGCCGTGAGCCAGTTTACCCTTAATGCCAGTACCAAGAAGGGTAACCGCCCCAGCTACATCCATGCCGCGGGGCATGATGTGGCTGTGCCGCTGTATGAAGCCTACTGCAGCGAAATGGAGCGCCTCACCGGGCGTGAGGTGAAGCGTGGAGTGTTTGGCGCCGATATGCAAGTTGACCTGGTTAACGACGGCCCGGTGACGATAATCATCGACTCAAAACTGCGCGAATAATGCCCTCGTAACCCTCAGGGTCTTCAGAGTCCTCAGAGTTTCTGGCGTTTTCGGAGCTCTCGTAGCTCCCGGAGTTCTCGTAGCTCTCGTAACTCTCAGAGCCCTCGGAGTCCTGGGAGTCCTCGTAGTTCCCGGATTTTTCGTAGTCCTCCGTAGGTTCCGAGTCATTGAATTCATAATTCATAATTCGTAATTCATAATTAAAATAATGACAATACAAGAGCTTCAAGATAGGGTGGACGAGTGGATCAACACCGTTGGCGTGCGCTATTTCTCCCCACTTACCAACATGGCAATCCTCACCGAGGAAGTGGGCGAGGTGGCTCGCATCATGGCAAGGCGCTATGGCGAGCAGTCGGAAAAGCCATCGGACGCCGAAAAGGACCTCGGCGACGAGCTGGCCGATGTCATCTGGGTGGTGGCCTGCCTTGCCAACCAGACGGGGATTAATCTCACCGATGCCATCGAGCGTAACTTCGAGAAAAAGACGCACCGCGATGCCACCCGTCACCGTAGCAACCCCAAGCTGACTTGAACAGCAGCCGGGACAACTTGGGCCGCTGTGGCGATCTGGTAGCTTGTTTACTCGTAGCTCTTTTACTCGTAGCTTGTTTACTTGTCTGCTTGTTTACTTGTCTGCTTGTCTGCTTGTTTACTTGTTTACTTGTTTACTTGTCTGCTCGTTTACTTGTTTACTCGTCTGCTCGTTTACTCGTTTACTTGTTTACTCGT